>NZ_JBSPSR010000009.1:0-109333 GCF_059623105.1 Halorubrum orientale | reverse complement strand
ATACAGACCAGAGTATCCTACGGTCGGCGTAGGAGAAAGTTGCCCCCGTGGGGGGTGGCGCTAATGCCAGACCCCCAACGCGAGGAATCCCACGGCTTCAGCCGTGTGGAGGATGTCAAGCCGAGAGGCGAGGTTCGTGTCCCGGCACTCGAAAGCGCAACGACGATACCGCGGGGCGTCGAATCGAGCCGTATGTACGAGGCGGTCCACGCCCACCCAGACGGCGACGCCACCGTCGCACGCCACGCGGCCACCGCCGCCCGATACGGGTACGACGGGATCGTCGTTCGGACCCGCTCAGCGCTCTCTCCGGTGTCAGCGACAGGAGCCGGCGTCGACGACACACCCGACACTGACCGGCCGCCCACCGCCACTGCCGTCGCCGATCGGTACGACGTCGACGTCGTCGACGCGGTCGAGGTCGACGCCGACGACCCCGGCGGCGCCTCGGGTGCGGTCGGAAGCGCCCGCTCGAGTCACACGGTCGTCTGCGTCGTCGGCGGCGACGACCGGCTGAATCGGTACGCCGTCGAAACCCCGCGGGTCGACGTGTTGACCCGCCCGACCGCGGCCGGCGGCGATTTCAATCACGTCCTCGCGAAGGCCGCCCGCGACAACGGCGTTCACGTCGAGTTCGACTTCGGGCCGGTGCTCCGGTCGACGGGTGGTGAGCGCGTTCGCGCGCTCGCGAGCCTCCGCAAGCTTCGGGAGATCGTTACACACTACGACGCCCCGCACGTCGTGAGCGCGAACCCCCGGTCACACCTCGGGCTTCGTGCGCCGCGGGAGCTCGTCGCGGTTGCCGTCGAGGCGGGGTTCGACCGCGAGTGGGTCCGAGACGGGCTGGTCGCGTGGGCGACGATCGCCTCCCGGAACCGGGACCGACGCTCCGGGAGTTTCATAGAGCCCGGCGTCAGACGTGGACGGTATGAAACAGAGCGTTGAGGAGCACGCGGCACGCTTCACGGAGAAAGCGGCCGCGTACGACGACTCGAAGAGCGACGAGTATCACGCCTGTGCGTCCCTCGTTGTCGCCCACGCCGATCCGACCGACGACGACGTGGTCGCCGACCTCGGTGCCGGCACGGGCGCGATCGCGCTCGCGGTCGCGCCGGACGCCCACTACGTCCTCGCGCGCGACGTGAGCGAGGGAATGATGGAGGAAGGTCGCCGGAAGGCCTCGTCGGCGCGGATCACCAACGTCGAGTTCGCTCACGGTCGGTTCCGCGAGCCGAACCTCACGACGCCCGACGACCGCCCGATCGATGTTGTTACGTCGAACTTCGCGCTCCACCACCTCGACGACGACGAGAAGCGCGAGGCAATCGCGACGATGGCCGAGACGGGCGCGCGCCGAATCGTCCTCGGCGACGTGATGTTCTTTGCGGGCCCCGACCCAGACGAGCCCTTCTATAGCCCCGAAGTCGACGACCCGGCGACGGTCGGCACACTCGTTGAGGCATTCACCGACGAGGGGTTCGCGGTGGTCGATGTTGAGCGCGTTCACGACCAAATCGGCGTGATTGTCGCCGAACGGCTTGGAGACGGTGACCAGCCAGATGAGGGCCCTACGAGCGACGCGAACACGGCCGACAGTCCGAGCGCCGGTGACTCGTGAAGCACCTCCCGAAGCACCTCCGCCCGCGCTGGCGCTATCTCGCGGTGGGAATCGAGGCGTGGTCAGACGCCGACTTCGGCCGCCGGGCGTTCCAGCGAGCGCTCTGGTACAGCGCCGGCAACCTCCTTGGTGATCCGGGGAGCGCAGACGCCGGGTTGGAGCTTCTCTCGTTCCGCTTTTCGGAGGGTACAGGCGAGGCGGTCGTCCGCGTTCGGCGAGACCACACCGAGTCCGCTCGCGCCGCTATCGCCTGCGTGCACGCGATAGACGGCGACCCAGTGGGCATCCACATTCGCGGAATCTCGGGGACGGTGCGAGCCTGTGAAGAAAGATATATGCGTCGCGCGGCCGCCAGTTTAACACAGCGAGACGTCGCGTTCGGGGGCGCCGAGCGGCCCGCCGTCGTGCGTGGAGACGCGTGCGACGTGCAGACCGAGTCGGGCACCGTCGGCGCGACCGCGTTCGACATCGAGTGATATCATGCAGGGACAATCCCAACAGCAGGCGTACGACCGTGGCATCACCATCTTCTCTCCCGACGGCCGGCTCTACCAGGTCGAATACGCGCGTGAGGCCGTCAAACGTGGTACTGCGAGTGTCGGTATCCGGGCGGCAGACGGCGTCGTCCTCGCGGCCGACAAGCGCGCCCGCTCTCCGCTCATGGAGCCGGAGAGCATCGAGAAGCTACATAAGGCGGACGACCACGTCGGTGTCGCCAGTGCGGGGCACGTCGCCGACGCGCGACAGCTCATCGACTTCGCCCGCCGCCAGGCACAGGTCAACCGGCTGCGATACGGCGAGGCGATCGGCATCGAGACGCTCACGAAGACGATCACTGATCATATCCAGCAGTACACTCAGATCGGTGGCGCCCGTCCCTTCGGGGTCGCACTGATCGTCGGTGGCGTCGAAGGCGGCGAGCCGCGCCTCTTCGAGACTGACCCCTCCGGGACGCCCTACGAGTGGCAGGCGCTCTCTATCGGGTCGAACCGGAGTGACCTCCGCGACTACCTCGAGGCCGAGTACGATCCTGACATCTCGACGGACGAGGCGGTCGCACTCGCACTCGACACCCTCGCGGAGACGACAGACGAGGGGATGGAGCCCGACGGGGTCGGCGTCGCGACGATCACGGCCGACGACGGACAGTACCGCGAGGTACCAGCTGACGAGCTCGAGACGATCCTCGACGACCACGACCTACTCGCCGAGTCTGACGACGAGTCCGACGCGGACGACGCCAGCGACGTCGAATAGTCGCGTCGCGCCCCCCACAACCGAAACGACCAGGGTTCTCCGCGGACGTGGCGTCGCATGGCCGAACCCGACCCGACGACCGAGCCGTCGACGCTGTTGCCAGACGGCTACCGACTCCACCCATCGACGCCGACGGCCGAGGACTTCTGTCGACTCAGACGCGCGGCCGGGATGAGCGAGCGGTCTCGCGAGGCGGCCGAACGCGGCCTCCCACACACGCTCTTCGGTGTTCACGTCGTCGAGACAGATACGGAGACGGCGGTCGGGATGGCGCGTGTCGTCGGCGACGGAGGCGCGAACTTTCACCTCGTCGACACCGCGGTCGCCGAGCCACACCAGGGACGGGGGATCGGCACCGCGATGGTCGACGCAGTCGTTCGATGGATACGAGCGACTGCTCCTGACGGCGCCTACGTCGACCTGCTCGCCGACGTCGACGGCTTCTACGAGCGGTGGTGCTTCGAGGATACGGCGCCCGACTCCAGAGCCATGGGCGTCCGCAGCGAGTCGCTGCGATCGTTCACCCCGTCCGACGAGTAATCGAACGTCACACGAGTCAGTGCTCGCCGTACGAGCGACCTTGCGCCGTACGGGTGACCGTGTACTGTCCGGGTCTTCGGGAGAGTTATGCCGACGGCCCGCGACGGGTCGACCGTGCAGCAGACGGCACTCATCACCGGCTGTTCGTCGGGTATCGGTCGCGCGACGGCGGAGACGTTCCTCGAAGAGGGGTGGACGGTGTACGCCACCGCGCGACGTCCGGCCGACGTGCAGACGCTCGGCGAGGCGGGCTGTGAGCTGGCGACACTCGACGTCACCGACCCAGATGACGTTGACCGCGTCGTCACCCGGGTGCTCGACGAAACGGGCACGATCGACGCGCTGGTGAACAACGCCGGCTACGGCCAGTTTGGCCCCGTTGAAGACGTCACCCCCGATGGGGTTCACGACCAGTTCGCCGTGAACGTCTACGGCCCCCATCGGCTGATCCGCGCGGCCCTGCCTGCGATGCGACGTGAGGGTGATGGAACCATCGTGAACGTCTCGTCTGTCGCTGGTCGGGTCGCTGTCCCCGGCGGTGGCGTCTACTCGAGCTCGAAGTTCGCGCTTGAGGCGCTCTCGGACGCCCTTCGGAACGAGGTGCGGGAGTTCGGCATCGACGTCGTTGTCGTCGAGCCAGGTCCGGTTCGCACGCAGTTTTCCGACCGGGTGAGCCGAGAAGCCAACCCGGACGAGACCGACGGTATCGAGCGATCCGGCGCGTACGACGAATTTTACGCGCTTTTCGAGGACGCCCAGGCGATCGGTGGCGATGGACCGGGTGCGGTCGATCCGGTGGTTGTCGCCGAGGCGATCGTCGACGCCGCGGCCGCACGGAATCCGCCGGCGCGCATCCAACCCGGAACCCCGGCGCGGATCGGGGTCCTCGCGCGGTTCCTCCCCGACTCGGTTCGGGACCGCGGATTCGACCTCCTCCGGAAGCTCACCACCTGAGCGACTGGTTCGTGGCCGGAACGCACTCGCAGGCGACGCATTCTGCGGTCGTGGCTGGACCAGTATCACTAGCGCTCATCGTGTGGTATCACTAGCGCTCATCGTGTGATATCACTAGCGCTCATCGTGTGGATCGAGCGCGAATGGACTCTCACGCGCACGCCACGGCCACCCCGGGAGCCGTGTCTGGAACCCGGCGGCGACTGCCGCGTCGAGGTCGTCGGCGCCCGCGGTGCCGGTACCCGTCGCGGTGGCATCGTCGTCAACGAACGTATCTGCGACGTGGAACGTCGCGCCCGCGAGGACCGATAGTGGCTGCCCTCCGGCTATCGTTGCGGCCAACTCACGCCCAAGCACCTCGTCGACGACGAAGCCCGGGTAGTCTCTCTCGACGTCGAGGTCGCGTAACAGTCCGACGTAGCCGGCCACGTTCACCGCGACCGCGCCATCCGCGAAGACGGCGTCGACCTCGCGACGATACGTCTCCGGTTCGACGTGCGTCACCTCGGTGTCGAAGCGCCGGCCGAGGTGGTCGCGTGTTTCGTTCAGGATCGGCACGACGACCGGGGCGCGCTCGCGCAGCCAGTCGCGCTCCTCGCGGACGCGCGTTTGGGTGATCTGCATGCATCCCGGTGCCCACGAGGGAATATCCGTTTTGCGAAGTGTTTTATAACGATGGGGGTCTACTCGGATACAAGCGGGTTTTCGCTGGCTGTTCCCGCACAATACATATAGAGAGTCCGTCCACGATGTCTTCCGTCACGGTTCGTACGCACCTGGACGCGTCGCGTACCCGTCGGCGAGACGGCGACGGCACCTTACGGCCCGCGGTTGAGCTATGAGCCAAGTCGATACGCAACTCGAGAATCTGAAGTCGACGATAGAACAGGAGGTCCCGAGCGACGTCCGCGTTACGGACGTAAAGTACGAGGGCCCAGAACTGGTCGTGTACACCCGCGACCCCAAGGAATTTGCCGGCGATGGCGACCTGATACGCCAGCTCGCCTCCAAACTCCGGAAGCGAATTACGGTCCGTCCCGACCCGTCCGTGCTTTCTTCACCGGACCGGGCCGAAGCGGAGGTCCGCGAGGTGATCCCCGAAGCGGCCGGTGTGACGGACCTCGACTTCCACGAGGATACCGGTGAGGTGGTGATCGAGGCACAAAAACCTGGAATGGTGATCGGGAGACGAGGGTCGACGCTCCGTGAGATCACCCAAGAAGTGGGGTGGACGCCCGAGGTAGTACGGACGCCACCTATCGAGTCATCGACCGTCTCGAACGTCCGGGGATTCCTGAAAAATGAGCGCGAAGAGCGCCGCGACATCCTCGAGCGCGTCGGGAGACAGATCCACCGTGAGGAGCTCTCGGACGACGAGTGGGTCAGGATCACGACACTCGGCTGCTGTCGGGAGGTCGGACGCGCCGCGTTCGTGCTCTCGACGCCGGAGACCCGGATCCTCATCGACTGCGGCGACAAACCGGGCGCGGAGGGCGAGGTTCCGTACCTACAGGTGCCGGAGGGGCTCGGGACTGGCGCCGCGACCATCGACGCGGTGGTGTTGACCCACGCACACCTCGATCACTCGGCGCTGCTCCCACTGTTGTACAAGTACGGCTACGACGGCCCCGTCTACACGACGGAGCCGACCCGTGACCTAATGGGGCTGCTCCAACTCGACTACCTCGATGTCGCCGCCAAGGAGGGACGGACGCCGCCGTACGAGTCCGCACAGGTCCGTGAGACGATCAAACACACGATCCCGCTTGAGTTCGGTGACGTCACCGACATTGCGCCCGACGTCAAGATCACCTTCCATAACGCGGGCCATATCCTCGGCTCCGCGGTGACGCACTTTCACATCGGTGACGGGCTCTACAACGTCGCCTTCTCCGGCGACATCCACTACGAGGACACCCGACTGTTCAACGGCGCGGTAAACGACTTTCCGCGGGTCGAGACCCTGGTGTTAGAGTCGACATACGGCGGCCGCAACGACTACCAGACCGACCAAGCCGACTCCGAGCGCGAGCTGAAAAAGGTGATCAACGAGACGTACGAGGCCGGTGGTACGGTTGTCATTCCGGCGTTCGCGGTGGGGCGCTCACAGGAGATCATGCTCGTCTTAGAAGAGGCGATGCGCGAGGGCGATATCCCGTCGATGCCGGTCCACCTCGACGGCATGATCTGGGAAGCGACCGCCATTCACACCACGTATCCGGAGTACCTGCGTGACGACCTGCGCGACCGCATATTCCACGAAGACGCGAACCCGTTCCTCGCCGAGGAGTTCAACCACATCGACGGCGGTGAAGACGAGCGCCAAGATGTCGCCGACGGCGACCAATGTATCGTGCTTTCGACCTCCGGGATGGTCGAAGGCGGCCCGATCATGTCGTGGCTTCGCCACATTGGTCCCGACCCGGACTCGACGCTCGTTTTCGTCGGCTACCAGGCGCAGGGGACGCTTGGCCGACGACTCCAGAACGGCTGGGACGAGATTCCCGTCTCTGACTGGGGCAACGGCGGCCGCGGCGACACTCTCTCGTTGGAGATGGGCGTCGAGACCGTCGACGGCTTCTCTGGACACGCCGACCGCCAAGGGCTCGAGAACTTCGTGAAGACGATGAACCCGCGTCCAGAGAAGGTGCTCTGTGTCCACGGCGACGAGCGCTCCGTCCAGGACCTCTCGTCGGCGCTGTATCACGACTACAACATGCGGACGTTCGCCCCGAAGAATCTGGAGACGTTCCGGTTCAAATGAGGCGTTCGTGACTGCCTCTGGGTCGTCATCGTCGTTCAACGCCTGCGTGTGCGCTGCCGTCACTCGACGCGACGAGAGCGCTTAAGCCCCCACCCGGAGAGTGCCTGAACATGCGCATCGCGCTCATCGCGCACGACGAACTGAAAGACGAGATGGTCGCGTTCGCGAACACCCACGCGGACGTCCTCACAGACCACGAGCTGGTGACGACTGGCACCACCGGTGGCCGGATTGCTGATGAGACGTCGCTGTCGGTGACACCGCAGGCCTCTGGACCACTCGGCGGTGACCTCCAGATCGGTGCCATGGTGGCCGACGGCGACGTCGACGGCCTGATCTTCCTCCGCGATCCGCTTACGGCCCAGCCGCACGAGCCCGACATCTCCGCGCTCTTGCGTGTCTGTGACGTCAAAGATGTGCCCGTCGCGACGAATATGGCGACCGCAGAGCTGTTGATACAGGGGCTCTTTGAGCACGGCGGTTCGTTCGACACCGACCTCTTAGACGACGAGTCGCCGCTCACCGACTGACGGGTCGGACCCCGCTTCTCAGCGCTGATACCTGGGCCGCCGGGATTTATCATCCACTCCGGCTCGATACGATCATGGATGGACCGTCGACGCGGCGCGCTCGACTGATGCTCGTCGCCGTTCTCGTCAGTGTCTGCTGTCTCGCTGCCGCGGTGGGGCTAGGTGTCGTCGCCGCCGAGCAGGTCGTCGAGGGTACGTCGGCCGACGGTCCACTCGTCGGGCAATCGATCGACCCGTCGCCCGCTGAGTCACCCGCCCGCGACGGTGGTCCGATCACAGGATGTTTCACCGGGGACGGGTATCCGCTCGCGATCGGAAACGGTTCGGCACAGATCGATGCGGCCGTCCACGCTTCGGTACTCACGGATCCGGCCGCTGGCGACGAGGGGGGCGTCGAGCTCGCCGGTAGCCTCGAGCAAACGCGAATCGTGACGCTCGCGGCTGGTGTCCGCCTCGACGCGCCGGGGATCCTCGCGGCGGGCGCGAACCCGTTCGCCGCGTTCGATCTCCTGTACACCTACGAGCTTCAGCTTCCGATGTTCGCCGGCGCACTCGGCACGTCCGCGTATCGAGGCGATGTTCCACCGGTGGGAAGTGCTACCGACGCCGTCCCGTGTCGACACTAGCCTCGCACACGGCGGACGAGTCTCAGCAACGTTCGACGCGCCTCGTCGGCCCTGTCGCCGAGCGGATACCCGCCTCCCGCAAGCAGGTAGTCGTCGGCCGTCCAAACGGCGAGCAGCGCCTCGACGGGGACGTGCCCGGGAGTGCCCGCAATCGTCTCGTTGGGTGCGTCCTCGACCGGCTCTAGTACGGCCTGCCCGCGGTAGGTCACGAGCGTCGCCCGCGAAGCAGCCGGATCGTCAATACTGATCTGTCGCTCACCGTGCGACTCGACCGCGTCGATGCTGCGGTCCGCGAGGCGGTCGCGAAATCCCGAGCGCGCGCGACGCTCGACGAGTCGGGTGAGCGCCCGGTTCGGCGATGTCTCGGGTCGGATCGCCAGTCGACTCGCGAAAAAGAAGGGCGCGGGCGGCTGCTCGGCCGGTCGCTCGAATCGAACCGTTGTCGCCGTGACCGACACGGGGCCGGCGGCGAATGGCTGCTCTGTGGCGTGCTCGACTTGGTGCCAGTCGCCGAGCTGATCAGCGGGGACGACCGGCGGATCCATACTCGTTGTGTCCCACGCAGGCGGATTAAACACCGGGGATCGCTCGGTTCGCTGTCAGCACCGTCGAGATCGGTGCTCGAACGACACGCCGCTCGTCTCCGGGAGTGTGTTCAGTGGTCGTCTTCGCGCCACTTGTGTTCGCAGGCTGTACAGACAAAAAACCGAGTCTCTGACTCGTCTGCCGAGCGGATTTGCTGCATGTACCAGTACGCCCGGTCGTTGTCACACTCGGGACAATGCGCGGTCGTCGTCGGGAGCCCTTTGTCTTCGGCGTCGCTGACGTCGACGATCTCGGATTCGACCTGCGACTCTGTTGTCCAGACGTCTTCGTCGTCGCCGTCACGTCCGACCTCGTAGCCGCACGCCGTACAGACCCAGTGGTCTTCGCCCTCGCCCGACTTCATCATCGATCCGCACTCGTCGCAGAACTTCATGCCGGTCACAACCCCGCACGATACATAAGCGGCGGGATCCGCCGTGCCGTCCCGCGGCACCGACTCGACTGGATCTGCCGTTCTACAGACCGCAACAGGCGGCTCAGGGCGTTTCGAAGTGGTCTGCGAGCGCGAAGCGAATCCGTTCTTCGTCGGCCCCCTTGGTCTCTCGTCCGGTGAGTACAATCTCGCCGATCTCACCGGTCGTATCGACGTGTGTGCCCGCACACGCGGTGCGGTCGTACGGTTCTGTGTCGTCTGTGCCCCCAATCTCGACGATCCGAAGCTCGGTGATGGAGTCGGGGAGGAGGTGAATACGCGTCCGTTCGGTGTCGAGCGTCGCCTCCGCCTCCGCGCGGTCCAGCGTGTAGCGATCGACCGGCAGGTCGGCGTCGACGAGCTCTCTGAGCCTCGTCTCGATCTGTCTGAGGTCGTCGTCATCGAACCGATCGTAGGCGGCATCGAGGTGGGCGTGGTCCGCGTAGAGCGCGTTCCCGGTCGTCAAGGCGTCGAACGACTCGAGCAACAGTGCCGACAGCAGGTGCTGGGCGGTGTGGTACCGCGAGTGTGCCCGTCGTCGCTCCCAGTCGATCGTCCCCACAACGACCGTTCCGGGTGCGGGAAGCGTCGACGTGTCGTCGGTATCCACCGCTGTCGCGTCGGCATCTCCGTCGGCCGGTTTGACCGTGTGGTACACGGCATCTTGTTTGTCCACGTCGACGACGCGGAACCGTCGATCTGGGCCGTCGGCGACGGCCAGGGTACCGGTGTCGTGTGGCTGGCCGCCGCCGGTCGGGTAGAAGTGGGTTCCATCGAGGACGACTCGGTCGTCAAGGGTCCGTTCGACGGTCGCTTCGAACGTCTCGACCGTGTCGTCGGTGAGATAGCGCTGTTCGGTCACGTTCGCGCTACTCGGCCGGGGCACGTATACCTCTCGGGGGCTCGGCCGGTCGCGGCTCACGTGACGATCCGGGTACCATCCACCGTCTGCCGCCTGACGGCGGGCGTCGTAACGCCTAAGAACGAAACGCCCGTCCAGTAGCGTAATGAATCATGAGTCTCTCGCCCGGGGTGGTCTGTGTGGGCGTCGAAATTAAGCAAACGGAGGTCACCGATGCGGACTTCACCGAGATGAGACAGTTCGTGCGCGACTATCTTGTCGCCAGCGTCGAGGCCGAAGACGATGGCGGTCGGATGCGGTGGTATCCGTGGCACTCGGCCGCTTACCGCTTCAACCACATCCTCAACGTGGTCGACCTCGCGGAGAAGATCGCGGACGCCGAGGGCGCCGACGTCGACGTCGTTCGGGTCGCCGCCGTGTTCCACGACGTCGCGAAGCTCGAAGCCGACCAAGACGTCCACGCCGAGGCCGGTGCCCGGGTCGCCCGGGAATACCTCCAGAGCCGCGGAACGTATCCCGAGTCGTTCATCGAGGAGGTAGCGGGTGCGGTCGTCGACCACTCGTACACCGGCGACCTCGCAAACGTTCCCCTCGAGAGCCGGTGTCTGATAGAGGCCGACGTGCTCGACAAAGTTGGGGCGAACGGCGCCGTGTTGATGTTGTTGCGCATGGGCTACGAATCTCGAACGCACATGGACGCCGCAAAGATGGTTGACCGGGTACTCGATCGCGGCCGTGACCATATCGACCGGGTCGTCTCGGACACCGCAGAGAGCATCGCTCACCAGCGGCTCAAGCGCGTTCGGTGGCTCCGCGAGTGGCTCGAGATGGAGGTCGCCGAGATGGATGCTGCGGGCGTCACCGACCGATAGCGGGTGACCGTGGTCTAGCGGCCATACTACCGATGCGGCGTCCCGAGCCAGCCGACCGACTCAGTCGTCTGCGGCTACTGGCGTCTCGCCGCTCAACTGGTCACGGTCGTGTGGGGCCTCCCAGTCAAGATCCGGTCCGCGCGCGATAATCCCGGTCGGCGTCACGTCTGGGTGCGTCGTGTAGTAGTGCTCTTTGATGTGGGCCATCTCGACCGTCTCGGCGACGCCCGGCGTCTGATACAGGTCGCGGGTGTACGGCCACAGGTGCTCGTATTCGTGGATATGCTGCCGGTTACACATGAAGTGGGTGTGGTACACCTGGTCGAACCGGACCAGCGTCGTGAACAGACAGAGGTCTGCTTCGGTCAGGGTGTCGCCGGCGAGGTAGCGCTGATCTGCGAGGTGGTCGTTCCACCGGTCGAGCGCGGCAAAGAGGTCGGCTATCGCCTCGTCGTAGGCGGCCTGGCTGGTCGCGAAGCCGGCGCGGTAGACGCCGTTGTTGATCGGCTCGTAGATGTCTGTGATGACCGCATCAACTCGGTCACGGATCGCCGGGTCGTCCGGCAGCAGCGAGACGTCGTTTCCGAGGTCGTCGAACGCGGTCGTGAGCATCCGGAGGATCTCGCGCGACTCGTTGTTGACGATGGTGTCTTCGACGGTGTCCCAGAGCACGGGGACGGTTACGCGACAGGTCGCCTCTGGGTCAGCAGCGACGTACCGTTCGCGGAGGGTGTCGCTCCCGTGGAGGTGGTCGACGGTACAGCCGGGCTTGTCGGGTGTGAACTGCCAGCCATCCTCACCGCGCCACGGGTCGACGACGCTCACGCCGATCGCGTCTTCGAGTCCGAGCAGCGACCGCGCGAGGAGCGTCCGGTGTGCCCACGGACAGGCGTACGATACGTAAAGATGGTACCGACCCGCCTCCGGCTGGAAGCGGTCGTCGGGTTCTGCGTCCACGTTATCGGGGACGTCGCTGCCGGCGATCCAGTTCCGGAACGTTGTCGTCTGTCGATCGAACGCCCCCGTCTCGTCGGTCGCCTCGAAGGTGTCTGTTCGCCACTCGCCGTCGACGAGTTGATTCATACCCTATCGACGGCCTGGAGACGTATAGTCGGGGCGGGGACACGCGTGTCACCCGGGTCGATGTGCGTCACTCGGGCACTCGGTATCGGTGCGCGCGTGCGACACACCCCGTCAGTGACCGTCGTCCGCGTCGTCTGCTTCGACCACGTCGACCGATTCGACCGCGTCGTCTTTGGGGATCTCGACTTCGAGCGTGCCGTGGGTGGTAACCGTCGCGGTCGCTCCCCGAGGAGTCACGTCGGCGTCTTCAGGAAGTGTCGCGGTTCCGGTGAGTTCGAGTCCGCGGCCGGGAAACACGAGTTCGGCGTGCTCGTAGAACTCACGGAAGCGGTCAAGCTGTACCTCGATGGTGTGGTCACGAAAGCGCACGCTGACGTCCTCGCCGCGGACGCCGGGGGCGTCGAAGACGACAAGGTAGGCGTCATCGCTCTCGAGGAGATCGACCGAGAGCGGTCGGCGCTCCTGCAGCTTGCTCCAGCCGCGACCGGCCCGGGAGAGCGCCCGGTGTACGACGGATCGACCGGTTTCGACGATCTGTGACACGTGATCACACCTCGATTTCAACCAGCTCGGTCCCGCCACAGTACGGACACGAAAGGTCACCCACCGCGTGCTCGTCGGGGACGTCGTACGTGTAGTGGTTCTCGAACATGTCGAGTTCGCAGTCGTCGTCGACGCACTTGACCTCCATCGTCGCTGGCATGTGTGGACGTTGTGTGGGCGAGGGCTTAAACGGCGTGGCAGCACTCGATCGAGTGTGCGATCCGACTCGACACGCGACAACACGTCAGCTGACGGCGGCTCGACCCCTCACGACACATCCGCCGAGGCCCCCGTCACGGTGCTCGGCGTCGACCTCAGCGCGTCGGCGTCGGCCGCCCATCGAAAGACGTGGATAACGCGAGCGACCGTCACTGACGGAGCGGTCGCCCTCCAGAACCCGTTTCCGGCGCGTGCGCTACCGAGCGAGCCACGGAGTCGAGATGCCGTGTTCGACACGCTTCGCCAGACGATAGCCGAGGCCGAGCCGCCGGCTGTCGTGGGGCTCGATGCCCCGTTCTCACTGCCCGACCCAATCGTCGAGGAGCCCGACTGGCGGGCGTTCCTCGAGACCGTTCCGGACACATTCTCGGACGCAGACGATTTTCAAACGACGTGTCATCGACTGACGGAGCGCGCCACCGGTGGCGACCGCAAGGAGATTCTGCGACGGTGTGACGAGCGGTTCGACGGCCTCTGTCCGTACAACCGATTCGTCTTTCGGATCACCTACCACGCCCTCCGAGACCTCCTCGTGCCGCTCGTCCGGTCGGACGCGGCCGCCGCGTGGCCGTTCCAGCCGGGTGCGGCAACGGCCGACCGGGTGCTCCTCGAGACGTATCCCGCTGCCGTGCTCGGGTCGCGGCTCGCGGTCCGCTCGACGACGTACAAAGACGCCCACGACGACCCAGCGTTTCGACGCGCCGTGCTCGACCAGATTCTCACGAGTGACGCGGTCACCGTCGATCCCCAGCCGACGGCGACGGCGATTCGCTCCGTGGTCGCCGACGACGCCGGCGGGGACGCGCTCGACAGCCTTCTCGCGGCGTGGGCGGCCGCGGCCTGGGTCCGCGGTGATCGCCCTACCACCGACCACCGTGCACCGCCAAGTGAGGGGTTCATTCACTACTGAGGGCACAATCGTCTCACCGCCTCAGTCGAACGCCGACACTCGACCATTCCGCACGCGTTTTCAGCCTCCACCGTGTATACAGCGTCAGCATGATTTCCCCGGCCGACACCTCCGTCACGATCGTCGACGGCTACGTCGACGAACCGGCGCACTTCGGGGTGCCGCCGTACCTCTCGACGTACCCACGGTACACGGCCGGCGCGCTCGTCGATGCGGGCGTCCCTGAGTCGGCGATTACGTATCACACGATCGACGAGCTTCGCGCAGACCGCCAGACGCGCGCAGAAGTCGCGGACGCCGATCTCTTTGTCTACGTCGGCGGCATGACGGTCCCGGGTAAGTACGTTGGCGGGACGCCAGCAGAGCCCGACGAGGTGCGCGACCTCGCGTGGACCGCGGACGGCACGACCCTCCTCGGCGGTCCCGTCCGGTTCGGCGTCGGCGAGGAGAACGCCGGCGCACAAGAGATGGAGCGTGACGACCTTGATTACGATTTCGTCGCGAAAGGCGACGTCGAGGCGGCCGCACACGACCTGGTCGTGAACGGACTCGAGGGGTTCGGTGACCGTATGCGCGACACCGAAGAAGCCGACCGCTGGGCGTCACTCGGTGCGTTCGTCGTCGAACAACACCCGAACCACCCCGACTACCTCATCTGCGAGCTGGAGACCGCCCGGGGGTGTGCGTACCGCTGTTCGTTCTGTACGGAGCCGCTCTACGGGAACCCGTCGTTCCGGACGGCCGGCGCAGTCGTCGACGAGGTCGACGCCCTCTCCAACCGTGGAGTGCGCCACTTTCGGCTCGGGCGGCAGGCAGACATCCTCGCATTCGGCGGCGATGGCGAGGCGCCCAATCCAGCGGCGCTTCGAGACCTGTACGGGGGGATTCGGCGGGTCGCGCCCGACCTCGAGACACTCCACCTCGACAATATGAACCCGGTGACGATCACTGAGTACCCGGACGCCTCCCGCGAGGCGATCCGTATCATCGCCGAACACAACACCCCGGGCGACACGGCTGCGTTCGGACTCGAGTCGGCGGATCCGGTCGTCAAATCCCAGAACGACCTGCTCGTCACCGCAGACGAGTGTCTGGCGGCCGTTCGCGTCGTCAACGAGGAGGGCGGCTGGCGGCCAGGCGATCCGCCGGCAAGTGAGTCCGGTGGCGTCTCCGGTCCCGACCCCGACCGCCGCTACGGTCCCTCGACCGGTCCCGCCGCCTCGCCGCGGCTCCCGAAGCTCCTGCCTGGCATCAACCTCGTTCACGGGTTGAAAGGCGAGCGTCCGGAGACGTACGAACACAACAAGCGCTTCCTTCAATCCGTCTACGACGAGGGGCTCATGCTCCGCCGCATCAACGTCCGGCAGGTGATGGCGTTCGCGGGCACGGAGATGGCCGAGACCGGCGCGGAGATCGCGAAGGCCCACCGCGACCAGTTCCAGGCGTACAAACGCGAGATCCGTGAGACGGTCGACAACCCGATGCTCGACCGCGTCGTCCCACCGGGAACGGTCCTCCCTGATGTCCACTTGGAGTACCACCAGGATGGGAAGACGTTCGGTCGACAGGTCGGGACGTACGCCCTGCTCGTGGCGGTTCCGGGCGAGCGCGAGCTCGGTACCGTCATCGACGTGGCGGTCACCGACCACGGCTACCGCTCGGTCACCGGCGTGCCGTACCCGCTCGACGTCAACGCGGCATCGATGGCCGAGCTGACCGCGATTCCGGGGATCACCCGGAGCCGCGCCGGCGACATCGTCGTCAGCCGGCCGTACGAGACTGTTTCGGCCGTCGACGACGGCGTTGCCGACCTCTCGCGGTTTGCGGTGGCCGGCGATGCCTCAGCCGCGATCCCAGGGTCCGACCGAAGCGGCTCCGGTCCGGGTCCCGACATGCAATCCTCGCTGGGTCGCGGTGACTGATAGCGCTCACGCCAGAACCGAACGATAGCCGCTCAGACGATGTCACACCACGAACCCGACCCGGCCGTAGACGACACCACACACGTCACCCGCGTCCCGCTCCCGGTAGAGACCCACGCCCCGGGCGGCACCACAAGTGCTTACCTCGTCGATAGACTCCTCGTCGACCCGGCAGCACAAACTGACACACTCGACAGGGCGGTGGCTGCGGCCGCCGCAAACGGCTCCCCAGTGACGGCGATCGCCGTGACACACACCCATTCGGATCACGTCGGCGCGGTCGCCGCATACGCGTCACGGACCGGCGCGACCGTGTACGCGCACGCTAACCACGTCGACCGCTTCCGCGAGGCGACCGGTGTCGCCCCCGACGAGACGATCGCCGACGGCGACACGGTCGGATCGACCGACGTTCGCGTCTGGGCGACGCCCGGGCACGCGCCGGACCACCTCGCCTTCGTGACGGACGGACCCGACCAGACCGTGGGGATCGTCGGCGACCTCGTCGTCGCCGAGGGAAGCGTTGCGGTCGCCACACCGGACGGTGATCTTGCCGCGTATCTAGACAGTCTCGACCGCGTCCGTGACAGTGGTGTCGACCGACTGTCCCCGGCACACGGGCCGGTCGTCGACGATCCGGCTGTGACGTGTCGGCGTCTCGCCGAGCACCGGCTTGACCGCGAAGGACGCGTCCTCGAGGCGGTCGAAGCCGGTGCGAGCGACGTCGACGCCGTCCTTGATGCCGCGTACGACCGCGACCTCTCGGGTGTGGTTGGTCTCGCACGAGGGACTGTTCGCGCCCACCTCGAGAAGTTAGTCGCCGAGGGCCGTATCGCGACGTCGTGGACGGGTGAAGACTAGCGCTCTGTGGGGACCGACACGGCTGCCATGCGCTCGGTCGAGACGCCGTATTCGGCGTCCGCGACCGACGGAGGGGCGTCGGCGAAGTCGGGTCCGTATCGCGAGCGAAGCGACGCACGAAGGGCGTCGCGCACACAGGCCCGGACTGCCGCCCCGACCGGCGTCGCCGACCCGGAAAATGGCGCTGTCTTCCGGCCCCAAGGTGCGTCTGTCGGCGTGCAGCCGACGACGACGGCGTCACTCGTGGTCCCGGGCACACCGACCGTCGCGAGCAGTGTCGCCGCCTTCGCCTCCGCGACGACCGACACGAGGTTGGCGAGTGCTCCGGGTTCGAGCGGGCGGTTGACCCCGACGAGCAGGTTGACCGTACCGTCCGCTCGTCGCGTGGTCGATCGGTCTCGGTCGGCCTGATCTCCCGAGTCGCGACGCTGCTCGTCGTGCTCTCTCATCGTTGAAGGCTCGCCCGCTGCAGTTGGTGGAACCGGCAGCGCCGCAGGGTTCGAAACACCGGCCGTGGCGAGAACGGTCGCGCCGTCGAGCCGTGCCACTCGGGCGTGCCGCTGGGCGACACCGGTAAGTAACGCCGGTGGTCCGTCTGCCTGTACGGTGTTGTCTTCACCGAAACCGGCCGCAGTCACTCGATCTGAGACGTACGCCCGCAGGTCGCGCTGGCCGTCGTCTCCCCATCCTGTTGGGACGGTCACGTTGTACGCTGCGCCCGCAATGCCTTCGCCGCCGTCGAAGCCAGTCGAGAGAAACCGTGTCAGCCGGTTTGGCCGCCAGAATCGACAGACGCCGTCGGAGACCACCACCTGAAACGCCCCGTCTGGCTCGGTGGGTTCGTCCAGGGCCCTCACACCTCGAGCGCCTCGAGGAGAAGATCGTTGTCCCTGGAGCCACGAACGGCGGTCCGTAGGTGGTCGTCGAGCCCTGGAAAGGTGCGGGCGTCGCGCAGCGCAACGCCGCGCTCTCTCGCGGTCGAGATAATCTCGTCGACGTCGTCGTCGCCGGCGTCGACGAGCAGGAACGGCGCCTGAGATGGGTAGACCTCCCAGCGTGTCTCGAGCCGGTTGCGGATCCGTTCACGTTCTGTGGCGACCCGCTGCCGGGTTCGTTCGACGAACTCGGACCGCCTGAGACAGTGCGTACTCACCTCGGCGGCGACCGTCGAGAGCCCCCACGAGATGCGTGCGGTGTCGAGCCGATCGCGGAGTTGACCGGTGGCGACGAGGTAGCCGGCACGAATGCCTGGGAGCCCGAACAGCTTAGTGAGCGACCGTGCGACGACCACGCCCGGCTCGCCTGCGAGCGACGGTTGCGGCGTGTAGTCGAGGAACGCTTCGTCGACAAGCAGCGTGGTATCGGCGTCACGACACCGCTCGGCGAGCCGACGGAGCCCCCGGCGCGGCGGTAGCTCACCGGTCGGGTTGTTCGGGGTACAGACCACGACGGCCGCGTGGTCTGTCGGGTCGACCTCGAGGATCGTGTCGTGAGCGATCCGAATCGGGACGCCACCCTGAAGCCGAACTTCTCGTTCGTATTCGCCGAACGACGGGGCCGGAACGGCAACGGAGTCGCCGGATTCGACGAGAATCGAAAAGAGGAGCCGCATCCCGGCGGTCGCACCCGCGGTCGGGATCACCGCTTTGGGGTCACATCCGACGTACTCAGCGGCGGCCGTCCGGAAGTCCGTGTAGCCGTCACAGGGATACCGACGCGCCGCTGCAAGTGCCGACTCGTACACACCCGCCACCCCGGCTGGTGACCGTGGGTTGGTGTTCGCACTGAAGTCGACAACGTGGGGATCGGTGGTCCCTCCGTGTGCCACGCAGCCGACTTCGTCAAGCGCACTGGTGTCCATACACGGGGAGTACGGGTGGGTAATAAAAACCTCTCCGTTCGTTACCACGTTCGCCGAAACATGCGACGACGATCGACTGTGTTCGAACGCCTATCACCGCAACTCGGCGTGCTCCGCGGCGACTGTACGAGCGACTGAGAGGTCTCGCGGCCGATTGACGTTGATCGTGAGCGACCGATTCTCGCTCACGAGGATCCGGTCGGGGTCGTCTCCCACGACATTGAGCCCGCTCGGTGCGAGCACCCCGTCCTCGTGCTCGAACGTCGTGTCGACGCTTACGCCCAATTCGTGCTTCCGTGCTGCCGGCACACAGACCGTTACGGACTGTACCGAGGAATCACCCGTGGTGTCATCTCGCGTGTCTACCGGCGCATACGCGTCGCCGCTGCCGGTATCTGGCCTCACCGCGGCATCGACCGCCGCGTCGACGTCGGAGCCACGGAGTAGCGGGAGATCGGCAGCGACTGTAACCGCCGGACCACTGACCGTGTCGAGGCCGCGGTTGAGGTCCGTCACGTAGCCGTCGCCGCTTCCTTCAAGCACGGTACAGGGAACGGCGACTGCATCGGCGAGCTCGTCGCGGAGTCGGTCGGCGGTCGCTGGTGTGTGCGGTGAGACGACTGCGACGACCCGTGTAATGCGTGCGGCGGCGAGCGCGTCAAGCACCCGTCCGACCATCGGCCGGCTGTCGACTGGAACAAGTGGCTTCTCCCGGTTCTCGTTGAGTCGGGTCCCGCGTCCTCCACACAGGAGGACTGCCGGCATCACAGGGCGGCTCGAGGCGTGTGTAGCCGCGTTTGCGGTATCCGTCATCGATCCGCGTATCACCGGTGCTGTGACGCCGTCGGGCCGAAGATCGGTGGTGCACGCCGTGCGCTCGCAGCGTTCAAACTCACACGAACGCCCACACGATCACCCCCACGTGAAGCGCGACGGCACGCCCGAGCTCGTTCGTCGCTCCGAGCACGTCACCGCTTACGCCGCCCAGCCACGGCGACACCCGACGGTACACAAACAATGCCACGGCCGGCCCTGCAAGCACGGTCGCCACCAACGCTGGGAACGCTCCAGCGGGCGGCGCGAGCACGACAGGCACCGAGAGCACGACAACCGGGAGCATCGATACCGGCCCTACATCGCCTGCGACGGCCGACCCAAGCCCTTCGTGTGCCGGCCGGCCGACGCAGGCGAGCAGCGCCATCCCGGCTTTCGAACCCACTTCGGCAGCGAGCACCACCCGGTACGCCGTCGTCCCAGCGAGCGATTGCCCGCCAGTAAAGCCAGTAGCGAGTGCCAGCACGCCGAGCGTCGTCGTAACAAGGGTCACGCCCAGCGCGAGGGCGCCGCCAACGCCGAGCGCGGCATCGTCGAGTGCCGCCCGGCGGCGCTCGGGGTCGTGGGCAGCGATCGCGTCGCCGAGGTCGGCCAAGCCGTCGGCGTGGGTGACACCACCGAGCAAGTAGAGCGCGAGGAGATAGCCGGCCGCGGCGCTCCACGCCGACGGCGCGAGCAGTGCGAGCCCCGCAACCGCCCCGAGCCCCGCGCCTACGACGGGAAACGTCCACGGCGACCGACGAAACGCGTGCCAATCCGCGGGATCACTACCCGGGATCGGGACACGCGTCAGGAAGGTGAAGGCGCCGCGAAGTGCAGGGATTGGCCTCGCGGGTCCCACGCGGCCTGTCTGGTCGCTCACGTCACGACCACCCCGTAGCTCTCGAATCGGGAGACGACCCTGCCGATCCCCGCGACGACCACGCCCGTAGCTCCAATCCCGAGCCAGCCGGCGCGTGAGACGACCCGAACGCCGGCTTGAGCCACTGTGGCCGTCGGTAGCGGTCGATCGGGGTACAACGCATACGCACCCGGCTTCTCCAGTCGACAGCCGAGGAGGGCTGCGATCGACGCCATCGGCCAGCCGGCGTTCGGCGAGTCGGGAATCCCGGCAGTCTGCTCGACCGACGGCTGCACTGTCGGAGCGAGACTGTGTCGCCTCTCCCGCTGCTGGCGAGTGAGGTGCCCAGCGGCCAGAAGCAGCACCGCAGCCACACGAGCCGGGAGCCACATGACCGTATCGTCGAGGCGAGCCGGTGCCCACCCCGCGATGCGGTGGCGGTAGCCGAGCATCGAGTCGAGCGTGTTGACGCCTTTTACCCACCCGGCCACGCCGGCGGCGACTGCGAGCCCCTCGACTGTCGAGAGTCCTCCCCCGACGGCGATGAGCGCCCCGAGCGCAAACCCAATTAGCGGCGCGATGAGCCCGTCAGCAAGGTTCTCTGCTGCACTCTCGACGGCCGCAGACCGGACGTACGCCGGCGAGAGTGCGCTCGCGTCTCGACCAGCGAGTGCACGCAGCTCCCAACGCGCTTTGTCGAGGTCTGACTCACTCAACGCGATCACGTCTGTGGCAACCTCAAGGAGCATGCGATGGCTTGTACAGACGAACAGCGCGCCCGCAGCCAGGACCATCGCGGTGACGCCTTCGCCGGATCCGACCGCTGTGCGCGTGCTCGCAGCGCCCGTGAGCACGAATCCGGCGAGCGCGAGTCCGAAGCCCGTGGGGACACCCACCGCAATCCCCACACCGACGAGCCGGGTGTCTGGAAGTCTGGTGTCGAGTCCGCCGACGAGTTGCCCGAGCCAGGCCACGGGGTGGAGTCGGGTCGGCGGTTCACCGAACGCCCGGTCTGTGGCGGCGGCGAGCGCGATCGCGCCGGCCGCCGCGAGGCTCACGGTTCGGCCTCCAGCTCGCCAGCGAGTGCTGAGAGCGGAGTCTGTGTCACGTCGAAGAGCCGGCCGCCAACGTCGACGATCCCGCCGTCGGTGGCCGGGTCGTCACCGACGTGCACGAGCGCGTCCGGTGTGACTCCGAGTGCATCGGCCGCCGCCTCGAACGCTGAGTGGTGCGGTTTCCGCCAGCCACAGCCGACGCTTGTGGTGACTGCGTCGAACTCTCCGCGAAGGTCTGCGCGTATCAGAGTTCGGGGAACGAGTTCTGGTACCGAACAGTTCGAACAGAGCCCGACCGGGCCGCGCTCGCCCGCGGCTCGCACCGCCTCAAGCGCCCCCTCGCGCCGGGTCACTGTCGGGTCGAAGGCGGCTACGACAGCGTGCCGCACGACGTTGTCTGCGACCGTGACACCACGGGAGTCGAGGGCGGCACTCACGTGCGCTGGCAGCGGCGTCTCTGCGCCTGCAGGTGCGTCAACGTGGCGTTCACCGTACGCGACGTGCCAGTCGTCGGGAACGGGGACGTCACGCGACTCGAGTTCGCGCGCGACGACCTCGGCGGGGTCTGTCGGGTAGTCGACGTCGACGAGCGTGCCGAAGAGATCGAACGTTACTGCCACGATACTCGATGTAGGGGCAATCAGGGATTTAACTTGTCGGTCGCTCACCGAAGCCGCTTACAGCGCGGGGACGATGTGCAGCGTGTAGAACCGGTAGAGTCCCGTGAGCCACGCACAGAGCCAGAAGATCATAAACCCGGCTACGCCGAGCCGAAGCCGGCTCCGCCAGTGACCGATGTCCTCGTGAATCTCGTCGATGTCGACGTCGGGGTCGTCGTAAGCATCAGCACTGCGTTTGGCCTGTAAGATCCGAACGATACCGGTGAGCGCGAGCGTCAACATCGCGTACGCTTGTAGCCCCAAGACGGCGTGTATCACTGCCCCGCCCGACAACTGGTCGAGTATCCGCGGGAGCATCCACGTCGTTATCGGGATTGTCGTGAGCGCGAGACCAACGAGGATGAACTTGAGGTGGTACGTCAATACGTTCCACGTCACTACCTCTGCGTCGATCATGATCCACGCGCCGTACAGAAGGAACGGCAGGCTCGCCGTCACGGATAGCCCGGCCACTGCCGCGATCACCGACTCGTCGACCATGCATGCTGATCGGGCCGGAACGCGTAAAACTCCCCGATTTGCCGCCATCGCAACTCGTCTCGTTGATGTGACTCGCTGGTATTCGCTGTCGGTGGTTCCGGCAGCGTGACGTCCGGGGGACGCCCGCAGGGCGGCGTCGGACGAAAACAGTTAGCCCCCCGAGCCCGTAGATGGGTTTGATGGAGGACACCTCGACGCGAGCGGCGTCGGACGACCCCGATCGGAGCGCCGCCGAGGACGCCGTTGACGAGCCCGGCCAGAGTGACGAGGCCGAGCGCGACGACGAGGAGACCACGACGGACGCAGACGCGAGTGAGGTGGCCCCCGATTCGGATTCACGCGCCGCCGAGACTACGGATGCGGATGGGGAGGGCGCAGGCGTAGACGATCTCGATGCGCTCCGCGAGCGCGTCGACGCCGAGTACGACTTCGACGACTTCGGACCAGCGGACATGGCACGAATGACCGCCGAGGAGTGGACCGCCGCCTTCGATCCCGAGACGTGGATCACCGGCGGGCGGCTGCTCGACCGCGTCGAGGCAGAACTCAAGTCGCGGATCGCACGACGGGAGGTGTTCGGGCTGCTTGAACGAGTCCGTGAGGACGGTGAAGAGCGCATTCTCGTCTACTCTGATGAGGGGTACGCGATCGTCCGTCCAACAGGAGAGGTGAGCGGTCGCGGCACCGTGCTTCGAGATGTCGAACCGCTCGTCGCGATGGCGGCAATGGAGGAGTACGAGGTGCCCGAACCGCCGGCTGACTGGTCGCTTCCGCATCCAGAGAGCGTTCCCGAGGGGTCCGGTGAGTTTGGCAACCTGATGATACAGGTGATCGCGGCCGTCCAGGTGATTGCCGGCGCGATACTTCTTGGTGCGTCGTTCTTCTTCAATCTCGAGAGCATCATTGGTCCCGCAATGGGGATTATCTTTCTTCTCGTCGGCGGGTTCTTGTTCGCCATGGTTGCGAACGCGCGGCTCTCCGATCGGTTCCGATCGGCGGAGTACCGTGACCGGCTTCGCGCGCTTCGAGAGGCCGAAGAACGACCCGAGTTCGTCCCCGTCGACGAGGCCGCACTGACCGACGCTCGAGACGATCAGTAAAACGGCCGAATTTGGGGGTTTCACACCCCGTATGTGGCACCAGACGGACGTCGATAGTCGGTGGGTTTAAGCGCACCCCGTGCGCAGTAAAATTGTATGAAAAGGCGGGAATTCGTGCGGACGGCCGGCGGGGCAACCGCCGCGGCCACGGCTGCCGTTGGCACGGCCGGAACGGCCGCCGCACAGGAGGTCAAACCGGACTGGCCGAGCGGGGTCACGAACGGCAACCTCGGTACCTACCAAGACGCTCGTGGTGAGAGTGAGGTGACCGTCCAGGTCGGCGCCGGCGGCAGCGGCTTGGCGTTCGACCCGACCCAGCTGTGGGTCGACCCGGGAACGACGATCACCTTCGAGTGGACGGGCAACGGCGGCGCCCACAACGTAAAGACAGTCGATGGCGGCGGGCCGGCAAGTCTCGACAGCGGTGACCCGGTCGGTGAAGAGGGATACACCTACGAGTACGAGGTAACCGAAGACGACGCCGGGATCACCCACTACCACTGTGTACCCCACACGGCCGTTGGTATGCACGCCGGTCTCGCCGTTGGTGGTGACGTCGCGACCGTCGAAGCGGGCGGCGGGGCCGCGAACACCGGGTGGCCTGAGGACATCGCCGACGTCGGGATGCCGATCCACGCTCATTGGGTGGGTGTCGCGTCGGGCCTCGGGATCGTGTTGACGTTTGTCTTCACGTTCTATACGTTAAAGTACGGCGAGTCCGCACATACGGGACACGGGGGAACCCAATGAGCTCGAGCGGATCGTCGTACGGTGATATCCACCGGTACGAGCCGGCCAGAGAGAGCACTGCGGCCGCGATCGCTATTGTTCTCCTCACCGTCATCGAGGTCGTCTTCGTTTTCCTCTTCGTCTACGGACTGATGTTCTCGTGGGCGTCGACGGAGTTCGGGAACATGTTCATGGGCGCCGTCCTAGCGCTCATCTTCCTCGACCTCGCGTTCATCTTGGTGTTATACCGCAAGGAGTTCCTCCCCGATGTGATGATCGTGAAGAAGCGTCGGCGGAAGTGGGAGGACCTCTACATTAGCGAGGAAAATAAAGACGGCGTGGAGATCGGTACAGACGACGCCTGGGAGACGGTGAAACGCGCCGTCTACCCGTACTACAAGAAGTGATCACCCAATGAGCCTCAAAAAACGCGACGAAATGGACCACAATGCGTGGCTCAAGAGCCAAGACCTCACGGTCATCGAGACGGCGTTCTTGACCACGCTCATCTGGATCGACAAGCGGCTTCGCATCGTCGACTACCTCGAGTTGCTAGAGACGATGTACTACCGCGCGAACCTCCAGATGCCAAAGAGCCACACCGAACAGTACGATCTCGACAACAAGTTCTGGTACTGGTACCCGCTGTACTCGCTCGGGTCGTTATCGATCCTCGCGTATCTAGTCGCTGCGGTCTCCGGTGCCTTACTCGGATTCTACTACTCGCCATCGACGGCGGGTGCAGCCGCCCAAGGTGACCCGACAGCCGCGTACAACTCCGTCGTAACCATTCTTCAAGACGTCCAGTTCGGCTTCATGCTTCGGTCGATCCACAACTGGGCGGCACAGTTCATGGTCGCTGCGGTGTTTCTTCACATGCTTCGCGTCTACTTCACGGGCGCGTACAAGGAGCCGCGTGAGGTCAACTGGATCCTCGGCGTCATCCTGATCGGATTGACGCTGTTCTTCGGCTTCTCCGGGTACGTCTTGCCGTGGAAGCAGCTCTCCTTCTGGGCTGCACAGATAGGCGTCGAGATGGCGCTCGCGACCCCGATCGTCGGGGAGTGGGCCGCACAGCTCTTGTTCGGCGGGTTCACGCTCGGACAGGCGACGCTCGTGAGAATGTACATCCTGCACGTGTTCGTGTTGCCGTTCGTGGTGACCTCGCTCATCGCGCTCCACGTCGGCATCGTCTGGGTGCAGGGTATTGCGGAGCCGCACTAAGCCAATGACTGACGACACCGAACCGATGACGGACGGCGGAACCGACGAGAGCGCACGGACCGACGGCGGCGCCCCAGCGACGGTGCCACCGGACGACGAAACCCCGTCGTGGACCGAGCGCAAAGAACACTCACAGGGGCTCGCACAGCTGACGTACCAGTACTTCGAGCGATCCCGTCGTGAAGACGAGGACCTCCGTGCGGAGTCGACGTACGTCGAGCGTGACGTGCTTGGCTTCCCGACGTGGCCACACGAGACGATCCGCAATCTCGCGATCGCGAGCTTCTTCGTGGGGATGATGGTGTTCATCGCAGCCCTCATGCCCCCGCACTTCGGTCACCCGGCAAACCCCGGCTCAACGCCAGCTATCATTCTGCCCGACTGGTACCTGTACTGGTCGTTCGGCCTGTTGAAGCTCAACCCGTTGAACCCCGAACTCGCTGTGCTCGGCGGCAACATCCTCATCGGCAACGAGTTCTTGGGGATCGTCGCACACGGTATCCTGTTCGGCTTCATCGGACTCGTTCCGTTCTTGAACAAAGGGAACGCGCGACGCCCGGTCGAGGAGCCGTTTTGGGCCGGCGTCGGGATGGCTGGTGTTGTGCTGTCGCTCACGCTGGCGGCGCTCGCAATCCAGAACTTCTTCCCGTTCGAGCTTGAGCTGCTTATCACGCTGACATTCATGCTCCCGGTGCTCGCGGGGGTCATCACCTACGCGGTATTAAAGACCATGCGTGAAGGGTACTCGTATGACCTCAACCGTCGTTACTTCATGCTGCGGCCGCCGAAGTAATCGGCACTCCCGTTTTGTCCATGTCTGAGTCCGACGACTACGACGATGTCCAGCCCACCGACGCGACCGGCGATCCGATAGCCGCCGGTGACGAGGCCGACCCGCGCACCGAGCCGGTCGGCGCCCGTGTCGGTCCAAACGGTCGCGAGATCGTTGTCCCACTCTCGTTGTACAAGACCGTCACGGCGCTGTCGACGTTCGTCGCGGTGGTGACGTATCTCGTGGGATTCATTCTGATCGACGCGGCGACCCTGCAGGTGAGCATTCTTCGCCGGATACTCATCTATGCCCTCTCACAGGTCGGTGTTACCCCGCCCGATGACGTGTTGACCGCCGCGTTCGCTATCGTCGGCGTCGGCTCGATACTGCTCGGAACGGCGGTGTACGTGCTCGGAACGCGGTTCCGCGCCCAGGGAATGGGAAAGCCTCAAGAGGACTCCACCGAAGGGTAAACCAATGGCAGACGAGTTCATCAAAGGATTGGCCCTGTTCGCGCTCGGGGGCCTCGGCTGGATCACCTTCGGTGCGTGGTACCGGACGCCCTCCTACTACGAGATCGTCCAGCTGGTGAACCCCGCAGAGGGGGTGGAGACGGTGTACGGTCAAGTAGGTGTACTCACCGGTGACGCACTGTACTGGCTGATGATCCTCGGGCCGATTACCTTCTGGGTGCTCATCCCGATCACCCGACAGATTCGTCGTAGCGTCGGCGAAGACGCAGCAAACTGAGACCGCATTTCGACTCGGCTTTTCGACGACCTGGACGAGTGGTCAACGCAGACGCCACACCGACCGCGGTGTCTCTGGGACACCCACACAGCGGAGCGCAGCACCGCTGTGTCGTATCCCACGGTCCGTAGACGTGAAACGGGCATCTCAGTACCTATCTGGTGGCCACATCGCACTTAGCACCGACGTTCGAACCGCTGCAGGTGAGCGTCTGTGTGACAGTGGCGGACGTGTGCGCTGACCGAGTGTGGCTCACGGACGGTGATCGACGGGCATGAATGGCGCGTATGACTGCGCCGCCCTTCACGCGAGGATGGCCTGGTTCCAGATATCCGCGACGAGGAAAAAGAACGCGTAGTAGCCGGCGTACAGCAGGATGAGCGCCGAGGTGACGATTGCGCTCTTGGGTGCTTCGATCGGCATGTCGTTGCGGGCCTCGACGTTTCGCGACTCGTACTCGAAGAGGTCGGCAAGCACGAGCGTGACGGCGAGGATCGAGAGGATCGCACCGCCAGTAGGCTGGTGGATTGCAAAGAGGAAACTGAGTGTGACAAGTCCAAAGTTCGTGAACGCGTGTGGTCCGTACGGCTCGACGCTGTCGCCGACGCTCGCCTGCACAACGTGGCGACTGTGCGCGACGTGTCGGGTGGCGAGGTTCGTGACCGCCATCACGAAGATGGCGAACGGCAGTGCCGGACCGACGGCCGACAGCCAGCCGAGCGGAACGAGGAACTGCAATGGATCCATATCGATCCATCCGGTCACGAGTTATTAGAACCTTTCCGATCGGCGTGTACCGTGGTATTCAGTTGGCCAGGTGCCGCCACGGCGATGCGGTCCGTGACCTCGACGTCGACCGTCTCACCGGGCTCGACCGACGTGCGACTGTCGCCGTCGACGACGAGTGCGACGGCCCCATCACCGCGTTCGAGTCCGACGCTCACACCGCTGTCAACGACCCACACCGACTTTCGAGTGCTAAACGGCGCTATCGGGACCACCGCGAGGCCTGCACCGGCGTCAAGCCGAGGGCCGCCGACAGCGGCCGTGTATCCACGGCTCCCGAGTGGCGTAGCAACCACGACGCCGTCGGATCGAACCGATACCGGTCGACTGTGTGGCCGCTCGATAGCGTACTCGGCGATCTGGGCGGGCTCGTCGGTGACCACGGCGACGTCGAGCGCGGCTCGGGCTGTCACTGACTCACCAACGACCGAGAGGACCGGGTGTTCGACCCACCGGGTCTCGCCAGCGAGTAGGCGTTCGACGGCGGTGAGTACGGTCGTCCCGAGCGTGTCGCTGCGGTCGACCACCGGAACCACGGCCGGGCGGTCATCGTCAGTGTCCGACTCCTCAGTCGGTGACACACGCGCACGGACCGCCTCGCCGACCGCTCCCGCACCAACCGCTACGAGCACATCGGCCTCGGCTCGGTCGACGGGGCGGCCCCCAGCGTCCTCGACGACCTGCCGCACTCGTGACCGAAGCGACGCGTCGGCACCGACGACGGCGACGCGGGCGGGCGGCTGCTCCATGCATGAGTCGTGCGTGCGGGACGCTGGAAAAGCTCCCGGTTCGGGGTCCATGGGCCGCCACTGCCTGGCCGCTTCCCAAACGCTCAACTCACGCGCGAACGCTCGATACGATCCATGAGCACGTGGATCGGTGACACCTTCATGAGTGACGTTGGCTGGGAGCACTTGGAGACGCTCGTCGACATCAGAAACCGCATGACTGGAAGCGACGGCGAGCGTCGGGCGGCCGAGGCGACGCGCGAGGCACTCGCTGCAGTCGGCGCCCGCGACGCCCAACTCGAGTCCTTCGACGTCCAAGGGTGGACGCGGGGGTCGTCGGCGGTCGAGGCGGGAGAGACAACTCAAGACAGCATCGCCCTTCCGCGCAGTCCGTCGGCGGCCGCGACGGGCGAGTTAGTCGATCTCGGCTACGGCCTCCCGATGGACTTCGAGGACGTCGACCTCGAGGGGACCATCGTGATGGTCGCTTCAAACGTTCCCGACCACTACGATCGATTCATCCATCGCCGCGAGAAGTACTACTACGCTGTCGAGGCCGGCGCGGCCGGATTTGTCTTCCGTAATCACGTCGAGGGGTGTCTCCCCCCGACTGGTAGTGTCGGTACCGAGGCGTCACCGATCGGCGAGATTCCGGCTGTGGGCGTCTCGAAGGAGGTCGGCGCTAGACTCGGGCGACGGTTCGACGGCGAGCCAGTGACGGTCCGTGTCGACGCGACGATTCACGACGCGACGAGCCAGAACGTGCACGCCGATATCGGTCCCGACACCGACGAAGCCGTGCTCCTCACGAGCCACGTCGACGCCCACGACATCGCCGAGGGCGCCGGCGACAACGGCGCTGGGACCGCCGTCGTCGCCGAAGTCGCACGAGCGCTTGCCGCCCGCGAAGACGACCTCGACACCCGTGTCCACTGTCTGGTGTACGGCGCCGAAGAGGTCGGCCTCGTGGGATCCGGTCACGACGCTGAGACCCGGGATCACGAGACTATCAAGGCGATCGTGAACAACGACGGGGTCGGACGGGGCCGTACGCTTCGACTGTACACACACGGGTTTGATACACTGGAGACGGCTACGATGACGGTCGCCCAGCGGTTTGATCACCCGATCACGACGGTCCCCCAGCTTGGACCACACAGCGACCACTGGCCGTACGTCCAGTGGGGGGTGCCGGGGATTCACGTGATGAGCGAGACGGGCGACGAGGGACGCGGCTGGGGGCACACGTTCGCCGATACGCTCGATAAACTCGAGCCGCGCACCATCCGTGAACAGTCGATACTGCTGACCGAGCTGGTTGTGGAGCTGGCTGACGACTCGACGACGGTTCCACACCGCGATCCGACGTCAATAGCCGCACAGCTCGAAGCCGAGGACCTCGCCGAGGGGATGCGAATCATCGGCGACTGGCCGTACTGAGTCTCAGCTCAAGCGCCGACGGGAGACACGCAGACACTCAGGCGACCGGACGCTCAGACCCCCGGCAGCGCCGGCAGCATCACTGCGGCCGTTTCGGCGGCGCGGAACGTCGAGTCGTAGACGTGGTTCAACAGGACGTACGCGACGACGCCGAGGACCAGTGAGAGCAGCCACGCGCTCGCGGCGATCCGGCCGACCGTCCGGTGGGGCGTCTGTGTTCGCAACTCGTGTTCGGTGTGGGTGAGCCCGAGGACGATTGCGTAGAGTACGACCGGCACCGAGAGGATAGAAAGCGCGATGTGGATCGCGAGCATGATCAGGTACGCGTAATACGCCGGGTCGGGACCGACGAAGTACTTCGTGCCACCGCCGGCCACCTTCGGGATATACATCCCGAGAAAGACCAGGATCAGCGCGAACGAGGAAACCATCGCCGCGGCGTGTTTTTTCACCTGGTCGGTGCGGATCCAGTACCACCCGAGCGAGAGCGTCCCGATCGTGATCGTGTTCACGACGGCAATCGCGTGTGCGAGCAGGTCGACCTGTCCCCGCGTCAACTCCGGGAATAGTGCCTGGAACTCGGGGACGAGGAACGCTCCGAGGACGGCCCCATACCCGACGACAGTGAGCAACACGGTGATCTCGCGGGTCCGTCTCTTGGCCCGATCACGGACGGTGACGGTGGACATACCTTCGGTACGGACGGGACCGTTATCGTCCTTTCGAGGCCGGCCTCACCGCTCGATCACGCCGGTCGCCGTCGCGACCTCGACCGCGGCTGCTTCGTTGATCCCCCCCTGCAGGATCGTGTATCGATCGCGGATCTCGTGGGCGGTGGTGAGCGCGGCAATGAGCTCGTCGTCGGCGATACCGAGGTCGCCTGCGGTTGTTGGAGCGCCGAGTTCAGCGAGCGCATCACGGATCGCGGCCCACTCGCCGTGCTCGCCGCTGTGGAGGTACTCAGTCACGATCGCGGCGACGCCAACTTGGTGACCGTGCAGCGCCTTCCCGGGAGCGATCCTGTCGAGCTGGTGTGAGATCAGGTGTTCTGCGCCCGAGGCGGGTCGTGATGAGCCCGCGATCGACATCGCGACGCCCGAGGAAACGAGCGCCTTCACCACCACCCACGAGGATTCCTCGACTCCCGGGCGAATCAGGTCGGCGTTCTCGACGAGCAGCTCCGCGGTCATCTCCGAGAGGGCTCCGGCGTACTCGCTGTACTCGACGTTTCGCAGCCGGTGTGCGAGCTGCCAGTCTTTCACCGCGGTGTAATTCGAGATGATGTCCGCACAGCCAGCCGTGGTGAGTCGCCACGGCGCCTCCGCGAGCAGGCTCGTGTCTGCGACGACCGCCAACGGCGGGTCAGCGGCCACCGAGTGGCGAGTGTCACCCTCGGGGATCGACGACCGACCCGAGACGATCCCGTCGTGAGAGGCCACCGTCGGGACGGAGACGAAGCCGACACCGAGGTGGTCGGCGGCCATCTTCGCGATGTCGATCGGCTTGCCGCCGCCGAGCGCGATCAGGTACCCCGGATCGACCGCCTCTGCGGTCTCTTTGAGCGACTCGACAGCGTCGAAGGACGCAGCCTCGACGACCGCGGTTTCGGGGTCGTCGAACTGCGCGCGGACGCGGTCGCCGGCGATCGACTCCGGGGTTGGACTCGTCACGATGAGCGGGCGACCGCTCAAGTAGAGCTCGCCGACTGCGGTACCGAGGTCGTCGACGACGTCGTGGCCGACGAGCACGGTGCGTGGGAGCTTGATCCACGTCGACTTCTCGAACATACCGGCACCTCACACCGGGCAGTGAAAGCCGTTGTTCCTCGCTACCGGAACCATCCTCCGGCCCTTCTCGGGGACCACGACCGCGTCACCGTTGCTCACCACGAGAGGACCGTCGTCGTGGCGTCAACGAGAAAAAAGAGCCCGAACCCGGCGAGCACCAGCGCGGAGCCGACGGCGACCACGGGCGCAACCGTCTCAATGCGCCGCTCTGCAGCGGCGAGTCCCGCCGGAAACAGCGTGATCCACGAGAGCACGCCGACGAAGAACCCGCCGAGCAGGGCCGGAGAGCCGGTAGCTACGACGAGCGTCCCGGCGAGGTCCGCGCCGACAACAGGGAGCCGCGCGAGGACGTCCAGCTCGCCCGGACGCAACATGCCGACGCCAACGGTGAGCCAGAATAGCACTTGGAAGGGGTTCGTGAGCGCAAGCGCGAGCGCCTTCTGAAACCCCTGTCCCTCAGCGATCCGCGGCTCGTCGTCCGACGTCGGCCGAAAGGAGGCGCGCGCGCCGCGAGCCGCGCCGACCGCGAAGTAACACATCAGACAGCCGCCGACGGCGACCATGGCCGTCTGAAGCCGAGGGATCGACTGCACCACGGATACGACACCGAAGTATGCGAGCACGAAGAAGATCGCGTCGGCAGTCGCTGCGCCGAGGCCCGCCCTGGTGCCCGCGGCCCACCCACGTAACACCGCCTCCTCGGCGATAACCGCGTTCATCGGTCCCGGCGGTGCCGCGAGCGCTAACCCGAACACCACCCCGACGACGAGGGTCCCGACCGTATTCACGATGCGCAAAGACGGGTGGCGGTGTAAAAAATCCCGTGGCCGGCAGGGTCGTCGGTGGGCTGTCAGGGCGCGTCCTCGACGCGAATCGAGCGTGCCACGGCGGCAGGGAGACTTTGCTCGCCTGATGGCGTCTGCACCGTGACCATGCCGAATGGGGCGACGTCGACGACCTCGACCGTCGTCCCCGGGGTGATGCCGGCGTTGGCAAGGTAGTCGAGTTCGGCCTCATCTCGGTCGGAGACGCGCGTCACGACGAGTCGGTCACCCGCCGGGTGGTCAGCGAGCCGCCGTCCGCCAGACTCCGGGATTGGCTTGAGGTCGGCACCGGGGATCGGATCGCCGTGTGGGTCCACCTCGGGGTCGTCGAGGGCGTCGGCGACGCGCCGTTCGAACTCCTCGGAGATGTGGTGTTCTAACGCGTCGGCCTCGTCGTGAACGTCACTCCAGTCGTAATCCAGCTGGTCGGCGAGAAACGCCTCGATCAGCCGGTGATGACGGACGACCTCGAGTGCGACCGCCTCGCCCTCGGTCGTGAGCTCGACACCCTGGTACGGCTCGCGGTCGAGGAGCCCCTGGTCCGCCAGCTTCCCGATCATGTCTGTCACCGACGGCGAGCTCTTGTCGAGGTACTCCGCGATGGTGGACGTCGAAACGGGAGGCCCTTCCTCTGCCTGAAGCACGTAGACGGCCTTCAGGTAGTCCTCCATCACGTCACTCAGCATTCGTCGGCCGTAGTCGGAGGCGAGGCAAATACCTACCGACCGGCGGTCGGGTCGGGAGTTCCAGGCGGCAATCCGAGCGCCTCGAGGTCGACGTGATTGCACACAAGCTGGGCCGCACGATCGATCGGATCGCGGGGACGTGTCCGTGACCCGTCGCTTTCGTGCCCCGTCAGCGACATTCCGGCTTGCTGGCGAACGCGCGCGACGAAGCCACGACGAAACTTGTCGTTCTCGAACAGTCCGTGAAGGTACGTCCCGAACACGCCCGGCGTTGCCGCGCCGAGCGCGACACCCTCTCGGTCGGCATCAGGGTCACACACGGGCGTCGAGACCGGGTTAGTGTCGGCACATCGACTCGTCTCTCCCATGTGGATCTCGTAGCCGGTCACGGGGATCGCTCCCCCACTGCTCGCCGCTCCCCCGGTGACGACGTCGGTTTCTCCGGGGTCGACCTGAAGCTCCGTAGCCGCGACCCGCTTTTCAGTCGAGAAGGCCGTCTCGACGGGGAGCAGGCCGAACCCGTTGACCACCCGTGGCGCGTCCGAGGCCGCGCTCTCGACGTCGGCGCCCGTGATTCGTTCACCGAGGAGCTGGTACCCCCCACAGAGGCCGACGATCGGGCCGTCGAATCGACGAAGCGCCTCGTCGAGGCCGGCCGCACGGCAGGCGCGAAGGTCGTCTACGGTGTTCTTCGTGCCCGGAAGCACGACCGCGTCGGCATCGTCGAGTGGGTCGTCAAGCGGCACGTACGCGACTCGAACCCCCGGTTCGGCCGCGAGCGGTTCGACGTCCGTCGCGTTCGAGATGCGCGGTAGCCGGGGAACGGCGACGGTCACCACCCCGTCGGCCTCGTGTTCGTCACCGCGGACGACTCGCTCGCCGGCGGCGGGAAGTGTGACGCTGTCCTCTTCTGGAAGCCCCGGGTCGTCATATGGGAGCACGCCGAGTACGGGAACGCTAGTTCGTTCTTCGACGGCCTCGATACCCGGGGTTAGCAGGGATCGATCCCCACGGAACTTGGTGATGATCACTCCGGCCACTCGGTCACGGACGTCGGCCGGCAGGAGCTCGAGCGTCCCCACGATCGACGCGAAAACACCTCCACGCTCGATGTCTGCGACCAGCAGCACGTCGACGTGAGTCCCGTCCGTCGCTGCGTCCGTCGCCCGGTCGAACGCCCGTGCCGTCTCGACGTTCGCCAAGTCTCGATCGTGGAGGTTGATCTCGGCTATCGACCCGGCCCCTTCGGCAACCACCACGTCGGCGGCGGCGGTGAGTCGCTCGTGGGCCGCGGCCGCGGCCGCGCGAGCCGTCTCCCATCGTCCGCCGTAGTAGTCGGCCGCAGACGCGTGGGTGAGAGCTTGACCGTTCACGATGAGCTGGCTCTCCCCTTTGCCCCGGGGCTTTAGCAACACCGGATTGTGATCGGTCTGTGGCGTCACCCGAGCCGCTCGCGCCTGGACGTACTGGGAGATCCCCACCTCGCCGAACGCGGTGTCGACGTCGACGTCGGCACCCGGTGCAGTCGAGACCGCCCGGGCGTTGTTTGACATGTTCTGTGCCTTGTACGGGGCGACGGCCACCCCGGCGTCCGCGAGGTGTCGACAGAGCCCGGTGGCGACTGTCGACTTTCCGACGTGCGAGGCAGTGCCTGCGACGAGCAGGGTTCGCCCTGGTGTGGCCGATCCATCGGGCATGTCGTCTTTCACGACGGTTCGTCCACGGTATCGTCCGTGTCCCACGCCCCCGCGGCGAGCCTCGCGGCGAGTGAGACCGCGGCGTCGACGTGGCGGTCGGCCGTCTCGTCGCCCGTCTCGTCGATCGCGGCGAGTAACGTCTCGATCTCGCCGGCGGTTTCGCGGACGACAGACGCATCAGTCTCTTTCGGTGCAATGGCCTCTGCGAGCGCTTGTGCCTCACCAAGTCGCCACCCTGCTTCCCGGTCGACCGGCCGCGTCTCCGTCTCGACGAGGTGTGACGCGAGTGCCTCGGCGGCTGCGGCCCGCGTCGACGGATCGTCAGCGGCGTCGTCGACCGCGTCGACGTCGTCTCCAGTCATCAGTACTCCGTCCCCTTGCGGGCGCGCTGTCCGGCGTCCATGGGATGGGCCTCCTTGCGGACGTTGGTGATCAGGTCTGCGACCCCCTCGAGATACGCCGGTCGGGTGTGACTCCCGGTGAGCACGAGTTCGAGCTGCTCGGGCGCGCGGTCGATCAGGTCACAGACCTCCGCCGGCATGACGAGCTCGCGGTCGGCGGCATAAAGCACCTCATCGAGGATCAGCATGTGCATCCCCGCCTCCGGATCGGCATCCAGTGGAATCGGCGATTCGAGGGCTGTCTCCGCAGCGGCGTCGACGAGTTCACGAGCTCGCTTGAGTCCGGCGCGCGCATCGCGCTCGTGGTCGTCATCTGCGGAACCGTCCGCGAGTCCATGCCAGCCGTAGTGACCGGTGTTTTCGTACGAGAAGCCCGGGAGTGCACGAATCGCGTTGTACTCGCCGCGAACCGCCTCGACGGAGTCTGCCCCGCCTTTCATGAACTGAAGCATGTGGACCCGGTACCCGTGGCCGACCGCGCGGGCGCCCATCCCGAGTGCTGCCGTCGTCTTTCCCTTGCCGTCACCCCACCACGCTTGGACGAGACCGAACTCCTCGGGTGCGCTCGCCTCGATCGGACTCGCTGCCGGGGAGATGCCGCGTCCTGGGGTGTTGCGCTTCGTCTGTGCGCTGATGTCGTCGCCGTCGGCCGGCTGGTCGGTGTCGTTCGTCATGCGACGGCGTTCGCGGCGGACGGCCTTATCGGTGCGGTCCCCTGCAGGCCGGGTCTCCGCTGGCCGGTCTTCTGCCAGCCGGCTCTCCGGTGACGATCCGCCGATGGTCGGTCTGACCGATGCGGATCGACTGGGCCGGCCCGGTCGTCGCGGTCACTCGTCGTGAATGAAGACGAGTCGGCGGTCTTCGGTGTTACAGATGCACAACTCGATCCCCTCACGGGTCGCACCGATCCGCTGCCAGCCGTGGTCGCTGACGAACAGCGTCTGAAACACGCCGAGATCACACTTGGGGTTTGGACAGCCGACGCCTGCCGCATTCTTGTACACTGTCGTCCCGCCACCGGACCCCTGGCGAACCAGCCCATCGGTCAGCGACCGGAACTCCTCGGCCGACATCGCTCCAGCCGCGTTCTCGTCGCTCATAGATCACGATTTGCGGCCGCGAATATAAATCCGATCCGCGCGCCCTACAGCTCCGCCCATCAGCTTGCGCGTGGCCGCTCACGGTTTGACTATCACCTTCAGCGCCTCGCGGTCGGCCATCGCCTGGTACCCCTCGGGAACGCCATCGAGGTCGACCGTTTTGGTAAATATCGGTGCGGGATCAAGCGTCCCACCGAGGACGTCTTCGAGCAGTGTGTCGGCGTACGCTCGCACCGGTGCGACACCGCCCCGGAGCGTGATGTTGTTGCGGAAAAAGTCCGTCAGCGCGAGTCCGGCCTCGTCGACGCCATGAGGGACGCCGACGTACCCGACCGTCCCGCCAGGCCGACAGACGTCCACGGCGGTCTCCATCGACGACGCCGCGCCAACACACTCTAACACGTGGTCGACACCGCCGTTCGTCATCGACAGCACCTGCTCGACTGCGTCGGTCTCACTGCCGAGCACCGTTTCGGTGGCCCCGAAGTCACTCGCGATATCGAGTCGGTCTTGATGATGGCCGACAGCAAGTATCCGGCGAGCTCCCAGCCGGCTGGCAGCGAGGACGCCACAGAGCCCGACCGCGCCGTCGCCCACGACCACGCAGGTGCTCCCGGGTTCGACACCGGCACTGACAGCCGCATGGTGACCGGTTCCCATCACGTCCGTGAGCGGCAACACCGACTCAAGTACGTCTTCGTCGTCGGCGTAGCGGTCGGGAACCCGAACGAGCGTGCCGTCGGCGTGAGGTGCCCGAACGTACTCTCCTTGTGCCCCGCCGTTGGCACCGCTCCACGAGTCGCCATTCACACAGGAGGTGTGAAGTCCTCGCCGACAGAACTCACAGTGTCCACAGCTGACTACGAACGGTGCGAAGACCCGGTCGCCGGGTCGAACCCGGCGCACGTCGTCGCCGACGGCCTCGACGATTCCCATCGGCTCGTGACCGACCCGCGAGCCCGCTTCTCGATCGCTGTCACCGTTGTAAAACCAGAGGTCAGACCCACAGATCGCTGTGTGCGTGACTCGGATAAGCGCGTCCGTTGGCGCCTGAAGCTCCGGTTTCTCGACCTCTTCGACCCGAATATCGCCTGGTTCGTGGAACACGGCTGCGCGCATATCGATCGTACGGTGAGTCGACGCATAGGCGTGACGGAGTGTCCTAGCGGCCGGCGTGGCCAGTGGATTCCGTCGGGTCGATGCTGAGCTGCCGACGGGTCTCGAGACCAGCGTGGAACCGTTCGACCAGCTCGTTTCGATGCGCCGGACAGGCAAGCACGCCGACCGCCCCTGACTCGACCGGCACGACGAGCTGATCTGGGCTGTACGGCACGAGCCGACAGCTAGGACAGCTCACGCCACCTGCGGGCCGATGATCGATCACTGTCGTGGAATCCGCCGTCGTGTACCCACACACTGACGCGAATTGGTCAACGTGGTCCGCACAGCCGATGAGCGGAACGGTTAGGTGGTCCAAAAGCAGGAAGGACAACTCACGCCGCGCGGGAGACCGCATCGCGGCCGCACACGCCTGACACGAACCCGGAACACGGTCGTCCGGGTCATCGGATCGTGGCGGTGAAGGGTCTGTTTGGTCCATCAGTTCGGAGTATCGTATACACGGTCGCGAGCCTGGTAAGTGGTTGGATCGATGACCGGCCGGGTCAGTGGCCCCAACGCCGGCCGTCCTCGCGGTAGCGCGCGTCGGTGATCCGGTCGTGTTGGGCCTCACTCATCGACACCGCGGCCGCACCGAGGTTTTCCTCCAGTTGGTCGACAGTCCGCGCGCCCACAATCGGGACGCAGGTGAACGCCTCCTGGTCCATCAGCCACCGGAGTGCCACCTGTGCTGGGGTCGCGTCAACCTCGTCGGCAACCTCCCGCACCGTCTCGAGCACCTTCCAGCCCCGCTCGGAGAGGTAGAATCGTTCGAACCGCTCGTCGAAACTTCCGCGGGAGCCGTCGGGTGCGCGCACCGACTTCGGGTCGTCCGGGTCAGCTCTGGTGTACTTCCCGGTGAGGAAGCCGCCGGCGAGCGGCGAGTACGGACACACCGCGAGGTCTTGATCGGCGGCAACGTCCAAGTACGGCTCAACGTCCTCGTAGTAGCCGGCGTGAAACAGCGGCTGAGTCACGTCGAAGCGCGCGTGGTCGTTGACGTCCGATGTCCAGAGCGCCTTTGTGAGCTGCCAGGCCGCCATCGTCGACGCGCCGAGATAGTTTATGCGTCCGTCCTCGACGAGCCCGTTGAGCGCGGAAAGGGTCTCTTCTATCGGTGTGTGCTCGTCCCAGCGGTGGATGTAGTAGAGGTCGAGATAGTCGGTCCCGAGTCTGTCAAGTGTTCCCTCGATCTGATTGTGAATGTGCGTTCGTGAGAGCCCCGAGCCGTTGGGATTCGCGTCGTCAAACTCGAAGTACACCTTCGAGGCGAGGACGTACCGGTCGCGGTTGCGTGTCTCAAGCCAGTTACCGATGTACTCTTCACTCGTCCCGTTCGGCTCGCCGTAGATGTTTGCGGTGTCGATGAACGTGCCACCACCCGCGGCGAACGCGTCGAGAAGCTCGTGTGCGGCCGCCTCGTCGGTTTCGAGGACGCCGCCGGTGCGCCGGCCGAACCGCCACGTGCCGAAACAAAGCTCCGAAACGCGCGTCCCGGTCGCCCCGAGCTGTCGGTAGTCCATACAACCCGGTTCTGCGGCATCGAACAAAAACGTCCGCGTTGCGGCCCCCGACGCCACGGCGGCGGCTCTCGGGATGCTGGTGCTCAGCGGTTGTTGTGTTGATTCTTCACTCGATCGGCGTGAGCATCGGCGAGCCGGGTCGGTTCGGGTAGCTTGTATCCGGCACAGAGGGCCGCTACGAGGTCGACAGCGGTAGCCGCCGAGACGCGATGGCCGGGACTCACGTACAACGGGTTCACCCGACGGCTGTTGGGATACTGACGCGACTGGTAGGCGTACCCGATCACCGGCGGCTCCGCGCGGTTGACGTCGGCCTCGCTCACCGGCTCTACCGAGTCATCCGCACGTATCGGCGTTCGCCAGCCGGCGGGTTGTTCGTCGACCGACTCTTCGGGAGAGCCACACAACAGTCGTTTCGCGACGCCAATTGCCGGACAGCCGACGGTCACACCGACGTGCGTCGCGAGTCCGGCTTGGCGGTAGTGGATCCGTCCAGAGCCATCACAGACGAGGAAGTCGGGTGAGACGGCGAGCGACTCGAGTGCGGCGAGGATCGGCACTCCCTCGCGAAACGAGAGCAGCCCGGGCACATATGGGATCGAAAGCGGCGTCACCGCGCTCGCATACTCGATCACGCGCCCGCCGCGCAACGCGACAGCAGCAGAGACCGCGGCATCAGGCCCGTCATCGCGGTCGGTGCAGAACGCTTGGTCGACACCGACGACGACCGGATCGTCCGTGTCGCCGGCATCCGGTTCCGGTTCGGGGAGCCCGCTCGTGAGGGAGGTGGCCTCGTTGACGGCGACCGATACAGGCGCGAGGTCGTGGTCGTCGTCGAACGTCGCAGCCGCTGCCAGTTCACGCTGGAGCGCAAACATCTCGTCACGCGAGAGCTTCGGGTCCGGTCGAAACGACGGACGGGCGAGCGTCATCGCGCTGAACTCAGAGCCGCCCCCCTGGTCCGCCCGGACCCCGCGGACCGCCGGGACCGCGAACGCGTCCGCCACCCATCTGGATGCCACCGGGACCGCCCGCTCGGCGCGCGAGGTCCTCGTTTCGCGTGCCGTACGCGAGACCGATCGCGAAGCCGATCAGGTGAGCGACATGGGCGATGCCGCCGACGCCACCCGCACCCGACTGCACCACGAGCAGCGCCGAGATGATCGCGATCCCCCAGGTGAGGTACTTGAGTTTCATCGGGACGACGAAAAACAACAGCACCTCCAGGTTCGGCCGCCAGATCGTCAACACGCCCAAGAGCGCGAACGTCGCACCACTCGCGCCGAGCACGCCGACGACCCCACCGGTCGCGAGCACGAACACCACGTGTCCGAGCCCGGCGAGAATGCCCGCCGCAAGGAAGAATCCGACGAACCGCTTCGAGCCCACTGCGCGCTCGACGAGCGGCCCGAAAAAGAACAGCACGATGCTGTTACCGACGATATGGAACAGTCCCGTCGGCGAGTGTGAGAAGACCGACGTCACCCACGTCCAGACGTTCCCAAGTGCGTCAGAGCGGAGCACGAACAACATGCTGTGGAGCTCCGCTCCGCCGACGAGCAGTGCGACCCACTGCGCGACGAAGGTGAGCCACATTGCCGCGAGCAACACGTACGTCGCGTTCCCACGGAAGTACCCTAGAATCCCACCGGTCCCCCGCTCGCGGGCGACGCGGCGTTTGAGCCGGCCGACAACCCCACTATCGGTGCCGGATTCGGCCTGAACACCGTCGTCGAAGCCGCTGTCGAACACCGCGCCCGGGTCGTTCCACTCGGCGAGTCCCGGGCAGTCGTGGTTTTCCGGCAGGCGGTGGTCCGCACAGAACGTCTGCCCGCACCGTCGACACTGGTATGGGAGGTTCTCGTACGCCCCGCACTCGTCGCACGTCGCCATTACGCATACTTACGCCGGCGCCGGTAAAGCGGTTTGGCTCTCGGCGTTGCGACCCGGCACGGCCACTCACTCTCATCAGCCGACTAGGAGCGCCGCGACCGCGAGGGTCGTTGCGGGTGCGGTAACGACCGACAGCGCCTGCCATCGGGTCGATGGGACGACGAACCTGCCGGCCTCCCGTGCCGCGGTCGGGTTCACGATCACGGCGATATCGCCACCAGATAGGCTCCCTGTGTATCCCAGCGCGAGCACCAGCGGCACGGCGAGTACGCCCTCGAGCGTCCCCGTCGCTCGGACGAAGGCGGCGACGCCGAGCGATATCGGCGCGGGGGCGACCGCCACCGCCTGGACAACCCACGTCGGCGTCGTCGCGCTGATGGCGGCGTCGAATCGACCGAGCGGAACGGTCGGTCCCTCCCACCGCGGGAGGAGCTCAATCGTGGGGTTGAGCCCGGCGACGTGCGCGACGAGTGCGTGGGCCAGCTCGTGCGGGAGTACGATCGGTGCGACGAGGGCCCGGGCGACGCGACGCCGACGCGACGCCGACCGCCTCGTCATTCCAGCACGACGCGGTCGGTGAGCCAGCAGTCCTCAAACGGATCGCTGGATCCCTTCGAGACGCCGAACCGGTACGTCACAGTTCGGCCTTGCGGTCCGGTGAGTGTGACACGCTGTGTGGCTTGTGAGCCGTCCCGTTCGACGGGTCCAGTGACGGCTGTCGTGTGGTCTATCATCGGGGCGTACCGCGGCCCCTCAACCATCTCGATGAATCGGTCTAGCGGACCGGTTGCCCGGCGGTTCGCCGGCGACGCGAAGTTGTACGCCGTCTTGATCCCGGCGTTATCGACGGGCGTGTCGTTGTCCGCCAACGCTGTAAGCTGTGTCTCGACGACGGCCCCCGGTCCCTGCGACGGCTCGGGCATCGGGAGCCGCTTGACTGGATACGATGAGTCGTCCATGCGCGGGTGAGTGATTGTGACACGCACTCGGGCCACTTCAACCTGTCTCGGTACCACCACTGGCTCATCTCACCGACCTCGGTGATGCAGCCACTGTGCTGTCGGAAGCTCCCATCCGCGTGCGACCGCGACCAGCCGCGTGGCGACGGTGACGCCTGCACAGACGAGAACCGCGGTTCCGGCCGCCGCGCCGGCCGTCGCCGCCGCCCAGTAGGCGACACCACCGAGGACCGCACACGTCGCGTAGAAGTCGTCGAAGAGGATGAACGGCGAGCGGTCGAGCAACACGTCCGCGAACGCGCCGCCGCCGACCGCGTTGATCGTCGCGATGGTGACGACGCCGAACGCGGAGACGCCAGCCTTGGTCGCGACGATGGCGCCAGCCGTCGCGAAGGCTGCCAGTCCAACCGCGTCAGCGACGAGCGTGACCGGGTGGTCGTCTGGAGAGGCTAAGACGGCACTCAATCCGATCGCGAGCCCGACGCCAACGAGTGCCAGCGCGACCTCACTCGGCGAGCGTAACACTAACGGAACCCGTCCTACGAGCACGTCTCGGGTCGCCCCGCCGGCAAACGCCATGGAGAGTCCGACGACGCCGACCCCGAACAAGTCGAACTTCTCGCGGATCGCTTTTGCGGCCCCGACGAGTGCGAAAGCAACCAGCCCGATGGCGTTCATCACCGCGAATGGGTCAAGCGTCGGGACGACAGACACCGCGTGAGTCACTGCGTACACGTCGGTCCCCGATGGGTTTCAGCGCTCGGGTTCGGGTCGATCGGCCGTATCGTCTACGCTGCGAAGCTCGTCAACGAGCCGCCGCAGCGTGTCGAGTGGATACTGCCCGGGGGCCGTGGCTTCGGCAGCCACAACCGGCGCGTAGCCGATCACCGAACCGTACACCGGCGCGACGGCGCGGGTGTGTCGGCCCGGTTCACCCATACACATCGTCGCCACCCGATGGCCCGCTGTGGTCGCCTGGTCGGTCGCGCGGAGCATCGCGAGGGCGTCCCTGTGGTCCGTCGCGGTCGTCGCCAGCTTCCCCACGTCGCCGGCCGTTGCCGCAGTCGCGAGCAGGTCGACGAGCTCGTCGGCCGGCGGTGTCGCCGTGAAGTCGTGTACTGAAGCTATCACCTCGACGCTCGCCTCCCGCGCCTGCGACCGGAGTTCCTCTGCGCGCGACTGCTCTGTCGACGCGTCTGTCGCTCCGACAGCCGGGGGGGTACCGGTGAGCGCGGCGAGCTCGATGTCGACAGCGACGACGGAGGGGTGATCGACCGCCTCTGTGAGCGCGTCGTAGCGGTCTGTCCTCTCTGCCTCTCCGCCCTCCCAGGCCGCGCGATTCGTTACGATGAGCGGCAGCGAGCCTTCGTAGGCGGCCAACTGGTCCAGCGGGTCGCTCGCGAGGTCCATCCGGAACTCGACCGCGTCGGCGGCGTCGACCCGAGCTGTCGTCTCCAGCGTGTCGGTACTCGCCGCCAGCACGAACTCCTCGAACATACGCGACCGTGTCCCCGCGTCGACTTAGCTCTCGTCGTCTGGACTCGGTTGTTCGCTCGCGTCCGGTCGGGAACGAGCCGGCCGTCCGCGTTGAATCCGGAGCCAGCCGGCGGCTATAGCCAGTGATCCGCCTGCGATCAGTACAGCCGAGAGTGCGTCGAGGCCGCCGGCCAAGCCATCTGCACCGAGTGCGACGATGGCGACGCCAAGGCTCACGCTGGCGAGGCCGCGCGCCCGCTCGTGAGACACATCGACGCCGGCGAGAATGCGCTGCTCCGTATCGACGACGGCCGCAACGAGGTACGCCACCCCCGCCACGACACACCCGGCGACGGCGACGACGAGCGTCGGCCGCCCGCCACCGGTGTTCGTAGTACGGGCGAACCAGACAGCAACGGCGAGTACCGAGAGACCGGAGACGAGGTCGCGGGTGTGAACCATTTAGTGACTCACGACGAGATCGACCCGGCTCTCCCGCGTCACGCGACGAGGCCGTCCTCGGCCTCGAGCAACTCGTGGTAGCGGTTGCGAATGGTGACCTCAGAGATGTCGGCGACCGCAGAGACCGCTGCCTGCGTCGTCTTTTCGTTCGTCAACAGCGCGGCCGCGTAGACGGCGGCGGCAGCGAGGCCGACCGGCGACTTTCCGGAGTGTACGCCCTTTTCTTTCGCGTTCTTCAGGAGGCCTTTCGCTCGCATCTCCGACTCCTCTGAGAGCTCGAGGTCTGAGGCGAACCGAGGCACGTACTGTTCGGGGTCCGCTGGTTTTACCTCCAGTTTGAGCTCGCGAACGACGTATCGGTAGGTCCGAGCGATCTCCGCTTTCTCTACCCGAGAGACGTCGGCGATCTCGTCGAGGCTGCGCGGTACGCCCGCCATCCGGGCGGCGGCGTACACACACGACGTCGAGACGCCCTCGATGGAGCGGCCAGGAAGGAGGTCCTCATCGAGCGCGCGTCGGTAGATCACAGAGGCGGTCTCACGGACGTTGTCCGGCAGGCCGAGTGCGCTCGCCATGCGGTCGATCTCGCCAAGCGCCTGCTTCAGATTGCGCTCTTTGGAATCGCGCGTGCGGAAGCGTTCGTTCCACTTCCGAAGCCGCTGCATCTTCTGGCGCTGGCGTGCGCCGAGGGAGCGGCCGTACGCGTCTTTGTCCCGCCAGTCGATGTTTGTCGACAACCCCTTGTCGTGCATCGTGTTGGTCGTCGGTGCACCAACGCGGGATTTCTCGTCCTTCTCACGGGAGTCGAATGCGCGCCACTCTGGCCCGCGGTCGACGGAGTCCGCCTCGACGACGAGTCCGCAGTCTTCACACACGGTTTCGCCGTGTTCTTCGTCGGTGACGACGCGCCCCTCACACTCTGGACACCGCAGCGTTTCGTCTGTTCGGTCCGATTCTTCTTCGGTCTCTCCGCGGGCGCGACTCCCCCGGGTATGTAGTCGTTCGGTCATGGCTATCTGTCTCCCCGTAATCGAAAACGCACGGGAACAGTCTTACCAAGTAAACGGCAGAACGTAACTTAAAAGACCCGAAACGGTTCCCGGCGCGGTCGGCGGATATCACGATCCCTCACGCCGGCCGCGCGGACTCGGTCGATCGGGGCTGGTCGTCGTCGTTGACGCCCGCTGCGAACCGAACGCTTTCCAGGACTCGTGTTCAACGTTTACATCATGACTGCCACCCGCTCGGACCCACCCCGCGTGGTCTCGTTGGCCCCGAGTGCGACCGCGACGCTCGCCGCGCTCGGTGCGGCCGAGTGTCTTGTCGGCGTCACCCACCACTGTGACCCGCCCGTGACCGCCGGATCCGCACACGACACCTCGCCGGTCGCCGTCGGTGGCTGGACGACGCCCGCACTCGACCGCGTCGAGGCGCTCTCTCCGGACGTCGTATTCACGAGCGATGGCCTCCAAGCCGAGGTGGCGGCCACGTGTCGCGAGCGCGAGATCCCAGTCTCTCACCGGGAGCCGGCCACGCTCGACGACGTTCTCACGGGGTTCCACGCCCGGGCCGAGGCAATCGACCGGCCGGCTGTCGGTGAGCGACTCGTCTCGGCCGCCCGCGCACGCCTCGACCACGTCGCCGCAGCTGCCGCCGACCAGCCGCGTCCCGTCGTCTACTGTGAGGAGTGGTCTGATCCGCCGATGGCAGCGGGCAACTGGGTCCCCGATGCGGTCGCTGCAGCCGGTGGCACCTACCCGTTCGTCGAGGCCGGCGCGCGGTCCCGCGAGGTCGACCCGGATGAGGTCGCGGCCGCCGACCCCGACCACGTCGTCGTCCACGTCTGCGGGCACGGCGAGCGGGTTGACCCGACGACCGTTGCCGACCGCGACTGGATCGACGCCCCGGTCCACGTGATCGACGACTCGTTATTGAACCAGCCCAGCCCCGTGCTCGTCGCCGGCATTGAGCGGCTCGCCGGGCTGTTTGGCGTCGTCGATCCCGATTCGGTCCCTGCGACTCCGCCGACGGCGGCCGACGCCCTGGCATCGCCCGATACGGCGGTGACAACACCTGATACGACCACGACCACGACATCGATCGATGCGACCACGACACCGACTGACTCGACGGGGCCGTCGTGATCCCGGCAGCGCTCTGTGATCGTCACATTGGCGTCGGGAGCGGCAATCCGGTGAAGCGTCGAGCGACCATCCGGGCGCTCGACTGGCTCGCGACCGACACCGAGACCGAGGCGGCCGCCGATGGGATTGACGGCGAGTCGGCTGGGGACCTCGACACCAATGGCCAAGCACCGGTCGTCGAGTCCGTCCCGGTCCCCTCTGGAGTGAGCGACCAGCCAACGGGCCACGCTGAGACCGCGACGGGCGCCGTGAACCGCGCCGCAGCAGTCCTCGAAGCTGGACCGTACGACCTTGGCGTCGGTCTCGAGGGCGGGGTCGCCACCTACGACGAAATTGAGGGTCAGTACGTGGTGATGTGGGCGGCCGTCGACGATGGAGCCCGCGTCGGCCGTGCCGCAGGACCGAGCATCGAGCTCCCCGCTGCTGTCGCTTCGCGCCTCGACGATGGCTCTGAGCTCGGAGACGTGATGGACGACGTCCTCGACACGACCGACGTCGCGAGACGTGGCGGCGCCGCGGCAGCCCTGACCGACGGTGCCGTCGACCGGGCCGACGCGCTCGCCGTCGCCGTCGCAGGTGCGCTCGGCCGCTTCGTCTCGCCGCGGTACTGAACACGCGACGGATTCGCGATCTGTACCCAAATCATACGCTTGCGGTAGGCTTCACCCCCTCGGACACGGCCAAAACCGCAAGGTGTGAGCGGGTTAACCGATCGTACCAACCGGCTTTTGACGGATCCGTCCGTTCTGATTCGTATGAGCACGGCACACACGGAGCCCGCGGCGGTCGACCACGTCCGACTCTCGGCAAAGCAAGCCCGAATCCTCGAGTACCTTCGCGCTCACGCCGACGACCAGACCTACTTCAAATCCAGACTCATCGCCGACGACCTCGACCTCTCAGCAAAAGAAGTCGGCGCGAACATGCGCGCGGTCGTTGAGGCCGCAGACGAGTTCGACGTGGAAAAGTGGGGGTACTCCTCGGGAACGACGTGGATGGTTACCAGTTGAACCTGGACTGCGGCCGTCGACGACCTGCCGCGGCGAGCCGGCGAGCCGACGGCGAAACGTTGTACCCGCCAGTCACGGGTCGTGCGTGATGATGGAGGCCGCATTGTCAGCGAGCGCGACCGTCTCGTCGCCAAAGGAGTCCGCGTATCGCACCAACAGCGTGAGCGTCATCTCCGGGTGCACCAGCTCGTACCCGTCGGTGCGGTCGAGCACTCCAGCCTCGGCTAAGGTGCCTGCGGCCGCACTTATTGTCGATCGCGTGACACCAAGTCTATCGGAGAGGGCCGCGCCGGTTGCCGTGGGGTCGCGTAAGAGCGCGATCACCACGCGCCGTGGAGTCGTTCGACGCAATACCCCGAGTATCCGTCGCTCGCGGTCGGAGAATTGACCGGCTGGCACGTAGCGCCGGTAGTCAGCCTTTTTGTGTGACTCGATGATCCCGCCTCGCTCGAGTCGACGCAGGTGGTGTTGCGTCTCGCCGGTCCCAAGGTGGAGGTCGTCGCGCAGCTTAGAAAAGTGAACGCCTGGCGTGGCGGCGACGTACCCGCGGATCGCTTCTCGGGTCTCGTTGGGCACGTCGTCCCCCTCAGCAGCCGCCACACTCGTCGTACTGACGAGTGGCGTCGCAGCACCCACGGCGGCGAACTGTCGAAGCGTTCGCCGTTTTTGTTCGTCGACCTCGTCCGTCACAGCCTTTGCTACTTCAGGACAGATAAAAAGGGCTTCGCCGGGTTCATCGGCATGAAAAGATCGGTTCTGACCAGCTCGCACCCCGGACATCGGCTGCTTCCGCTGACGTCGACGGTTCTCTCGTCTACTCTTCTTCGGCCCGCTCGACTTCGCCCTCTGGCACCTCTTCGTCCATCTCTTGAATGACCTCATCAGCCGAGCGGATGTTCGCCCCTGACCCGGTTTTTATCGCCTCCGCCTCCTGTTCGAGCTCTTCGACGTCCATCTCCGCCGCCTCGTCGATCTGGCCAAGAATCTCGTCGATGTCGTCGAGCCCGAGCATGGCGCGGGTATCGTCGTCGAACTCGAGGCCCTCGAGCCCCTCCATCTGTTGGGCGTCCGACCCAGAGAGTCCCTTCCCGTAGCGACCCACGAGGCTGGTGAGCTCTTGTGGCACGACGAACGTAGTCGAGTCGCCCTGGCCAATCTCGGCGAGCGTCTCCATCCCCCGCTCGATGATTGCCCGCTCACCCATCGACTCGGCCGAGCGTGCGCGCAACACCGTCGAGATGGCGTCTCCTTGTGCTTCGAGGATCTGGCTTTGTTTTTCACCCTGTGCGCGGATGATGTTGGATTGTTTGTCACCTTCCGCTTGTTCGACCGCCGAGCGTCGTTCACCCTGCGCCTCAAGAATCATCGCGCGACGGCGTCGCTCTGCGGACGTCTGTTGTTCCATCGCCTGTTGAACGTCTTTCGAGGGATTCACTTCACGCACCTCGACGCTCTCGACGCGGATCCCCCACTCGTCGGTCGGCTCGTCAAGCTCGCGTCGGATCTTCGCGTTGATCTCCTGGCGTTTGTTGAGCGTGTCGTCGAGCTCCATGTCGCCGAGGACGGCCCGAAGCGTCGTCTGTGCGAGGTTCGAGACGGCTTTCTTGTAGTCGTCGACCTCTAAGAACGCCTTCTTTGCGTCCATCACCTTGATGTAAACGACCGCATCGGCAGTCACCGGCGAGTTGTCCCGGGTTATCGCCTCCTGCCGCGGCACGTCGAGCGTCTGTGTCCGCATGTCGAACGCGTACGTCCGTGAGACGAACGGCGGGATGAAGCTGATTCCCGGTTCGAGCAGCTTTCGGAACTCACCGAAGACGGTGAGCGCCTCCTTATCGTACGCGTCGACGATTGCGACGGACTGCCATATCGTGACGACCGCGAGGAGGAGCACGAGGAGCCCGACACCGGCCAGTCCGAACCCGGCCTGCAGGAGAAACGATAGCATACACCTGTTTGGGCTATCAGCGGCTTAATTGTTCGCCTGCGGACCGCTCGAATTGACCTCCTCCCGCGCCTGAAGACGCGAGTATGCGCTCGTACTATGTACCACTACGTGTCACTCGTCGCCGGCCGCAACGTGTGCCGCGACGTTGTCGAGCGTCGTTCGTAGCTGCCGCGCGTTGAACCGCCGGAGCACCGGCGCGCCGGCGGTCGTCAGCAGCGACTCGGGCAGCTGGTAGACCGCCTCGTACCCGAGCACGGTCTGGTCGTCGACCGCCTCGAAGGTGAGGTCGATCGTCCCCGTGAGCCGCCCGCGAAGCTCGAAGTACATCCGTGCATCCGGCTCGTGGACCGTTTGGATGATCTCGCCGTCGACGCCGATCCCCGTCATTCGGTAGGTGTACGTCAGTCGCTTCCCGCCGTTGTCGAGCCGTTCGACGTCCCTGACGTCGGTGAGTCCGGGTGTCACTGCCGCGTGGTTGTGCGGGTCGTCGAGGAAGGCGAACACCATCTCGACGTCGGCCGCAATCTGACGGGTGTCCGCCGCGGTTATCGGTCGGCTCACGGGTCAACGTACGCCTCGACGAGTTTGCGTTCGGCCGCCCTAAGGTGTTGGTGGAACGTTTGGCGGGTGATGCCCATCTGTGAGGCGATCTCGTCGCCGTCGACCGGTCGTGGCCACTCGAAGTAGCCGTTCAACGCCGCGGTCTTGAGCGCCGACCGCTGTCTGTCGGTGAGTCGGCCGTCGACCGCAGCGGCGAACTCGGTGAGGCTGCGATCGCGGTTCTCGCGCTCGACACGCGAGTGCAGCGTGACGCCGTCGTACTCGCTGCGGAACACGTCGAGGATCGACCGGACGTTCTGTTCTGGGGGCACCTCAACTGTCAGGCTGGCCGTGCTCGACTCCGCGGTTGCCGCGTCGACGACGCCGCCGTGTTCGGCGAGTCGGGCGAACGGCGGCGACTCGGTCGTTGTTACCGCGAACGTAACGTCATCATCTGTCTCCGAGACGACGCGGAGCGATGCCACGAACGGCAGCCGCTCGACCGGATCGCGGTCGAAGTGGGTTACGTGGGTCGTGAAGTAAAGCTCACAGCCCTCGTCATCGAGCCGCGTGGTCCCCAAGTGGGTTATCTGTCCGCCGATCGCGTCGGCGATCTGCGAGAAGGTGAACTCCTCGTCGGCGATGTCGACACAGAGTTCGATCACGCGGTCGGTGGTCAACATGCGGGTCGTCTCCAGTGAGTGGAGCCCGTTCGCGATCATCTTCCCGAGCGACTCACACACCTTCTGCTCGCGTCGGTCGAGTGCGTCAGCTTCGCTGCTGTAGATGCCAAGCAGGCCGTACCGGTGGTGGCCGTACGTGATCGGAACGACGAGAAGCTTTCTGGCATCGATGATATCAGGTGCCAGCGAGCGATCGGCCGCCTTACCTGGCGCACAGCCGTGAACCTCGTCTGTCTCTTCGGCCTGCTCGACCGCCGCCGGCACCGACTCCAAGTCGAATGACTCCTCACCGTCGACGCCGACACCGCTCGAGGCGGTGATCTCGAGCCGACCGGTGCTTTTCGATACCTCGCCGATCCATCCCCCGGCGTACCCCGGCTCCTCGGCGATCTTCTCACAGATGCGTCGCGAGGCCGTCTCGCCGTCTTCGCCCTCGACGAGGATGCGACTGATCTCGTTGAGGAGGCCGTTTACGCGTCCGAGCACGCGGTCGAGTGCCTCCCGCTCGGCGGCGATCTGCTCAGCGCGTTCTTCGGCGAGCTGTTCGGCCATCTTCCGGTCGGTCACGTCGTTTTGGAAGCCGACGTAGTGGACCAGCTCGTCGCCGTCGTACACGGGAGCAATCGTGAGCTCGTTCCAGAACGGAGTCCCGTCTTGCCGGTAGTTTCGGACCTCGACGGTGACGGGCTTCTCCTCGCCGATCGCCTCACCGAGCCGATCGACCGTCGCGGGGTCGGTCTCTGGCCCCTGTAGGAACCGCGGATTTCGGCCGAGCACCTCCTCGCGCTCGTAGCCGGTGTGTCGCTCCCAGGCACCGTTGACGTACACGAGTGGGTAGTCCGGAAGGTCCGGGTCACAGAGGCTAATCCCGATTGGCGACTCGCTTATCGCGCGCTCGATCTCTGCATGAGTTGGCTTGTGACCGCTCACGTCCTGTTGTGGCTGTGCGATCCCAGCGCGGGCGCTCACGGTGACTGCCTCGTTCGCGAGCTGGTCGGCGGTTCCCGCGCCGTCGCGCCGGATGACCCGATCCGCGCCGCGATCGTACGCGGCCGCCGAGACGCCCGCTTCGTCGGCTACCAGTACAGTCGGAAGGTCGACACGTGACTCCGCGAGGGCATCAAGCAGCGCGAGGCCGTCGTCTCCCGGGAGGTCGTGGGCGGCGACGAGGCAGTCGAACGCGCCGGAGACGGCTTTTGCCACGCCGGTCGTAGCTGTGTGGGTGGCCGTTACATCGAATCCCTCGGTTTCGAGCGCCGATACGATCCGATCGATCCCGTCCGCAGCGTGGACGACCAGCACCCGCAAATCCGACATTACTCCCGCTTTGGGCCGGGGTACATTAACGATTGGCAGTTCTTTCACAGAGTCGTCACGCGCCGGCCCCGCATCGCCGCCCGACGGCGAGGCCTCTTTGACGTTCCCGCCCGTACCGATCGGCATGTTGGTTTTACCCGGTCGATCGTCGCGACCCGTCCACCGCTCACAACTCGCTATTGTCGCGCCGGCGGTCGAGAGCCCGGTGCGATCATGAGTACCCGCGTTGCCGTCGTTGAGCCGCCTGCGTCGTTGCCGTCCCGTCGTATCGGCGTTCCACCCTCGGTGTGTGCGGCCCTTGGCGTCGACACCGGTGACCTGCTCTCGGTGACGGGTGACGACCAGACCGCAGCCGTCGTCGAGCGTGTCAGCACTGACCACCAGGGCGTCTGTCTCGGCCCATCGCTGCGTGCGAACGCGGACGTAGCTGCCGGCGAGAGTGTCGCGCTTGAGCGCGAATCACCCGTCACGGCCGAGACGGTTCGAGTCCGACTCGACCGCTCGCTCTCGCTCACCCGCGTCGAGGAGTCGCTGCGCCGCCGGCTGACGGACACGGCCGTCACCATTGGCGACGCTGTTACGGTCAGTCACCTCGACGGCGCGCTGACGCTCCGATTCGTCGTGGACACCGTTGAACCGTCGTCGCCGGCGATAGTCGAGCCGTCGACCGACCTCGACGTGGTAACCGACGACGATCCCGACGCGGTCGCCGTGGAGACGAACGTCGACGAACCCGACCGAACCGTGCCCCAGTCGACGTACCGGCGGCTCCGCGACATCGTGACGACACGGTTAGACGAGACGTCTACGTTCGCAGCCGCCGGCCGATCCGCATCGATTGGCCTGCTGCTCTCTGGGCCGCGCGGGGCCGGAAAGACGTCCCTCGTCGAGGCTGTCGCTGCGTCGGCGGCCGCCGAGTTCGTGCCCGTCTCGGTTGCGACACTCCACGCGGCGCCGAGTGCAGACCAGCGTGACCGGCTCGACCGGGTCGTCGCGGCGACGCGCGAGACGGACCGGAGTATCGTCCTTCTCGACGACCTCGAGGTGCTCGGCGACCGCGGCACCGGGTCGTCACTCGGCGACCGGCTTCGCGAGACGGTGGACGAGCTGCGCGCGACCGCCGGAACGGTCGTCATCGGGGCGACGACAGACCCCGGACGCGTCCCGGCAGCGCTGCGTCGTGGCGGCCGGTTCGATCGGGAGATCGCGCTCGATCACCTGACCGGTGCCGACCGGTGTGACGCGCTCGACCTGCTCACCCAGGATGTCCCGCTCGCGGCCGACGTCGACCTCGAGGCGACGGCGGTCCGCATCAGTGGCTTCGTTCTCGCCGACGTGGCCGCCGTGGTTGACGCAGCCCTCGAGCGCGCGGTTCGGCGGGCTGGCGAGCCGACCGTTGGGCAGGCGGACCTCGACCACGCCATCGACGAAATCGAGCCGACTGGCCTCCGGACCGTCTCACTGGAACTCCCCTCGGTGTCACTAGATGACGTCGGGGGGCTTTCGGCCGCCAAACGCGAGATTGTCCGGACGGTGTACTGGCCGCTCGCGTACGCCGACCGCTTCGAACGGGCCGGAATCGAGCCGCCATCTGGGGTGCTGTTGTACGGCCCCCCAGGGACCGGGAAGACGCTGCTCGCGCGCGCCGCGGCCGGCCTCAGCGATGCGAACTTCATGTCGGTGAACGGCCCCGAGCTGCTCGACCGCTACGTCGGCGAGAGCGAGCGCGCGGTCAGAGAACTGTTTGTGACCGCCCGCGAGAGCGCTCCTGCGGTGGTCTTTTTCGACGAGGTCGATGCGATCTCGTCGGCCCGTCGCGGGGACGACACCGGGGTCGGCGAGCGTGTCGTCTCACAGCTGTTGACCGAGCTCGACGGGCTTGAGCCGCTCACGGACGTCGTGGTCGTCGCGGCGACGAACCGCCCCGAGACGATCGACGAGGCGTTGTTGCGGCCGGGTCGCATCGAGACGGCTGTCGAGACCCCGCTGCCGGACCGCACGGCTCGCCGTGAGATACTGGCTATCCACACGCGAGAGACGCCGTTGTCCCCCGGCGTCGACCTCGACGCCGTGGCACGACAGACCGCCGGGTACAGCGGTGGCGACCTTGCCGCGCTGATTCGCGAGGCGGCGATGCTCGCTATCGAGACGACGCTGACCGACGGCACCGCGGCCGCCGATCCGGCCGCGGACGTCACCGTCAGTCGCACGGACGTCGAGCGCGCGCTCAAGGAGACCGAACCGTCGGTCGATCCGGACGGCCGGTGGGACGTCCCAGCGGAGTGATCGTGGTGCGGCGTCGGTTCACCCGCGCGTCTCGTGCAGGTTGAGCACGAAGTACGCGATGGCGAGCGCCGTCACCAGCTCGACCGCCGAGACGAGCCAGAAGGCGGTGTTGAACCCAAGACCGGTGTTCTGTAGCGTCGGAAGCGCGAACAGCGCTCCCGCCGCGATGACGAAGCTAACGCCGATGCCGACGGCGGATCGAACGTTCAGTACCGCGACTTCAGTCTCTGGTGTGTCTGACATTGCGTGATAAAATACGTCGGCAGCGGGTCGATTCGTCGGTCGGTGCCTCAGTCGGCGGTTGCCGCCTCACCCGCGGACGGCTCAGGTGCGTCGCTGTCCGGAAGGATGGCGCGGCTGCGCAGCAGCACGAAGCCGAAGCCGACCTTCGCGGTCACGTCGAGCACCATAAAGCCGAGCGTCTCGACGCCGAGACCGACGACGCCGGCACCCTCGGTGCCGATGATCCACAGGATTGGGTACGCGGTCCACAGGACCGCGACGAGTACGGTTAGCGTGTTGAACGTGCTCTGGACCTCAGCAGAGCGCTGCTTCGCAGCGCTTCGGAGGCTGGTGAGCAGGTAGTACAGCACGAAGATGAACGCGATCGTACTGACGAGCCACCACGTGTACCGTGCGAGCATCGTCTGCGAGAGCGCGCCGATGAGACCGGTAACGATCATCAGGGCGTCGACGCCGATGAGCGTTCCAATCGAAACGCGGTCGACCTTCGCGAGCAGCGCGAGGTCGAGCAGCAGTAGCGGCGTGGTGAAGAGCCAGTCCGCGTACCGCGCGTAGTAGATGTCGAGCGTGCCGCGCCCAGCCACTTCGACCTCGGTCAGTCCGATGCCGAAGAACATCGACAGATACGCAGCCGTCGCGATTCCCGGCACCAGGATCGTGATTGCGTAGTACTCACGGGCCTCCTCGTCGGTGACACCCCATCCCTTCGCGATGAAGTAGAAGGTCCCGATGAGCATCAGTAGCGTCCCGATTCCCAGCCACAACGTTTCTGGCCGACCATCCCCCAAAAGGTCGAACCCTGCCTGCATCACTGTCGGATCCATATTGCGACTCAATATATACACTATTAGGTAATGAACGATAGGCCGACATAGTAAGGATCACAGCACAGCCCGAATAGAAGCGCCCACGTCGCCGTCTCCGACTGGTTCTGTCCATGTTGTGTGCCACATCGGCGTGGAATCCACCGGAAGTGACAGCAGTACAGCAGTACGTGTGACCCCCACGACGCCGCCGACCCTTACTAGTAACCCAAAATCACATCGCCGAGGCATTCCATGTACAATCATGGCCGAAGAAAACGCCGAGGAGGAGCTAACGGAGGCCGAATCGACCGCCGAAGAGCGTGTGAGCGAGCAGACGGGGGATGCGATGGCGCTCGACGTCGAGGCGCTGGAGGCGTACGAGTCGCGCGTGGACGAACTCACCGACGCGCTTGAGGACCGCGAGGAGACCATCGAGGAGCTCGAATCGGTCGTCGAAGCCCAGTCAGAACAACTCGACCGGCTCGAAAACCAGTTCCTCGACCTCTCTGCACGCGTGGCCGACGGCCGAAACCTTGGGGTGTGCCCGGAGTGTAACGGACCGACCGAGAAGAAAGAACGGCTCTTCCGGAGCGACACAATCGAGTGTAACCGGTGTGGCCACGTGGTCCACACGTACTGAGCCGGCCGTAACTCGTCGCGAGTCCGCAAAATAACAAGCCCTAAGAGCGGCGTCGTCGACCATTTTGCATGCCTATGCGGGCCGTTGACCGGTTGGGGCTCGCCGACGCGGTCACAGTGGCCAACGCCGCCGTTGGGTTTCTGGCCGTCCTCGCCGCCACCATCGACCTTGCACTCGCCGCCAGACTCGTCCTCGTCGCCGCCATCGCTGATGGCCTTGACGGTGTCGTCGCCCGCCACCGTGGGTCGACACCCGCGGGTCCGTACCTCGACTCGCTGGCCGACGTCGCCTCCTTTGGCGTCGCGCCCGCGACCATCGTCGCCGTCGCTGTACTTGCGTCGCCGGCACCCCTGGGGTCTTGGCTCGTCGTGGTCGGCGTCGCCGTCGCCGCGCTGTTCGTCGCGATGGGCGTCGCTCGACTCGGAATGTACACGGCCTACGACAGTGAGTGCCGCGAGACCGTCGGCGTGCCGACGACCCTCGCGGCAACAATCCTGTCAGCCGCCGTTCTCGCGGGGTACACCGATCCGCTACTGCTCGTTGTCGGCGCTGCGGCCTTCGCGCTCCTCATGGGATCGTCGGTTCGGTACCCGGACCTCCACGCGCAGGACGCGCTCGTGATGGGACTGGTGCAGGCGGCCGTGGTGGTGACGCCCGTCGTTCGTGCGGTCACGGACGCTGTCCCGGTGTGGATCGGCGAGGGATTCGCGTTCGCACTGTTATTCCTCGCAACCGGGTACCTCCTATTGGGGCCGTGGCTCTACTGGGGTGACGAGACACGTCGACGCAAGGCGGATGTCGACCGGTTGTGAGTTGTTGATATTCCCCTGCGCTGAAGCGTGAGACGTTCGCCTCGATTCTCCGTCATCGGGTATCAATCATAGTCGTGACTCATCGAGCAAGAGTGAAACGAACGGTGTACTTCCCGCTGATTATAACAGCGCTTCGACGTCGTCGTGTCGGGTGATATCGACACCCTCCTCCGTGACGACGGCGACGTTGATGCCGTTTCCGGACGCGAGGTCACGCTCGACGGCCGACTGGATCGCCTTTGCGGCGACAGTCGTAGCCTCGTCGATCGAGAGGTCCTCGTCGTACTCCTGTTCTAACACACCGAGTGCGTACTGCGATCCGGAGCCGGTGACGGTGTACTCCTCTTCTGTGGTGCCACCAAGCGCGTCGATCGAGTACACGTGTGGACCCTCATCGTCGACGCCGCCCAGGATCGGCTGGACGATGAAGAACGCGCCCGTTCGCAGGAGATTCCCGGTGAGCGTCGAGAGCGCTTCCATCGACATATCGTCGCCGCGACGGGTCTCGTAGAGGCTCGTCTCCGCTTTGAGCGTGGAGATGAGATTCTGGGCGGCGGAGACAGAGCCGGCGATCGTGAGCGCACCGCGCGGGTGAATTTCTTCGACCTTCTGGACGTCCTTCGAGGAGACCATTCCACCGAGCGAGGCGCGCATGTCGGTCGCCATGACGACGCCGTCGGCCGTCTTGATCCCGACCGTCGTCGTCCCGGTCTTGGTCTCGCCCTCGCCGTCCGCCTGCGCGGCGCGACGTTCTGTATGTTCGAACTCGCCGAGTTCCGGTCCGAAGACCGGCTGGTCGCGGCCGAGATCGGCGGACAGCCCGTTCGAGGAGTCATCGGTCGGTGTTCGCATTACCAAATTGTTGGCCCCTCGCGTTCATAAAGGCAACCCTTCGTGGACCGGACACCGGTTCCGACGGGTCTTTGTGTGGGCAGGGCGCTTCCTTGGCGACGAGGTCGGCGGCTTGTCCTAGTCTCTCTCTTCCGATTCCGTCCGTTCGTACGCCTCACCGGTGGTCTCGACGAGCCGTCGGATGGGAAGTGTGATACCAAGTTGTTCACGAGCGAACACGGCCACCGGGAACACCGATATCCCGACGGCGACGGCCGTCTGATGTGCGCCGAAGAGCACCGCGGTGCGGATGCGATCGAACATGACTGCTCTGTCGTCGTCAGTGTGGTCTCACATATAAACATTTCGGGCGCACAACGGAACTGACACCGCCGCAGTCTAGCAGTTTTCTCGATCAGGCGCTTTGTGTCCGCCCGTCAGCTCTGACGCCGGTAGGTAGCGTATCAGCGTGCCAGTAGATACGCGTCGTCGGCATAACGTACAGAAATATTCGAGCGCACGTCCGCCTCGCATCCATCCGGTGTGGCTCGCCCTGTCGCGTGGCTCGGTGCGTGTCGGCCGGTACCGAACCGGCTATTATTACTCGTCTCCGTGTTCTGGTCGTGAAAAACGTCACCGACCGCACGCACAACCCGTTCGGGATGCAGCCTGACTGCCCGTCGTTCGTGCCTGGGTACGGCGACGCCAACGCCGATTTTCACGTCATCGGCGACCACCCTGGCGTTCACGGCGGCCTCGAGGAGTCGATACCGTTCACCGGCAAGTCGTGGTCTCCGGCCCTCTTCGATGCGCTTGCGGAAGCCGGGCTTGTGACCGACGCCGACGCGGCCACGGTGAACCACACCTTCTTTTCGTATCTCCACATGTGTCTCCCAGATGGCGACCCTACGCCGTCGTCGTACGACGACATGGAGCGGTTCTTCGACGCGGAGCTCCGCGCTATCGCTGCACATGTCCTATTGCCTGTTGGCGCACGCGCGACCGAGCACGTCCTTGAGACGTACACGGCCCGTGCCTGGAAGACGGAAATCGACATGGAAACACTCCACGCTACCGAACTCCTCGGTTCCGGCTGGCTCGTGGTCCCGATCCGTGACCCCGCCACGTGGGAGGCAAACGACGTAACCCAGTTGATTGAGGCCCTACGCGACATCCAGTCGACAGACTTCCGTCGCGAGAGCGACCTCGGTCGGTTCTTCGCCGGCAACGATCCGTACCTGGTTCGGTGAGTCGGTGCCGGCAACCACGTCACCAGCTGGGGTGTCAGTCAGACCGCAGCGATCGAAACCGTTGCATTCTGACCCCTGACTGCCGACGCTATCTGACGTTCGGACTGAAACAGCGCGTAATTTGTTACGATCGCTTGAGGTCGGGCGGTTTTGGGGGTCATATTTGTCGCGAGACCGCGGATTTTATACAACACCTCTCTTCCAGACAGACGACGCCCGGAGCGGTCGGGCGTCGGCCGCAGGACTGGTACTCCACACGCGGCTTGGTCAGGGCCGACTCACCCGAGTCGGTTCTTTCTCGATCGAGCACCTACGCTTCCCGTGGGTCCGAACGCCCGTCGGTTTCGGTCGCTTCCGTGAGGAGCGCCTCGATGTACTGCCCGACGTGGTCGTCTAGCCGCCGCTTGAATCCACGCTGACGCGCAAGCCGGTCGAGTTCTCGTGAGACGTAGGTGCCGTACTGTACGGCCTTCTTCTCGGCCGTTCGTACAGACTCGGGGACGCGGTCCATCGCGGCGCGCCGAAGTGCGATCTTCCGCGCTGTTGGCGTCGCGAGCAGTGACGCCGGCACCCGAAGCGCAGCCGCGACGAGAGCGTCGTCCAACAACGGTGCGACCGGCTCGACGCCGGCCGCTCGAAGCGTGAGCACGTCACGTTCGAGCTGTGCGGGCAGCGTCCGCACCGTTTCGGTTCGCGCACCGCGCACCGTGTTGGCGTCGACGCGATGGTCGTCAGCCGGCTTGACGACCTTACTATACCCACCGAACAGCTCGTCGGCCCCCTGGCCGACCGCTAGTCGGTCGGCCCCGTCGGCCGCGGCTGCCTTTGCAGTCAGGTACAGTGGGACAGCGATAGCGAGGTCCATAGGGTTTCGTCGACCGGTCGCGAGTGCGACGTCCACGACGGCTCGCCGGAGTGCATCGTGGGTGATATCCACCACTCGAAGCGTGCGATCCATCGCGGTCGCCGCCTCGCGGGCGGCCGCAATGTCGTGACATCCCTCGAACCCGGCGACGTAACACGGCGCGTCTGGCGCCCCACTTGCGACGAGGGCGGAGTCGACCCCCCCGGAGAACGCCACCGCGAGCCCTCCGGTGGATTCCTTGTTGCGTTGTCCGTCGCGGGCGTTGTCCTCGCCGGCTCCGTCATCCTCGGCGGCTCCGGCAGCTTCGTCTCTAGCAGCTTCGTCTCTATCAAGTGTTGCGAGCGCGGCCGTCAGCGCCGACTCGACGGCCGCCTGTGCCCGCGCCGGTTCGGCGGCCGACGGTTCCGGGAGCGACCAGCACTCGACGGCCCCGTCCGCAGCAACGACCGTTCCCGGCGGAACTGGTTCGGGAGTCGTAAGCGAACCAGGGTCGAACCCCCACGCGTCTGGTTCGGTCGGATCCGCGGCCGTCGCCTCCACGAACAGCGGCTGGCGACCGAGCACGTCTCGGACGAGCACGGGGCCGGCTCCATGTTCGGTGCCGGACCACGCCGACGCGTCTACCTGCAGGCTCCCAGCGAATCCACCAGTGCCAGGAAGTGGGTCGCGGGCTCGCATCGCGGCTCGGATGGTTGCGGCGTCGGCTCCACGGAGGGCGTCGTGGTCAGGGGGCTGTGTGTGGTCTCTTGACATCGAGTGAGGGAGGTCGTCTGTCACCGTAGGTCGGCGATGGTTCGAAGCGCACGTCGCTTGGCGCCGCCGGCGAATTGTCTGAGTGAGACCCGCCAGGGGGTCCGTCGGCCGACCACGCTCGTGCGGCCGTCGACGATCGCACGAAGGATTGCGGCGGCGTCACGCTCGTCGGTGTCGACTTCGGTCACCGCCTGTCCGACCATCTCAGAGATATGCGCGTCGCTGCCGGCGGTCGTTGGGAGACCGTTCCGGAGCGCGAACCGCTCGGCTCGCCGGTTCGCTCGACCGGTGAACAATCGGGAGTTGTACGCCTCGATTGCGTCCGCGCTGGCGAGTGCCTCCGCAGAGATGTGCGCGGCAACACCGTGGCGCGTCTTCTGGAATGGGTGTGGAACGACCGCGATCCCGCCGTCGGCGTGGATCCGGTCGAGCGTCTCCGTGAAGCCGAGACCGCTCGGGATCAAGTCGTCGATGCCGAACGCAAGTACGTGACCGGCCGCGGTCGTCACCTCCATACCCACGATACCAACGAGCCCGTACTCGGCAGCGCGTTCGGCCGCGTCGATACTCGCGTCGATCTCGTCGTGGTCGGTGACCGCGAGCGCGTCGAGCCCGACGGCGGCCGCCTGCTCTAAGAGGAGGTCGACCGGGTCCCGGCCGTCGTGTGAGAGCGCGGAGTGGGTGTGGAGCTCGACCGATAACACGGCTTTGTGTTCGCGTCTCGGCTAAAAAAACTCCCCGGTACGGGGGCCCTGTGCCCGCTCGATCGGAGCCGACCCGACACGGACACCCTTAATAACCCGTGCGGCGTCGTTCACGATGGGAACAGCACAGCTGCGGATCCGACGCGCCGGGGATTGTTTCGCCCACGGCTTGGGAACGTAGCAGTGCGCCGCCGTCGCCGCCCCTGCGGTCACCGCGGCTCGTATCGACGAGTCGTCCCGTGGTCCGTATCTCGCGGCGGCGCGGTCACCGTCGACGCGGTTGTGCCGTTCCAACCCGACCAATGGCACGAATGCATACACGCCGTCGCGGCTCGTCCGGATCGGACAAGCCGGCGGCAGACGAGAGCCCAGAGTGGAGCGACGTCGACCCCGAAGACATCGAGTCTCGCGTCGTCGAACTACACGAGAACGGACACGACCCCAGCGTCATCGGCATCAAACTGCGCGACGAGGGCGTCACGGGCACCCCAGTCCCGGACGTCAAGCTCGCGACCGGCAAGAAGATCACCGAGATCCTCGAGGAGCACGACGCGGCCACGGACATCCCTGAGGACCTCAAACACTTGTTAGCGCGTGCGGTACGCCTGCACGAGCACGTCGAACAGAACGGCCAGGACTACCAGAACAAGCGGGCACTCCAGAACACGGAGTCGAAGATCCGCCGCCTCGTGAGCTATTACGACGGCGACGAACTCGACGAGTCGTTCGTCTACACCTACGAGAACGCGGCCGAACTCCTCGCCGACGAGTGAGTACGCCGTCAACCCACTGACCCCCACCCGAGACGTGACCGACGCTACCGTCGATACGGCGCCTGCCCCTGATGCGCTCGCGCGCGTCCTAGCGGAGGCACCGTTCGTGCGGCTCGTCGCGACCGACGACGGTGACGCGCTCGCAGCCGCAGGGGTGCTTGCTCGCGCACTTCGAACGTGCTCGGTGCCGTTCCACCTTCGCGTCGCGGCCGACCCGCATCCGGAGCCGAGCGACGACGACCGCGCGGTCGTCGTTGGTGCCGACCGTGGACCACATGCGGTCGCGGGGACACGCGTCCCGGTGAGCGTCACAGCATTCGCGGTCGCTCGGGCACTCGGTGCCGACCCGGACCCGGTGACCGCGCTGGCCGGTGTCGTCGCGGCCGGGTCGACGCCCGGCGGTGACGGTTCCGACGCCGTGCTCACTGCGGCCGAGTCGGCAGGACTCGTCGCGCAACGACCGGGCGTCGCGGTGCCGACTGCGGCGGTCGTCGACGACCTCGCGGCCTCGACACTGGTCCGGATGCCGTACTCCGGTGACCGCGACGCGGTCCACACAGCGGTTGCGTCCCTCGAGCTCCCCGCGGAGCCCGGAGCGGATGCCCACCGCCGACTCGCCTCGCTCGTCGCCGTCGACGTCACGACGGCCACAGACGCCAGTACGGAGAGCGCGACCGCGGTCGAACGGGCGCTCGGTCCGTACGCCATCGCCACCGACGACGTCCCCTTCGAGACGGTCGGCGGCTACGCCGACGTGCTCGAGGCCCTCGCACGGGAGGCTCCTGGGACGGGAGTGGCACTCGCGTTGTCGGTCGCGCCCGACGACGACCTCGTCGCCGCCGCACTCGACGCGTGGCGTACCCACGGAACGACGGCACACGCCGCCCTCGATGCGGCGACCATCGGTCGGTACGACGGGTGTGCCGTGTTTCGGGTGGACGCGACGCAGCCGGTGTTGCCGACGGTCGCCCGGCTCGCCCGCGACTTTTGTTCGCCAGAGCCGGTCGCGATCGCCGTCAACGAGGCTGCCGGTCGTGTTGCGGTCTCCGCGACGGAGCCGTGTGCGATCGGTGACGCCTGTCGGGCCGCCGCCCGGGAGACCGACGAAACCGGATGGGGAACGCCTGCTCGCGGCGGCATGGACGTCGCTGGGGACCCGACAGACGCGCTCGCTGCGCTCCGGGAGGTCCTCTGATGAGCGGCGACTCGCCGCCAGACGCGCGCCAGGCGACGATCCGAACGACACACCACGCGGCCGACCTCATCGCTGAGGCGCTCGCTCCCGATGACACCGAGTCGACGGCGGTCGCTGCCGACGGCGACACCGTTGTCTGCCATATCGAGCGGCCGACGACGGGTGGGCTCCGGTCCACCGTCGACGACTACGTGGTGAATCTTCGAGTTGCAGCCCGCATCGTTGAGCGCGCGAGCGAACATGCAGACACGACCGATGCACAGCCGACCGACACGCAGCCGACCGGTACAGCCCGCACGACCACACAGACAGACCACACAGACACCACATGAGTGAACGATCCGTATCCAAGAGCAGAGGAGAAAAACGCTGGTACGAGATACTAGCACCCGAACAGTTCGACCGCGCCACCCTCGGTGAGACGCTCGCCGAGGAGCCGACACAGGTCGTCGGTCGAACGATCACGACCACACTCGGTGAGCTCACCGGCGACTCGAGCGCGAACAACACCAAGCTCACGTTCAAAGTGACGGACGTGGGCAGTGACACAGCGTACACCGAGTTCGTGACCTACGAGCTGACGCGCGATTATCTGCGCTCGCTGGTCCGACGCGGCGCCTCGAAGGTCGAGGCGTCGATCACCGTTGTGACGACGGACGACTACCGTGTCCGCGTCCAGCCGGTCGCGCTCACGACGAAGAAGGCCGACCGGTCTCAAGAAAAGGCGATCCGCCGCGTCATGATCGACAAGGTGAACGCCGCCGCAGCCGAGCGCACCTTCGAGTCGTTCGTCGACGCCATCGTCGACGGCAACCTCTCGTCTGCGGTCTACGCCGACGCGAAGACGATCTACCCGCTGCGTCGCGTCGAGGTTCAGAAGCTGACCCTCGAAGCGCGCCCCGAGGAGATCGCCGCCGAAGAGGAGGCAGCCGTCGACGTTGAGGCCGACGACGTCGCCGTCGAGTAAGACGGTTCTGCTGACCTTCTTTCGCTACTGTGCGCCTCCAGAGCCGCAGGTCGATTCGCCCGCTCGTCCGGGAGACGAAACGTTGAAGCGGCGTTCTCTCGATCGTTAGGTATGGAACTGCGGGTTATCGAGAAGACGGACGCCGAGTTGCGGATCGAGATCGCCGGCGAGAATCATACGTTCATGAACGTGCTGAAGGGAGCGCTCTTGGAGACTGACTCCGTCGACGCGGCGACGTACGATATGAACCCGGAACAGTCGGGCGGCCAGACGGACCCGGTGCTCACGGTGAAGTCGGTGAGTGAAGACCCGCTCGATGCACTCGAGACGGCGGCGGCCGCGATCACTGACCAGACGAGTGCGCTGCGCGACGCGGTCTCAGCGGCCTAGGTCCAGTCGATCGACCGTCTGTGGGACCGTCTCACGGCGTTTGTGCTACGACTTCGGTCGCACACGCGCGCAGCGTCCGTCGTCCGCGAGTGGCCCGATTCTCGCCCGATTCGAGGGACCATACCTAAGTACTGACTCCCCAATCGTGAGGTATGCCGCCGAGCGTGCTTATGTTAGGTTGGGGGTATCCGCCGAACATTACCGGCGGGTTAGATGTTCACGTCGGAGAGCTCTTCTCTGGACTCCGCGACACCTTCGACGTGGACGCGAAGCTCGTGTTGCCCGCCGAACTCGCGCCCGAGGACGAGCCGGGACTCGAAGGCGTCGAGACCGGTGAGGGTGACGTCGCAGCCCGGGTCGGCCGGCTCAGCGACCGGTTCGTCGAGCTCGCGCCGTCGTACGACGTGATACACACACACGACTGGTTCGGGTACGGTCCTGGCCGGGAGGCCGCCCGCGCCTCGGACGCGACGTGGGTGTCCTCGTTCCACTCGCTCGCGAGCGATCGGAACATCGACCCGCCGACCCGCGAGGTCGAGACGGAGCGGCGGCTCGCAAACGCCGCCGACACGAACATCGCCGTGAGCGAGATCGTCCGCGAGGACATCCGCGAACTGTACGGCGCAGACGCCAGGGTGGTGTACAACGGCTTCTCGACGCCGGAGTTTTCTGGTCGGGACGTCCGCGGTGACCTCGGCATCGACGGCGAGATGCTCTTTTTCGTCGGCAGACACACAGACCAGAAAGGGATCGCACACTTGTTGTACGCGATGAAGAAACTCCGGGCCCGCGATGTCACGCTCGTCGTCGGTGGTTCTGGCCACCAGACCGAGCAGCTCAAGCGGTTTAGTGAGCTCATCGGGATCGATGACCAGGTGACGTTCGTCGGGTACGTCCCCGAGGCCGAACTCGGCGACTACTACGCTGCTGCTGACGCGTTCGTCTCGCCGTCGTTCGCCGAGCCGTTCGGGATCACGATCACGGAGGCGCTCGAGGCCGGCACCCAGGTGGTCTCGACGCGGTGTGGCGCCGCGGAGGTCCTCTCCGACGACTGTCTCATCGAAGTCACACCGGACTCCGAATCGATCGTCGACGGGCTCATCACGGCGTTAAACCGCGAGTCGCCCCCGACGTACGAGCGCCGCGACTGGTCTGCGGTCGCTGAAGACACGCTCGCGGTGTACGAAGACGTCGCATAGCCGGGGGGCTGGGTCCTTATCATGTCTCGCTCGGCCGGTAGACGTCGACCTCGGTCACCGCTTCCGGGTGGCTGATGCGGAATCCCGCGACGGTCTCGACGACGCCCCGCGTACTCTCGACTGCACCTCGGTACGGCGTGCCGTCGTCTTCGCGCGCGCCCGCGCTCTGATACGGTGACGTGTACGGCGAGTCCTGGACGGGCTCGTCGAAGTCTTCTGGCGGCAAGTAGATCCGTTCGCCGCCCGCAGAGCGCACCACCACGGCGACGTCGCGGCTCCCGCTCACCTCGATGACGGTCCGGTCCGCGGTGACGTGTGTGTCGATGTCGACGTCCTCCATGCCAACGAGTGCAGCGGCGAGCGGCTTAGGTGTGGGGGTGTCGTGGTCGGCGGGTTAGGTGTGGGTGTCGTGGTCGCCTCGAAGCGACGCATCCGCCATCCGATCTGGTGTCTCCCATTACGTTGGGGATCCAATACGATCGCCGCGCAGTCGGGCGATTAAGTACAGAAGTAGTAATTATTTCATCGCTGATTCGCAAGCAATATATATCGCTCTCGACTCCAACGATGCGAGGCTAAACTATCATGATCGACCATACGACAGACGACGCGTCGGCGACCGAGCGGGACTCGACGCGGCGACTTGACCGTCGGACCGTACTGAAAGCAGGTGCAGCCGCAGGAATCGCCGGACTCGCCGGCTGTTCGGGCGGCGGTGGCGGCGACGACACGATCACGTTCGGTGCGATCCACCTTCTCTCCGGGTTCGCGTCGGTGTACGGCGAGTCCGCACAGTTGGGCTACGAGATGGCCCGTGAGGAGATCAACGCCGACGGCGGTATCGACGGCCGAGAGATCGAGCCGCTCATTTACCGTGACAGCGAGGGGAGCGGTCCGACCGGCATCGAGGCCGCCCGATCGCTCGTCGAAGAGGAGAACGTCGACGGCCTGATCGGCCTCGACTCCAGTGGGGTCGCCCAGCAGGTCGCTCCAATCGCCGAACAGCTCCAGACGCCGTTCATGATCACGCACGCGGCGACACCGTTCGTCACCGCGACCGAGGGGGAGAACGCGGTCGGGAACGACTACGTGTTCCGCGACGGTGTCAACCTCTCACAGAACGTCTACGGCGCCGCGAAGATCGCCGAGCGGCTCGACGGACAGTCGTGGACGACGCTCGGCCCGAACTACGCGTTCGGGACCCAGTCGTGGGAGTACTTCAAGGCGTTCACCCAGGGACTCGGACTCGGCTACGACTACCTCGACGACGCTGCCGCGTTCCCCGAACTTGGCGCCAGCGACTACACCCCACAGATCAACAAGGTACTCGGCGGCGAACCCGACGGCGTCGTCGTGAGCCTCTGGGGCAGCGATCTCGTCACGTTCATCAACCAAGCTCAAGAGACCGCTTTCTTCGACGAAGTCGACCATGTCGTGTTGACGCTCGGCGCCGCAACCGACGCGCTTCGACCGCTCGGCAGCGACATGCCGGACGGGCTCTGGGCGGGGACTCGCTACTGGTTCGAGACGCCAGACACGGAGGCGAACCGCACGTTCGTCGAGGCGTTCGTCGAGCGGAACGACCAGCAGCCGTCGTACAACGCCCACAACGCCTACGTTGGTCTGTATCTCTACAAACAAGCGATCGAAGCCGCCGGCAGCGCCGCGACCGACGACGTCATCGGCGCACTCGAAGGCATGAGTACGTCGGCACCGATCGGCGAATTCACGATCAATCCGGAGAGCCACCAAGCGGTCCTGCCGGCCGTCTGGGGCCAGACCGCCTACTCCGAAGAGCTCGGACTGAGCCGGCTTGACCCGGTCGAGCGCATCGACGCACCGCCGGAGACTATCCGGTCGCTCCTGGCCGACTCCGAGTACCCGGCGGGCGTCTAAGATGACCGCCGGTCTCCCGATTCAGGAGATCCTCACCGGCCTGAGCATCGGTAGCCGACTCTTTTTGGTCGCGCTCGGGTTGAGTCTCATCTTCGGCGTTCTCGGCGTGCTCAACTTCGCACACGGTGCCTTCTACATGGTCGGGGCGTATGCGACTGCCTCCCTCGTCGGCGCTGTCGGGGGGAACTTCTGGGTCGCGGCGGTCGGTGCCGCGCTCACGGTCGGGCTCCTCGGGGCCGTCGTCGAATACGGGCTTATCCGCCGGATATACGACCGAAACGAGCTCGATCAGCTCATCCTCACGTTCGCGCTCGTGTTGATCATCAGCGACCTCACGCGCACGATATGGGGCTCCGGCACCCAAACGGTCGAGACGCCGGCCGCGTTCGCGGGAAACGTCCCGGTGCTTGGCGTGAGCTTCCCGGCGTACCGATTGTTCGTCATCGTCGTCGCGTTCCTCGCGATGGGCGTCTTCTGGTACGTCCTCACGCGAACGTACGTCGGCCAGCTCGTGCGCGCCACCTCGAGTGACCGCGACATGGCGGCGCTTCTCGGCGTCGACGTCCCGCGGCTGTACACCGGCGTCTTCGCCGTGGGAAGCGTGCTCGCCGGACTCGGCGGCGCGCTCACGACGCCGATTCAGTCGTTCACGCCCGCACTCGGCGACCAAGTGATCATCAACGCCTTTGTCGTCGTCGTGATCGGCGGTCTCGGGTCGTTTACCGGCGCGTTCGTCGGTGCGATGCTCATCGGACTCTTCCAGAGCTTCGGCGTGCTTGTCGCCACCGGCGTCAACCAGTTGCTGCCGTTTTTGGCGATGATCCTCGTGTTGATCTTCCGACCCGAGGGGCTCTTCGGAGGTGAAGAGCTGTGAGCAACATCCACCCACTCGTCGAACGCCCGCCCCGATCCGTGGTGGCTGTCGTCGGCGTGCTGCTCGTCGTCGCGCCGCTTGTGCTCCCGTCGTTCCAGACGTACCTCCTGACCGAGGTGCTGGCACTGGCGTTGTTCGCGACGGGGTTCAACCTGCTGTACGGCTACACCGGGCTGCTCTCGTTCGGGCACGCGATGTTCTTCGGGACCGCCGGCTACACCGTCGGGATCTTCATGCGCGACGTCGCCCCCGGGCTCGGCCTCGGTGGGGCGACGCCTCTCGTCGGCTTTCTGATCGCCGGCGTCCTCGGCGTGCTCGTCGCGGTCGCGGTCGCGGTGCCCGTCGGCTACCTGAGCGTCAGACTCGAGGAGATCTACTTCGCGATGATCACGCTGTCGTTCAGCATGGCGCTGTACGTGCTTGCGATCCAGAACTACCTCGGGCTGACGAACGGCAGTGACGGCTTCTCCGTCATCCTCGGCACGGCGACGCTTGGTGGGTTTGAGCTCGCGCTGTACGACCGGGTGACGTACTACTACCTAACGCTTCTCGTCGTGGCTCCAGCGATGTACCTGCTGTGGCGGATCGTTCGGTCGCCGTTCGGGTTGGTCTCGGAGGCGATCCGCGAGAACGCAGAGCGCACCGGCGCACTCGGCGTCGGTGTCCGCACCCACCGGTGGGCCGCGTTCGTCATCTCGGCGCTGTTCACCGGGATCGCCGGCGTGTTAATCGCGCCGCTACACGGCTCGCTGTCGCCCGGTGCCAACCTCCACTGGTCGATCAGCGCGGAGCCGGTGATCATCACCGTCTTCGGCGGCCCCTACACGTTTATCGGCCCGACGATCGGCGCGTTCTTCTTCGAGTACATCCGCTGGGGAATCACGCAGTTCCCCGTACTTGAGGCCCACTGGCAGCTGATCTTCGGGACGCTCATCTTGGGGATCGTGTTGTTCGCCCCGCGGGGTGTCTCCGGATTCGTCTCCTGGGTCGTCTCGCGGGCCACCGGAGGTGAGTCGGCGTGACGACGGTGCTCGAGACTGAGTCGCTTCGCCGGCAGTTCGGTGACCTCGTCGCCGTCGATGACGTCTCCGTCGCGATCGACTCAGGAGATATTACGTCGATAATCGGCCCGAACGGGGCCGGTAAGACGACGTTTTACAGCCTCCTCACCGGCGCACTCGAGCCGACGGCCGGCCGAGTGTTCGTCCACGACGCAGCCGACGGGCGCGAGGAGCTCACCGGACGCCCCACCCACGAGGTCGCCCAACGCGGGCTCTCGCGGGCGTACCAGATCAACAACAGCTTCCCAGGGATGTCGGTGCTCGATAACCTCCGAGTCGCCCGAATCGCGGCGACCGGCCGGTCCAAAGAGCTTCGGACGCGCTATTGCGACGACGCAGGACTCGCCGAGAGCGCCCGCGACGTCCTTGAGTTAATGGACCTGATGGACGTCGCAGAGACGACCGTCTCGAACCTCAGTCACGGTGACAAACGAAAGGTCGAGATCGCGCTCTCGTTGGCGACCGATCCGACGGTGGTGTTACTCGACGAACCAACCGCAGGCATGAACCCCTCGGAGTCTGCGGACATGGTCGAGTTGATCAAAGACATCGACGAGACGACGGAGACGACGTTCGTGCTCACTGAACACGACATCGACATGGTACTCGACATCAGCGACCGCATTCTCGTGTTACACCAGGGGCAGCTGATCGCCGACGGGCCGCCGGCCACGGTGATGGACGACGAGGCGGTCACCACGGCGTACCTGGGGGAACAGCCATGAGCGACCCCGTACTCTCCGTCTCCGACATGCACGTCTACTACGGCGACAGCCACATCATTCACGGGGTCGACCTGACGATAGACGAAGGAGAGGTGGTGACACTGCTCGGCCGCAACGGGGCCGGCAAGACCACGACGATGCGTGGAATTGTGGGTGTCGCCCCGCCGCGACAGGGAACCGTCACCTATCGCGGGGAGTCGATTGCTGGTGACGCACCCGATGCGATCTCCGACCGTGGAATCAAACTTGTTCCGGAGGATCGGCGTGTCTTCCCGACGCTCTCGGTCCACGAGAACCTCACGTTGGCGAAGCGGCTCGCACCCGACTCGACACAGACGGTCGCAGAGATGTACGAGGTGTTCGAGCCGCTCGCCGCGCTCAAACAGAGTGCGGGTCAGAACCTGAGCGGTGGTGAACAACAGATGCTCTCTGTCGCTCGGGCGCTGGTGCAGGACCCGGACGTGTTGCTCTTAGATGAGCCCACAGAGGGGCTCGCGCCCGTGATTGTCGACGACCTGCAGTCAGTGCTTGCAGACGTCGTCGAGCGAAACGTCACCGTCTTACTCACCGAACAAAACGTGAAGTTCGCGTTCGAATTAGCTGAGCGGGGCTACATCATCGACAACGGAGAGATGGTGTTTGACGGGACGACCGAGGAGATCCGCGAGCGCGACCAGCTGATGCGCGATTACCTCTCGGTCTCTGGCGCCGATCTGTAGTCGGCGACGCGCCGCGGTCGGGCGCCTGGAACCGCTCGTCGGCGACGCACCGCAGTCGCTGCGAGTGAACCCTTTTGTGCGGTGCCGGCGAAGAGCGACGTGATGGACGTCACCGATCGTGCCGAGGAGCTCGCCTCCGACCTCGGCGCAGACACCGCGGAGGTCAAAGCGGACCTCGAGAACCTCCTCGAGTACAGCGTACCCCTCGACGAGGCGGTACAGAGCGTGCGGCGAAAACACGGCGGCGGCGACGGCGGGGGCGGCGCGACGCCGACGTCGGTCGATCTCGCGGAGATCACCACCGACCACGGGAACGTCACCGTCACCGTGCGCGTGCTCACCCGAGGGACTCGCTCGATACGCTACCAGGGCGACGACCTCACGATCCACGAGGGCGAGCTCGCAGACGAGACGGGAACGATAGATTACACCGCCTGGCAGGACTTCGGCTTCGAGCCGGGCGACTCGCTGACGATCGGCAACGCCGGCGTTCGCGAGTGGGAGGGAGCCCCCGAGCTCAACCTCAACGACTCGACGACGGTCGCAATCGCCGACGAGCCGGTCGCAGTCGACCAGCCGGTCGGTGGCGAGCGCGACCTCGTCGAGATCGCCGCGGGCGACCGCGGACGGACCGTCGAGGTGCGCGTGCTCGACGTCGACGAGAAGACGATCTCCGGGCGCGACGGCGAAACCGATATTCTCGAGGGAGTCCTCGGCGATGAGACCGGTAAACTGCCGTTTACTGACTGGGACCCCACGCCGGCGCTCGAGGCGGGCGCCGACGTTCGAATCGAAGACGTCTACGCGCGGGAGTTCCGTGGCGTCCCCTCGCTCAACCTCACGCGATTCTCGACGGTGACGCCGCTGTCGGAGTCGATCGCGGTCGCGGACGAGGCGCCACACCACTCGATCGCCGCGGCGGTCGACACCGGCGGGATTTTCGACGTCACGGTGACCGGCACGGTGCTCGAGGTGCGTGACGGCTCGGGGCTGATCGAGCGCTGTCCGAAGTGTGGACGCGTGATACAGAACGGCCAGTGCCGGAGCCACGGCGCGGTCGACGGCGAAGATGACCTCCGTGTCAAAGCAATCTTCGATGACGGCACCGACACGGTCACCGTCGTACTCGATGACCAACTAACCGCGGACGTGTACGGCGGGGGGCTCGAAGACGCGCTCGCGGCCGCCACGGAGGCGATGGATAAAGACGTGGTTGCGGAATCGATCGCGGCCGACCTCGTCGGCCGGACGTACACGGTTCGGGGGAGTCTCTCCGTCGACGAGTACGGCGCCACACTGGACGCGACCGCGTTCGAGCCGGCGTCGGAGGACCCGGCGGCGGCCGCGCTGGCTACGCTCGCGGAGGTGCGCCAATGAGCGACGATGGACCAGGGACGCGCGAAGTGGCTCACCGGGTGTTTGCCGCCGAGTTTGACGATGCTTCGCTGTCGTACTCCGAGAGCGACGAGGAGCGCGCACCGAACTACGTGGTGACGCCTACCGGCGCGCGGGTCAATCGGCTGTTCGTTGCGGGCGTGCTCACGGAGGTCGAGCGCGTCAACGACGAGACGAGCCGTGGTCGCGTCGTCGACCCCTCGGGCGCGTTCGTCACGTACGCGGGCCAGTACCAGCCGGACGAGCAGGCGTTCCTCTCGCGGACGGAACCGCCGGCGTTCGTCGCGCTGACCGGGAAAGCGCGGACGTTCGAGCCGGACGACGGCGACCGGGTGTTCACGTCGGTGCGGCCCGAACGGCTGAGCGAGGTCGATGCGGCGACGCGTGACCGATGGGTCGTCTCGGCGGCCGAGGCGACGCTCGACCGGCTCGCCGTGGTCGAGCGCGCACTTGAATCCACACTCCGGGGTGACGACCTCCGCGACGCGCTCGCGGCTGCCGGTGTGCCGGCGGCGCTCGCGGCCGGGATTCCCTTGGCGTTCGACCACTACGGCACCGGATCGGCGTACGTAGAGGCGGTTCGCCAGCTCGCGGTGGACGCACTGGAGCTCGTCGCTGGCGAGCGCGACGACGTCAGAGCCCCTTCGATCGAGCCCGATGCGGCCGGTGCGGTCGAGATCGGGCCGCTCCCGGAGACGGACGTCCGGATCGGAACCGACGCTGCAGACGTCACGATGGAGACCGCCACGGAGACTGTAGCCGACCCCGACATCGATGTGGACGAGGCTGAATCTATCGGGGAGTCTGCTGTCGGTGTCGAGGGTGCTGTGACCGAGACCGAGGCTGGGGCTTCTGTGTCTGAGGCTGGAGTTGCGGCTTCAGAGACCGATTCCGAGCCTGCAGCCCCCGAGACTGACCTCGAGACGGAAGCCGTTGAGTCCGAGGGTACCGACGTCGACGCCACGGAGGGTGACGTCACGGAGGTCGATGCCACAGAGGTCGACGACGCCACTAGTGCGACCGACCCGACGCCTGCGTCGTCGCCGACGACCGACACCACCGGTGCCGACACGACGGCGACCGACACCGCGGAGCACGACGATAGTCTCGACGAACTCGACGAGCTCGGGAACTTCGATGCGGGACTCGACGACGGGTCGACGGCTAGCGAGGAGGCGTCGACTGGGGCATCAGATACGGGTGACGACGAGCTGTTCCAGCTCGACGACGACGAACGCGAGGAGATCGAAGCGGAGTTCGGCACCGACTTCACGACGGGGTCGGAGGTCGACGAGCCCGGTGCCGCCGACATCGACGTACCGAGCCCAGACGAGTTTGAGGCGGTCGAGACGGGCGCGACAGACACGGGCGTTGCGGTCACAGACGACGCAGGTGTTGACGCGGCGTCGACTAGCGATACAGACACAGGCGCCGATTCGACCGCGACCGCCTCAGGTGACACGGACACTGATTCGACCGCGACCGCCTCTGCAGATACGGACACTGATTCGACCGCGACCGCCTCTGCAGATACGGACACTGATTCGACCGCGACCGCCTCTGCAGATACGGACGCCGATTCGAGCGCGGACGACGCGGATGCCGGTACGCCGGCGGTCGACCTCGAAGACGCGGTCGTCAAGGCGATGTCGTCGCTTGACGACGGCGATGGGGCTGACCGCGAGGCGGTCGTCGAACAGGTCGTCGACGGGCATGGGGCCGAGCCGGACGCGGTCGAGGACGCGGTTCAGGACGCGTTGATGAGCGGCAAGTGTTACGAGCCGGGCGAGGACGTGCTCAAAGCCATCTGATGGCGCGGGTTGACCCCGTCGTTGGCGAGCCAGCCGCGGTCGCCGACCTCGGTGCACAACGGGCCTTGCTCGTCGCTGACGTCCACGCCGGCATCGAGGCCGGCCTCCGGTACGAGCGCGGCGTCGAACTCGCCGACCGAGCCGACGAGCGCCGCAGCCGACTCTTGGAGCTCATCACAGAGACGACACCAGACCGTGTCGTCGTCCTCGGCGACCTCGTCCACCGCATCGGCGCGCCGGACGGCGACGAGCAAGCGGAACTCGAGGCGCTCGTCGCGGCGGTCACGGATCGCGTCCCACTGACACTCGTCGAGGGGAACCACGACGCGGGCGTCGCGGAGGCGGTCGGGCCGGCTATCGACGTGGTCGACCCGCGGGGCGGGGTACTCGGCGAAGCCGACGCGACACACGACCTGCCGGAGGGTGGTTCGATTGGCGTCCTCCACGGCCACACCTGGCCCGACCCCGCGTTGTGGGGAGCCGACGTGATCTGTGTCGGTCACGAACACCCGCAGGTTCGACTCGAAGACGCGGTCGGTGGGTCACGGACGGCCCGCGCGTGGCTCCGCGGGCCGCTGTCGCCCGCGGCGTTTGCGGGCAGTAGTGGTGGGACGGACTTTCGTGAGGCGGCAGTTAGCGAGGCGGACCCTCGTGAAACGGACGCAAAGCGGTCGTTCACCGGCGATCCCCCGGAGCTCGTGGTGTTCCCGGCGTTCAACGAGCGCTCGGGCGGGACCTGGATCAATGTCGCGGGCGACGACTTCCTCGCGCCGTTTCTCCCGGATGGGCTCGCGGCAGGTGACGCCTACCTCCTCGACGGGACGCGCCTCGGTGACTTTCGGTCGATCTGAGCGATGGACCGCCGTGGTCGTGGCGGGCAGGTCGTCACGCTCACTCGACTGCATCGTCCGACAACGACCACCCGTCGTCGGCTTCGCTCGCTCGCTCGTCGGCCGGCAGGCGGCCGTGTCGGTACAGCGACTCCAGACTCTCGAGGGTGTGGGTCACGTCGTACGCCTCGACTGCCGCCCGGGTGTTCCGCTCGGTCGTGAGACACGACTTGATGGCGTCGGCCATCGCCTCAAGATCACCGTGGACGTACCGCGCGCCGTTTTCTGGGCCGATGGTCTGATCGAACGGGGGGACGTCGGCCGCAACGACGGGCGTCCCGCAGGCGTTCGCTTCAAGGGTCGACAACCCGAGCGTGTCGCCCGTCGAGGCGGTAACGAAGGCGTCGAGTGACGAGTAGAAGGTTGGGAGGTCCTCGCGTGGAAGAAAGTCACGGAGATCGACGTTTGTCGGCGCCTCGCGTTCGAGCTGCTCGCGCCGGGGGCCCTCGCCGACCACGACGAATTGGTATTCGTCGAGCCGCTCGGCGACTTGGAGCACGTGTTCGACGTGTTTTTCAAGACTCAGCCGGCCGCTGTAGCCGATCACGGTTGCTTCGGGGTACCAGTCGGTCGCCGTCGGTTCGAAAAAGTCCGTGTCGATACCGACGGGCAGGGGGACGTGTTCGACGTCCCGGTCGATCCGCGCGGTCGAGGCAGTCACCACGTCGAAGCTCGCGAGCAACGCGGTCTCGAGTGGGACGTACAGTCGCGAGAGCGCGCCTGCGATCGTCTCGCGCCCGACGCTCTGTTCAAAGTACTCCTCGATCGGCGTGTGATGTGTGTAGATCGCCGGGAGGTCGTTCGCGTGTGCGTAGTAGCGGCCGAGCAGGCCGACGGGGGCGGGCCCGTGACAGTGGACGACGTCGAGGTCGGGTAGCGACGCCGGCCAGCGGAGCGTCGGGATACGGTAGCCTGAATAAAACGGGTTCGGCAGCGACCGAACGGGGAGCTCGTACGGGCCCGGTTCGTAGTCGCCGTCCGGGTAGACGACGTACACCTCGTGGCCCCGGGCTTCGAGTTCCGCCCGCCAGAGGTCGATCGTGTAGGTGACGCCGTCGATCCCCGGAAAGTAGCTGTCGGTGAAAAAGCCGATCCGCACTCACACCACCTCCGTGTAGAGGTCGGCGTAGTCGTCTGCGAGTGTTTCGAGCGCGAATGCCTCGCTGCGGGCGGCCGCGTTCGCGCCGAGTCGATCGCGTAACGCCGGGTCGGTGAGGGTGTCCAGCGCGTCGAGGACGGCCTCGACGTCGGCGTCGGCGTCGACCTTCAGACACTCCTCGCCGTCTTCAAGCCACGCGAACGGCTCGATATTGCGGACGAGCGGGGGTGTGCCGGCGGCCATCGCCTCGAGAAGCGCGATTCCCTCGTTCTCCTCGTGGGTCGGGAACAAAAAGATGTCTCCGGCGGCGTACGCGCCGCGGATGTCTTCGACGTAGCCCGTAAAGGTGCAGTTGTCGGGGGCGGTGTCGACGAGCCGGGTGGTCTCACGGCCCTTCAGCGAGCGGTCGAGCGGGCCGAACCACGCGAAGTCAAGCTCGGGCCGGCGCCTGGCGGCTTCGACGAACGTCTCGAGGCCCTTGCGTTTGATCACGTGGCCGACGAGAAAGACGACGGGCGGAGAGAGATCGTAGCGGTCGAGATACTCGTCGCGCAGCGCGCCGGCACCCGCGAGCTTCTCGTGGTCGACCCCGTTCGAAATGACGCGGGTCGGCGCGTCGGTGTAGTCGGCTATCACCCCACGGTTGTACGTCGACGGGCAGACGAGCGCGTCGGCGTGGCCGTACGCCCACTCGAGGTACGGACGAAGCGGACGCGCGAGTGCATTCGTGAACCGGAAGCTGTCGCCGAAGTCCTCGGCGGTCACGTGGGTGTTCGCGACGACTGGGATTCCCTGTGTGGCCGCGCGCTTCGCGTACCACACCGAACGCGGACCCACGAGGTTACAGTGGAAGACGTCCGCGTCGAGTGTCGGCTCGGTCGTGTAGGCGATGTCGAGGTGGTCGAGCATCGTCCGTTGGTGGGCGACCGACTCGCGGATCCCGCCGGTGACGTGGGCTTCGAACTCCAGGTAGTGGCTGACCCTCATCGCGGCCTCATCGGCTCACGCCACGTCGAGCCACGGCACCTCCACGAGCGGTGGGATGTGCGTCTCGATGTGGTGTTCCCAGACGCCCTCCTCGCCGAACGCCTCGCCGTGGTCTGCGGTGACGACGACGTCGCCGTCGAGGTCGTCGACGAGGTCGGCGATCGACTCAAGTGCGATCCGGAGGTTCTCTTCGTACAGCTCTAAGGCGGCAACACGGGTCCCGTTCGAGAGTAGCTCTTTGGGGTCGAGTTCCAGCCAGAGGCCCGCCTTCTGGGCCATCTCGCTGTCTTCGAGGCGAGATTCGATCTTCGGGCGGATGGTGTCAGAGAGGGCGGCGAGTGTGCCGTCGTCTTGAGCGGTGGTTCCATCCTCGTCGGCGGCCTCGCCTTGGGCTTTGATTCCTTTCTGGATTTGTTTGAGCTTCCCGCCGGAGCCGTAGGAGAGATACGGCGCGTGCGGCTGCATGTAGTGGAGGACAGTGCGGTCGGCACCCGCGACGGCGGCGGACTCCTCGCGGAACGCGGCTTCGATGCCGGCGGGCGGGACGGTGCCGAGGTCGTCGTCCCAGTGAGTTTGCCAGACGTCGAAGATGTCGGTGATGTGGTCGCTTGCGGTCCACTCGTAGTCGCAACTCGCACCCCACTTGAGTTCGTTGAGGGGAATCCCGAGGTCGTTGATGAAGGGGTTCCCGGAGAAGTACGCGATGTCGTGGTCGCCGGTGAACGTCTTCGACGCCCACTCGGGCGTCGAGGAGCCGACGCTCTGGCGCTTCTCAAGCGTTCCATCGAGGTACTCGTCGTAGACGTCGCGAAAGACGTCGTACCGGCAGGCGTCTAACACGAGACAGTAGTCCCACTCGGATTCGAGAAAGCGCTGGTCGGTCATTCGGTAGTGGGTGTTTTCGATCGACCGTTGTATGTGTATCGAAGTCTCCAAGCCGTCATGTCGATACGGACGCGGCGGCCGGTGACCGGTGGGTGATGCGTGACGAACACGACCGCGTGACTCCCGGGCACTACTTACCGCCACACCCTCCCCAGCCGATTCCGTACGTTGGTGGTGACTGTGTGAACGAGACGATCTGCGATACCCGGGCACTACTTACCGCCACACCCTCCCCAGCCGATTCGCTCGGTCGCTTCGCTCCCTCACTCATCCCTCGCACGCGCTCGCGAGCCCGCCTTCGGCGTACTCACGAGGCGCGCGCCATTAATCGAGTAGATGACTGTCGTCAGCGACGAGATATTCACACAGCATAGCGGGAGCTATATATCACGTCACAAGGAATTGGTTTCACAGGTCCAGCAGCGAATCACCTGCCACACTGCTCCTGCAAACTGCGCGTTACAGATTCTGTTCGATCCACTGGCACCACGCGTGAAAATCGTTCGCGCCACACTGCTGAGCGATGGACTGGAGCGTCCCGGTCGGGATGTCGTCCGCCGACTGCATCGGCACGGTCACGATACGGACTTCCTCCGTGTCTGGTGACTCGTAGCGGAGTTTCAGGTGGCTCCCGACGCGGCCGCTCTGCACGAATCCGTGGTCAAGTAGCACAGATGCGATTTCACGACCGGAAAAATTCGTCCGGACCATCTACCGCATGAACTCTGGGAGTTCCGCGGAACCGGGTTCGACGTCATCAAGCCCCCACTCTTCGAGGTCTTCGTCAGTGACTGGCTCTCCGCCTCCCTCGTGTAGTTCGAGGGCTTCCGCAAGCATTCGGAGTGCTTCTGTTTTTGTCCCCCCAAAAGAGGCAACGCCAGTTTCGAGGTCACGAGCTGTAATCGTCCCATCATCTTCGTGGATGAACGCTACTCCTTCTTCAGGTGACTCGTCACGCGTTGCACTGGCCATGGTATAAACTGGCGAACCGAGCGAATAAGTGTTCGGTTGGTCACCTGTATTGAGCGAATCATCGTCGCATATCGACGGTATGAGAACTGTGCTATGACGCCCTCGTCGATCCCCATACGCACGGAGACAGTGGCTGCGTGAACAAGACGACTCCGCGATACCCGGGCACTACTTATCGCCACACCCTCTCCAACCGATTCTGTACGTGGGTTGTGACTGTGTGAACGAGACGATCTGCGACACCCGGACACTACTTACCGCCACACCCTCCCCATACATGACTAACCATGGCTATGTGAGCAAGACGACTTCGCGATAGGCGGACACCAGTTACTGCCACACCCTCCCCAGCCGATTCGCTCGGTCGCTGCGCTCCCTCGATCATCCCTCGCACGCGCTCGCGGGCCCCTTCGGCGACCTGCGAGGCGCGCGCCACCGCAGTTCGGTGGGCTGTGCTTGCGTCGGTGCGTTAGTACTCTAAGACGCCGGCGTAGTGGTCGACGGCGAGGACGCCGGCGGCGGCGACGACCGCAGCGAGCCCGAACCGCGGGAGGGCGCTCGCCCACGACTCACCGGCCGCGGTGAGTCGCATCGAGACCTCGAGGACGGGCGCCCGGAGCGCGCCGACGACCAGACTCACCAAGAATGCGAAGGTCGCCGCCCGAGCGGTCTCGAGGGCCCGCCGAACCGCGTGGGCGATCGTGAAAAGCCCGACGAGGCCCCCCGCACAAAAGACGACGATGGTCGGGAGTGGGTCGAGGAGGGCGTCGAGACCACCTCCACGTGCTGCGGCCCCGAGCCCGTCGAAAAAGTCACTGAGGGTGTCGGCCATGAACGCGTACTGGCCGAGCACGACGAGCAACAACGACCCGGAGAGCCCGGGCAGAACCATCGCGCTGACCGCGACTGCCCCAGCGACGAAGACGACCGGCAGCGCGTGCCCGAGGGCGGTCGCCGCGTACCCCGACGCGAGGAAGGCGACGAGAAAGCCCGCCAGGGCGGCGACCTTGCGACGCGGGGTCGTGAGGTCGACCGCACCGAAGAGCGCAACCGCCGACGCCGCGATCAACCCGAAAAAGAAGCCGTACGTGGCAACCGGAAGGGTCTCCAGTAGGGTATCGACCAGCCGCAAGACGAGCACGACCGCGGTAAGGATCCCCGCACCGAGAACCGTCAGGAAGGCCCCGTCGATCTCGTAGAAGGCCTGGCGGGCGTCGGCGCGATCCTCTGCGGTGAGGCCCGCGAGAATGCGCCGAATCTGTTCCGGGTCGATCGCGGTGACGGCGGCGATGAGTCGCTCGTAGATCCCGACGATGAGCGCAATGGTCCCGCCGGAGACGCCCGGGACCGCGTCGGCTGTGCCCATCGCGAGCCCCCGGAGGTAGACGCCGACCCACGCCCGGAGGTCGACCATCGACCCGTTACCCGACCCGGCGGAGACGGGGTGTCGTGATCGAGGCACTCGCCGCGAGCTCCGTTACCGGGGTGAGTTGATACCCCCCGTCGGAATCGGAGCCGTTGGTCGTGTCATCTGTAGAGTCGGTGGTCGTCGTGTCGTCAGTCGTCGTTTCGGTGGTCGTCGTGTCGGTGGTCGTGCTGTCCGTCGACGACTCGCCGGTCGTCGCCTCACTCGTCGTGTCGGCGTCACTCGACGTGTCGCCCTCGTCGCCGGAGTCCTGCACGACGATCCGCTCGAGTTCGACCGTCGTGGCCGTCTCGTCGACGCCGACGACCTGCGCCTCGGTCACGTTCGTGCGCGCCGACGCCGGGGACGCCTCACTCGTCGGGTCCGTCACGCCGGTCGTGATCTCGTAGGGGCCGGTGGCGGTGACGCTCGTGTTGGTGTAGCCGTTCTCGGGGCCGAACTCGTCGTAACCGGTCGTCGAGTACGGCAGCGTGAACGTGAACTCGCCGTTCGCGTCGGCCTCGGTGTACTGCTGGTAGATGAACGTCTCACCGGTCGGTTTCTCCATCTGTACTGCGGCGCGCACCTCCGCGCCGGGCTCTGCACCCGAGCCCTCGAGGGTCGCACCGGGGACCCGCTCGAAGGTCTTCACGAAGTCGTCGGCGGCCGCATTCTGGAGTGACTCACCCAGGACGGCCTGGGGATTCTGGACGAGCTGCTGAACCACGCGGGCCTGCCCGGCCGAAGGGGCCGAACCCTGCGTGTCGGTGACGTGGACGAGCCGGTAGTGCTTGAGGGCGGCAACCCGCTCGGAGGGGACCCCGCCGAGGCCGCCGACTTGGGCGCTGCCGTCGTCGGCCACGTACTCACGAGCGGCCGAGACGTTCTCGAAGCGCTGGATCGTCTGGGTGACGTTCTGCGGAAGGGTATCGACCTGGATGGAGTCGCCGTCCTGCGTCTGGGCGGCCTGTGGCTGCCAGTCGACGACGACCGGCTGCGGGTCGACCGCGCTGCCGTAGTGTTCGTACAGCCGGATCATCTGGCTCTCGTGGTACCGCTGGGTGTGGACCTGCATCACCCGACCGAACCCGCCGTTTTCTTGCTGCTGGTAGACGACCCGGTTGAAGTCGTCTGTGGTCTCGTTGCCAGAGTAGAAGGTGACCGGGGCGTTGAACTTCGAGTTCGGCGAGGCCATCTGGCTGTCGACCATCACGTAGCGAGTATTCGCCCCCTCGGTGCTCTGATCGGCCCACACCTGGTGGGCCTGTTCTTCACTCGGGGCGAGCAGGTAGTCGGCGGCTTCGCCCGCGTTCTGTTGGAACGGGTTGGCGTTCGGGATGCGTTCGGCGCGGGTGGTGATCCAGTGGCCGTAATCCCACCACGACTGGACGCCGTAGGCGCCCTCGGGGTACTCGAAGTCGTCGTCGGCCGGGCGCTCGTAGGTCGCGTACGGGTCCATCGCGTTGTCGTGGCCCTCGAGTTCGCCGGGGACGGGAGTCTCGTCGTTCATCCACTGGAGGCTCTCGTCCCACTGGACGACGTTGCCGGGGCCGGTGGAGGCGCCGGCGGCCCACACCGGGGTGGCGGCCCCGACGAGGGGGACGAAGAGGATCGCGATCACGGCGAGGGCGGTCATCGCCTGCCACCCCTCAATGTCGCGGAGGGCCACGAGCGAGGAAAGGTCGATGACGTCGAAGGCGACCTGGAGGAAGTACGCCGCACCGACGGCGACGACCACCGCGAGGTAGTAGTTGAACCGGACCTGGGTGAAGGCGGCGCTGCCGATGAAGGCCGCCCAGACGACGAGGTAGAGCTCCTCGGCGTCGTACTCGACGAGGAATGTCGCGCCGACGAGCAGGGCGGCCGCGAGTGCGAGGCCGACGACCTGCCAGCTCACCCCGACGAGGCCGCCGATGGCCCCGTAGAGCTGTGGGACCGCGTAGACGGAGCCGACGAGCGCGAGCGCGGAGACGATGTAGACGGAGTCGGTGAACTCATCGGAGTCGTACAGGGGCCGCGCGAGAATGTAGACGATCGCGCCGAGTGCGAGGAAGAACGCGAGGCCGTACTGGGAGATGACGAAGTCAGAGAAGGCGGCGTTCTGGAGGGGGGGTTGGGCCTCGCCAATGGTGCGAGCACCGGCGGAGGCGGAGAAGCCGACGGTGTTGAGGAGACTTCCGGTGAGCGTCGACCACAGCGAGGGAATCGCGAGCCAGACGATGGCCGCGGAGGCAGCGATGAGCCCACCAACGGTGAACGGGTACGTGTTCGTCTCGAGGTCACGAGCCTCCCAGAATCGGGCGAGCCACGCGAGGAACACGGCCCCGGCGGCGACACCAAGCGGGAGGACGATCTGGAGATAGGAATATTCGCTCACCCCGAATCGGAACGTGTCGAGTGGGATGACCTGCATCAGTCCCGCGACCGACAGTGCGATCGCGCCGGCGAAGGCGATCGGCTCGGGGCTCTTCCCGTGGTACACGTCGCTGGTGAGTTTGACGGCGAGATAGATCCCGGTGAACCCGACGACGAGGATGCCAGGTTGCCACGTCCAGATGTACGCGCCGAGCGCGACACCACCGAGCGCTGCAACGCCGACGGGGCGTTTCAGTGCGGTCCAGTCGCGGTCGACGACGAGCTCCCAGACGGGTTTCTCGCGTTCGGCGACGCCGAGTGCGCCGAGGACGCCGAGAACCGCGAGACTCTGAAAGAGGACCTCGGCTGCGGTGTGGTCGGGAAAGCCGACGAGCGAGTAGCTGAAGAAGGTGCCGGGGAGGAGCGCGAGGGTCGCCGCGCCGCCGAGTGCAGCAGGTCGCTCGACGAATCGCCGGGCGATGACGTACGTTGGGAAGGCGACGAGTGCCCCGGCGAGCGAGGGCATGATCAGCATGACTTCTTCGGGACTCCCCATGATCGGCTCGGCGATCCAGATGCCGACGACCATGATGTGATCCCAAAGGGTACCGAACTGGCCGGCCTGGGTTCCTACCGGGAAACCGGTCCAGACGTCGAAGGGCATTCGGCTCGGGTAGTTCTGCATGATGTACGTCGTCTCACGGAGGTGGTACCACGGGTCGTTCCCGCGGAAGTACACCTCGCCGTTTCGGACGAAGTTGCCGTACGATTGGAGGCGCGTCCAGAGCATCACCGCCAACACGCCGAGAAGAACCGGGACGTGATACCACCGTTCCAGCAGATCGGTCGCCGATCTGTCCGGGGCGGCTGGCCGATCGTTCGACTGACTCATTACCTCATCACGACTCGGAAAACGCGCATAAGGCTTGTCATCTCCCTACGATCACCCGACGCGGTGTGGTGTGTGACGGTGTCAGGCCGGGTGGATTCGGGCGGGGTCGCTGACGTCTCGGCGAGTCGAGAGATGGAAGCACTCAAGTCTCCTGTCCGGGTTCTCTCGCGTGTGAAGGTCTCGGTCGTCGTCTGTACGTACACGCTGGACATGTACGAGCACTTCCGCGAGGCCGCCGACAGCGTCCTCGCGCAGACGCACGACGACGTCGAGCTCGTCGTGATCGTCGATGGGACGCCCGAAGTGTACGAGCAGGTCGTGGCGGATTATAATGATCGTGACGATACGGTGATCGAGTGTAACGACGAGAACGTGGGGTTGCTGGCGAGTCGGAACCGCGGTGCGGAGCTGGCCTCCGGCGACGTGGTCGCGTTCATCGACGACGACGCGGTGGCGGACGAGGCGTGGGCCGAGCGGCTGGTTCGCGCCTACGAGGAGGAGGACGCGATCGCGGCAGGCGGGAAGATGACGCCCGAGTGGGTCGCCGGGAAGCCCTCGTTTCTCCCCGAGGAGTTCTACTGGTTGATCGGCGTGACGCATCGCGGATTCGCGGACGGCCCGGGCGAGGTGCGGAACACGTTCGGCTCGAACATCTCGTTTCGGGCGGACGTATTCGCGGAGTTGGATGGGTTCGACGTCGACATCGGCGGGCGGAAAGGAGACAAGAACCTACAGGGCGGGGAGACGGAGCTGTGTGCCCGAATGCGAGAAGAGTACGGGCAGGGCGTCTGGTACGATCCGGAGGCTGAGGTAGCGCACAAGGTGTTCGACTACCGGACGGAGTTCCGGTGGCTAATCGACCGTGCGTTTTGGCAAGGATATTCGAAGCGGGCGATGGAGTCGTTCGTCAACGACGACGGCGGGGAAGAGGGAGCATTCCTCGCAACCTTGGCGACCGATTCGGTACCGACACGGACCGTCACGATGATTCGAGACCCCTCGCTGGCCGGCCTGCTTCAGTTCCTTTTCCTCTTTCAATTCACTGCCGCTGTCGGGTTGGGATACGCGTACGCCCTCTGGGACTGGGATGACGACACACTTTTTCGATGACCCGTCTTTGGGCTCGATATGGATGCGTCGGCCGCTGACGAACCCGTCGACTTCGACGATCTCGACGTTGCGGTCGCCCACTGGCACGTCAACGCGTGGGGGGGCGCGGAGTACCTCGTCACGAAGCTCGCGGAGGCCGTCGACGCGGACCACGTCTACACGCTCGGTGAGCCCGATCCGGACGATCCCAATCCGTACGGGGCGGTGACGTTTGAAGACGTAACCCCCAATCTCGACTACTCGGCCGTCCGGCGACTCCAGCGCCGGGCCGGTCGCCTCTTCGAGTACTCACAGTGGGAAGACGTCGACTGGCGGGAGTTCGGCGATCCGGACGTACTGATCACGTCGGGCGCGACGACGCGGGCAGTCATCACGCCCGACGACACGCTTCACGTGAACTACTGCCACTCTCCGCCTCGGTGGTTCTACGATCTCTACCACGACCGCAAGGACTCGTTGTTCGGAGCTCTTTCGCGACCGATGATACGCTACCTCCGGACGCGGGACATGGTTATCGATCCCCGTGTCGATCACTATCTCGTTAACAGCCCGATTATCGAGCGTCGCCTCTGGAAGTACTACAAGCGCGATTCCGAGGTGCTGTATCCTCCAGTTGAGTTGGAGCGGTACTACAACGACGGCGATCACGGGTTCTACCTCCATCTGGGTCGGCTCGACGAAGAGAAGGGTGTTCCCGAGGTCGTCGCGGCGTTCGAGGAACTGGACGAGCGGCTGGTGATGGCCGGTGGGGCTGGAGATGTCGACGACTCGGTTATGGATCGGATCGAGCGCGCTGAGAACATCGAGTGGAAGGGGTTCGTCGACGAAGACGAGAAGCTCGAACTTCTGGCACGCTGTACCGCGGTCGTGTTCAACGGGCGCAACGAGGACTTCGGGATCGTTCCGATCGAGGCCAACGCGAGCGGAAAGTTCGTTTTGGCGCGTGATGAGGGATTCCCCAGCGTCTTAGTCGAGGAAGGAAAAAACGGGGTTCTCCACGACGGAACACCCAGCGGAATACAAGCTACGGTGGTCGCATATGAGTACCGCGATGACATAGGCGAAATTCACCTCTCCGAATTCACCGAATTGGCCTTCAGGAATCATCTTGAGCACCACCTTGTCAAGTGGAACGCGTCGTTCACGGAGTGTGTCTGAAATGGTTCGAATCGGTGTCATCAACGCACGGGTCGGGGTCGTCGAGAGTGGCGGGACCGAGACATTCCTTCGTGAGATGTTGAAGAGATTGAGTCATCGTCATAAAGTGGTTTGTTATACCGGTACAGGGCGTTTACTAGATGAGATAAAACAGATGGATATACAGGTAGAGCAGATTCCATATCTCGCTAAGGGAGGGTACATAAACGACACCATCTCGAAGTACACACCAGCCCTATCGGCCGAAATTGAAACCTGTTCGCTGTTCTGGAACGCTTGGCGGCGAGGAGTCCTCGAACGGATCGAACAGGAAGTGGACGTGCTCTCCACTCACTACTATCTCGACAATATTCTAGCATCACGCCTACTTGATGTCCCGACGGTGTTCCACTCCGCAGGCATCCGATCTCCGTCGTGGCGGTGGAAGGCGATGAGTCGGATAGCGAAACCAAGTCTGTCACTGGCAAATAGTCGGAGCACGGCCCAGCGGCTGAAACGCTGGTTAAACATCGATGTTAACGGGGTCGTCTATCCTGGCGTGGATGTCGAGCAGTTTAATACCGATTGCGAACCCGCCTTTGAGGACGATCAGACGAGCATCCTATACGTCGGACGGCTTGATGAGGGGAAGGGACTCAAAGAGCTGCTGGAAGCACATTCGCGGCTATCGGATGTTTCATTGTATTTGGTCGGCAATGGTCAACTTGTGGGGGAACTCCGTGGACAGGCCCAAAAACTTGGAACGGACGAGGATGTCCACTTCGTCGGTTCGGTGCCCCACGAGAAGATACATAGATACTATGCTGCGGCGGACATCTTTTGTCTTCCCTCACATCATGAGAGCCTAGGGATCGTTAACTTGGAGGCAATGGCAAGTGGATGCCCGGTCGTGTCAACACGGATCGACGCGATCGAAGAGTACGTTGACGACGGAAGAAATGGTCTGCTCGTCGAACCAGGGGATGTCGATGCTCTCACCTCGGCGCTACGGCAACTCGTCGACGATACAGCGGTTCGAAAATCCCTTTCATTCGCCGGAAGAGAGACAGCAATCGAATACGGATGGGATGTCCAATCGCGCAAACTGGAAGAATACTATGTCGAAGCAACCCAGTATTAGTGTCGTTATACCGACGCTTGAAGGATATCCGATCACGCTTTCCTCTGTCCCGGAGAGTGTCGAAACAGTAGTTGTCGGTGAAGGAAATCGATCCGAGGCGCGCAATATCGGCGTAGAACGGGCGTCCGGGGAGATACTTGTATTCTGCGACGATGATATTCGCTTTGAGGAAGAGTTCTTTTGGGAATCTGTCAATCGGGTTGAACAAGGAACCGTGTTAGGGCTTGCCGATTTCGATTTCGGGTTACTGTTGACCCGGTTCTTGGTAGTCACCCGCGAGGATTTCGAAATGATTGGTGGATTCGACGAAAAGTTCAACCATATGGAAGACACTGAGTTCAGTCTACATGCTAGGTCACACAACATCGATCTCGTCTTGATTCCACGTGGAGAGGTGTATCATGAAGACCACGAGAGTATCGGACAGAGTCGTTGGCCGACGCTAAAGAATACAATCAAGTTATCACTCCGATACCCGAGGTCGGCTCCTGATCTACTTCGAGGATTGGTATTTTGAGGGTGGGAGCGTCTGTAGAGATCAGTATTAAATAGACTAATCGAGTAGTAATAATCACGACAAATGAATATTGCTTTTGTGGTTCTCGATACGCTCCGGAAAGATGCCTTCGAAGAGCACTTTGACTGGCTTCCGGGTCGCCGATACGATAACGCTTGGACGACGAGCAACTGGACTGCTCCCGTCCACGCATCGTTTTTTACTGGAAAGTATGCAAGCGAAATTGGTGTACACTCTAAAGGAAACACGTTAGACTGCGAAGGACCAGTCCTCGCTGAGCAACTCTCAGACGCGGGTTACACGACGAGAGCATTTAGTGCGAATCCAAATGTCTCTAAGCGTTTCAATTACCACCGCGGGTTCGATCAGTTCGAGGGTAGTTGGAAGATTCGTCATTTCAATTCGATAGATATCTTTGATTGGTCGGGGTTCATCAGTAGGACTCGTGGCAAGGGGCCAACTCGCTATTTAGACGCTATCCGGAGTTGTATCACCGAGGATGTGAAAACAGTTGAATCACTCAAACAGGGGTTCAAGCTCAAGTTTCGTCCTGATAAGATTCGAAAAGGAACCGTCGACGATGGAGCCCAGACAGCCCTAGAGCGTATTCGTGAGGCAGAATACAGCGAAAAAGAGTTTTTGTTCCTCAATCTAATGGAAGCTCATGGGCCGTACGAACCACCAGAGGAATATCAGACAGTAGAGACCCACGACAAACCAACCGCCGTTGACGCGCTTACGGGACGTGCTACCGATATGAACGGTGATGCTGTCAGGCAGGCATACAGCGATGCAGTTCGGTATCTCTCAGATATATATAAAGAGATTTTCGCGGAACTCCAATCAGAGTTCGATTATGTTATCACTCTCTCGGATCACGGCGAGATGCTCGGTGAACACGGCCTCTGGGACCACCAGTACGGGCTCTATCCCGAACTGACCCACGTCCCGCTGGTTATCTCCGGCCCTGATGCGTCCGGGTCGACCGACTCCCCTGTGAGTTTACTGGACGTTCACCGGACCGTACTTGATCTCGCAGAGATCGATGCGCCTTCTCGTGGTCACAATCTTCTTGAAGACGGGACGGGCAGTACATATTTGACAGAGTTTCACGGACTGACTGCGTGGCTTTTGGACGAGCTGGCGGAGTTCAACGACTTTGAGGCGATACGTGATCGTTACGACACGCCGCTTAGTGGGATCGCACTTCCACCGTCGTACTACGGCTACGAAACCGACGATGGCTGGGTCAGCCAAGGCAACACAGATAATGATCCACAAGCTCGGCTTGATGCGCTTCGAGACGATCTCAAGGTACAGGAAGCCGGATCCGCACAGGAAGAACTCTCTGACGAGGCGATGGCTCGGCTTGAGGACTTAGGATATGCCTAACGTAGACGGTTGTGAACATTTCGGAGCGGGTCAAGATCCACGTCGAACCGGCTTTCTATTCTGTTTACGATGAGGAGATCTGCCGCGCTAACGCCATATCGGAGATATGAGCCTGCGGTGGCGATCACCAGAACGAGTGTCGTGAGTAAGACCGCGGGGAGTGACGGTGTGAACGCTGCGGAGACGATAGTTGCCGCGACAGCGATAGGGAGCACCGCTGTCAGCAGAAGCTCTCGTGTGAATGGCTGGATACCGTATTCGGCGCAGAGATACGCTGTCAGCGCGACATTCCGGATCACGTACGCTGCACCTGTAGCCACCGCTGCTCCTAGGATACCGTATCTGGGAATAAGTACGACGTTGAGGATGATATTGACCAGCAGTGTCGTGACATCGGTGACAAGAATGGCACGGGTGTTCCCCAAGGCGATGAGCGTATTTTTGTTGTGACCCACTACGACGTGGGTCAACAGTCCGAGTGTGAGAACGACAAACGGGAGCGTGGCTTGTGTGTAAGCGGGGGTATAAATGAAGGTCAAAACGAACTCTGGGAAGACGAGTGCGGTCAGCGTGAAGGGAAGAGACATGAACAGGATCCACTTCGTCATTGCTTGGTAGACGTCTTTGGCCTCTTCGTCTCCCTCATCCTCCTGGAGGCGAGAGACCTCCGGCACGTACATGAAACCGAGTGAGGTGTAGAACAGAAGAGTGATCTGCGCGAGAACGAACGCCGCGTTGTACTGGCCGACACTTCCGACCGGGTCGATCAACGCACCGATCAGGAGTGTGTCGGCGTTATTCATGAGCTTAATTATGATCGCAGATCCCATTAGCGGGATCGAGAAGGACAGGAGCGAACGAGGCTGGAGATTCGCTGTGATGTTCTGGTCGAATAGTGGTGTGTGTTTATGAACGTAGTATAGTGCGATCACCGCTGCTAGTGCGGCTGCGCCGACGTACGCCCCCGCAGCCCCGGCAGCATTGTAGCCTAGCGTCACAAGCGCAATGATGAGCGAGAACCGGGCGATCGGGAAGACGATACTCTGTGCGAGTGATCGCTCGGCCGGTTTCTCGACGGCTCGTAGTGCACCCAGCAAGAGGTTGAGGAGGACGTTAAGCGGGACCGCGATCGAGATAATCCGAAGAACGATGACGAGGTCAGGATCGCCGAACACGCCCACCGAGATTGGTTCGGCAGCGAGAAACAGCACACCAGACCCGACGATAGCGAGTGGCATCGCCACGACGAACGGCGTCACGAGCAATCCGCGTTGTTCCGACTCATCCGTCGCACGCGGGTAGTTTCGGGCGACACCTTCGGGAAGTCCAAGGTTGAACAGACTCGACATAACGAAGTAGAATGTCAACACCAGGGCGACCATCCCATATCCGGTATCGCCGAGAATGCTCGCCATGAAGACGCTGGCAGCGAAGGAGATTGCCTTGTTGATGAGCGAAGCGGCGAAGATCACAGACGATCCGGAGAGAATACGAGAGATTGAGTCTCCGGCTTCGTCCCTCTCCTTGGCCATACAGGTTCGGTTGCTGTTATGGGCTTAGTTACTCCGGTTTGGAATGCCGTCAGGGAGATCAACCGCATTTTGTTTGGCCATGGATCCGAGGACGGAGCGAGAATTATATACATTCAGCCAGTAAATCTCGCCTGATGACCTTCGTCCGCACAATGTACGACTTGGCTAAGCGTGCGAACCAACGCTACTACCAGTCGTTCGGTGAGCACACCGGGACGGACGTGGTCAAAGAGGACTGGGACACACTGGTGATCTTGGACGGGTGTCGCTACGACCTGTTCGCCGAGACGTACGACAGCGGCGGGGTGTTAGAGAAGCGTGTCTCGCACGGAACGGAGAGTAGCGAGTTCATCGAGAAGAACTTCGAGGGCCGTCAGCTCCATGACACGGTGTACGTCACTGCGAACCCGTACGCCAGATTACTTTCTGAGGACGTATTCTACCGGATCGTAAACCTACTGGAGGATAGCTGGGACCCGGAATACCGGACCGTTCTCCCAGAAACTATGACGGAGACTGTCCGCGAGGTGCTGGACGAACACCCGGACAAGCGGGTGATCGCACACTATATGCAGCCGCACTATCCGTTCATCGGGGACTTCGGATCCCAACTCGATCACAAGGGGATTGCGCCTGGACAGGGAGCCTCCGACAATGGGGAAGCGGTTTGGGTGCGACTCCAGCGAGGCGACCTCTCGAGGGAAAGCGTCTGGAAGGCCTACCGAGAGAACCTTGAGCTCGTTCTCGATTCGGTCGAGACTCTCCTCGAAGCCGATACTGGGAAGACGGTCATCACCTTCGACCACGGGAACCTCCTTGGCGACTGGGTTGGACCGATCCCGACGAGGGCCTACGGCCACCCCCACAATCTGTATACCGACGCGTTGCTAGAGGTGCCCTGGCTGATTATTGAGGGATCCAGACGACGTAACATTGTTTCAGAGCCACCAATCGCGAGTAATAGAGCGACCGAAGATACTGTCGAAGACCGATTGGCACACCTAGGCTACGTCGAAGAGAGTTCCAAGAACATTGGGTAATCGTTACCGATAATCGCTAACTGTAAATCGGTTGTGTGACATTGAGGGAGTATGAGCGATACGTTGGCGGTTCTTGCTCTCGACGCAGCGGACTACCGACTCGCCCGCCACTGGGACTGTGAGAACATTCTACTCGACGACCACGGCTCCCTCGAGACGTTCACCTACTCTATGGATCACCCCTTCACGCCAGAAGTGTGGGCGTCTGTCGCTACGGGCACTCATCCGAGAGAACACGAGGTCCGCAACGACGCTGCCGACTGGGACTCGCTACCGTTGCGGTTGGCGAGTAACGTGACACAGTTCCTGCCATCGGAGTGGCGAAACCGTCTGGGGAAACCGTTCCGAGAACGGGGGCACGAACAACAGATCCATCAGACGGACGAGAGCCACCTCTTCGAGGACGGGGAGGCCTTCGGGTGGCCTGGCGTCACGGAAGCGAAACATCTCTCGGAAGCTTGGGGTTGGGCTTCGAAGGTCTCTCATGGCGAGATGTCCGAGCGTGAACTCCGTCGACGATCGCTCGGGAACACCGGGAAAGAACTAGGTTGGCTTGCCGGCATGGAGGCTGCGGATGTCCCGATTGCGGGCGTACACTCACACATACTGGATATCACTGGCCACGCCTACGCACTGCGGGAAGAGAAACTCGAATCGTACTACCGAACCGTTGACGGCATGATCGGGGAGTTGCGAGATAACGTCTCTGAACTGGTTGTCCTCTCTGATCACGGCATGCAGACGGCCTGGTTGGAAGACGATGACCCGGGTGCCCACAGTATGCGGGCAACGGTATCCCGAACAGACGGGGTCTCCGGATCCCTCCCTAAGTCGGTGTTCGAGGTTCGAGAATGGCTCAAAGCGAATGTAGACTATGACGACGAATCGACCAGCAAGCGGGTCACGATGGACGCCGCCGAGGAGCGTCTGCGGGAATTGGGGTACATCGAATAACGAGAACGAGGGGAAATGACTTCGAATTCTCTCCGTCAGAATAGAACTATTCTGTTGCGATCTGGAGCTGTAGTCGTGCCTGAGTGTTCACTATGATGTATGTATATCAGATCATCAATTAAACGGCCGATGACTTCCGCAATAAGAGCATGAAACCATTCTCGTGAAGAACTATTTTTCTTCCTGTAAAATACATAAATCTTTCAGGTCTGGTTTCTTAACTGTCTCTTTACCGATTCATCAATATTTTGATTTAATTTCCAATTAAGTTGTTTTTTAGCAACCGAAATATCTACCCCGAACTCTTCTACCATCGTCTCATCACTCCGGGGATTCTCGACTAACTCAACGTCCACGTCGATCCCGCGCTCCTCCGACATCACTTCGCGCACGATCTCCGCCACCCCCATCACACTCATGTCCTCCTCACTCGCAATTTCATAGGTCTCAGTCCCGGTCTCACCGTTCGCAAACTGCTCCACCAGCCGCTCTGCGCTTCGCACGTACGCCCGCGCCACGTCCTTCACGTGAACGAAGTTCCGCGCCTGCGTCCCGGGCTCGTAGACGGTCAGCGTCTCGCCCGCCAGTGCCCGGTTCACGAAGAAGTTGATCACGGTCGGCTTCCCTACTTCCGTCCCGTCGATGACGTGTTCGCCGTAGAGATTCGACTTCAAGAAGAGGTGCGCCGGGAACGCGCCGTCCGCGAACGCCTCGATGGACCGCTCGCCGAGCAGCTTCGTCCGCCCGTACCAGTTCAACGGGTCCCGCGGCTGGTCGGCCGTGATGGGGAATTCCTCGGGGTCGCCCAACACAGCCATGCTGAATGGGAACACGAGCGCGGCACCCGACTTCCGACAGAACCAGGCCACGTTGTTCGTTCCGGTGACGTTCACCTCGTACGCCAGATCGGCGTTCTCCTCACAGTCGTCGACCCCGCTTATCGCCGCGAGGTGACAGACCACATCCGCGCCAGCGAGCGCGTCCTCCAGCCGGTTGCGGTTCCGGATATCGACGTGTTCGATCTCGACATCGCCGATCGAATCGACCTGTGCACGGTACCCGTTGTCGATCGCGATCAGCTCCCAGTCGGGGTGGGCCTCGCGCAGCTCAACGACGACCCGACTGCCGATGTACCCGGCCGCGCCGGTGACCGCGATCGTCGGGGTCGACTCCTCGTCGCTCGGTTTCGTCGTCGCCTCGGTCTCGCTGTCGCTATCGAATTCCTGGTCCGTCATGCGGTCACCTCTTCGCGCGCGTCACCGCGCAGTTCGTCCGCGATGTCTCGGATCCCCTCTCGGAGCGTCCACTCCGTCTCGAAGCCGGTTGCGGCCAGCCGATCGAAGTTCACGTGATAGGAGGGGCCGGGCTGTTCGTCTTCGAGGTACGTCACGTCCAGCTCGCGGTCCAACTCCTCGCGGACGATTTCCGCGATCTCGCTGATTCGGTAGTTCCCGTCGTTCGATCCGACGTTGTACACGCGCTCGGGCCACGAGTCGGGCTCCAGCGCCGCCGCTGCGTATGCCCGCGCCGCGTCGCGCACGTGGATGAACGGCCGCCAGTTCGACCCGTCGCCGTAGACGGTCAGGGGGCGATCGGTGAGTCCCCGGAAGACGAAGTGGTTCACCACGAGGTTGAACCGCACGCCGGGCGACCAGCCGTAGTTCGTGCTCATCCGCAGCGCCGTCCCGTCGAACCCGTGCTCGTCGATCGCCTCGGCCAGCAGCTCCTCAGCGGCGACCTTCGACTCGGCGTAGGGATTGAGCGGGTTCTGCGTCGTCTCCTCGTCGATATCCGTGCTCGCGGCGCGCCCGTAGTTGTTACACGAGGACGCGAGCACGACGTTCTCGGCGTCGAATTTCCCCGCGGCCGTGAGCACGTTCTCGGTCCCGTCGCGGTTCACCGCGAACGTCTCGGCCTTTCGGTCGTGCGTCGAGGCCGCGCCCGTGATCGCCGCGAGGTGGATCACCGCGTCGACGCCTCGGACTGCGTCCTCGACCGCGCCGTACTCCCGCACGTCGCCGCGCCGGAACCGGAGGTCGTCACGGATGCTCCCCGCGAGGTTCGCGGGCGAGCCCGACGACAGCGAGTCAAGAACGACCACGTCGTCGACGCGCTCGTCCGCCAGCAGCTGTGGGACCAACGCGCTCCCGATGTAGCCACACCCGCCGGTGACGAGGACGCTCGTCTCGCGTTCCGACCCCTCACTCATCGGTCAACACGCCGGGCAGGAACCGGTCCTCGTGGGCGGCGATCCGGTCCTGCTCTTCGACGAGCGTTCCTAGTACGTCACGGATCCCGGCTTCCAACTCCTGGCGCTGTCCGCCGACGAGTTCGAGGAACCCGTCATTCTCCATCTCCATTTTGTGTTCCTCGTCTTCGTTGCGCGGGTTCTCGTAGTGTTTCACCTCGGCGTCAAGGTCGAACTCGTCGCCGACCTCGGCGATCGTTTCCGCGAGTTCGACGATGGCGACCGGTCGAGTGACCTGGTTGTAGATATCGATCCCTTCGTCGCCGGAATGACCTTCCTCGACGAGCCGAACGAGGCTCTCGACCGTGTCTTCGAGGCTTACCATCGGTTTCCGCTGTTCACCCTTCCCGTAGACGGTGATCGGATAGCCGGCGACCGCCTGTGCGCAGAACCGATTGACCACGGTTCCGAAGTAGTAGTCGAAGTCGAACCGGGTTGGACTGTCGTGTGCTTCGGTCTCCTCGGTCTCCGTCCCGTAGACGATCGCGGTCCGGACCTCGCTCATCGGGAAGTCGAACTGCGACTCCGCGAGCCGCATGTTGGCCGCGTCGAACGACTTGGTTTGGTGGTACCACGACCCCCCCATCGCCGGGAACGGCACCTCGTCGCTGCCGTCTTTTCGCTCGACCTCGAGCCCGCCTTCCGGGATCGGGAAGTGAGGCGCGCCGTACACCCCGGTCGTCGTCGTCTCGATGAAGTGCGTGTCGGAGAGCCCGCACTCGTGGAGTCCGTACAGGAGGTTCACCGACATCGAGACGTTGTTCTGTTGGGTGTACAGCGCGCGCTCGCCGTTGATCTGTGAGTAGGGCGCACTCGGCTGGGCGGCCGCGTGGAGCACGGTGTCCGGCTCGTATGTGTCCAACAGCTGGAGTACGAAGTCGCGATCCGCGAGGTCTCCCTCGATCAAACTGAGGTTCTCGACGTCCGCGAAGCGCGCCTCGGGGTCGTCGATCGGCGTCGCCGAGACGCTGCCCGACTCGGCGACCCAATCGCGCCGCGCGAAGTTATCGACACAGACGATTCGTTCCTCGAGTCGATCCGACAGTCGCAGCGCGGTGGGCCAGCCGAGGTAGCCGTCAGCACCTGTCAGGAGCACAGTCATCGTTACTCACATTCTGAGTAACTGGTGGTAAAGCCTTTCCGGTTATTCTCGATCGGCCCCTCCGACCTCGTCCGGACGACTCTCATGTCGCCAGAGGAGGTCGAAGTACTGCCAGAGCCCTGCGACGAACGACGGGTTCTCGGTGACGGCCGCCTGGCGGTGGTGGTTCGGAATCGCCTCTTGTTCGACCAAGAGGAGTCCCTGGCCCGAGTCGTACGAGAGGCTTGGGTCGATGAACGCCCCCCGCCACGGGAGTAGTCGCTCGCTGATCCGCACTTCGACGCCGGGGAAGTCGGCGGCGAGTGTCGCACGAATCTCGCGCTGTCGTTGTTCGTTATCCGCCGAGAGGTGCTCGGCCGCGAGCATCAGTACGTCGACGGTGACGCCACGGTCAAGGGCGTCTCGCATCGCCGGGCGAATCGCGTCGATGTATCCCAGACTCTTCGTGAGGAGGAACACGCGGTCGGTCGCTTCACGGAACAGCCGCCGGGTTTCCCGCTCACTCGGCTCGCCGACGTCAACCACGTGAAACAGGTCTTCGGTCGGGCTGAGCTCGTCGACACCCCGATCACGAACTGGCGCGTACGTGTCGACGAACGACGCCTCGGCCGACTCGACCTCCGTACGGAACTGTTCGTAGGTGTGTCGCTGGTTCTCGATGGCTCGGTCGACGATGTCGGCCGGCTCGTGTGGCTCGTACTGTTTCGGTCGTCCCGGGATCAGCTTCACGAAGCCGGCCGCACAGAGCTCGTCGAGGACGCCGTAGATGCGCGCTTTCGGGATCCCTGTTGCTTCTGCGAGATCTGGTGCGGTCGTGCGTCCCAGAAGCAGTAGCTCTTCTAACGCCTCCGCTTCGTATTCGGTGAGTTCGAGCAACGAGAAGAGGTCCTCGCCGGTGTCGGCCATGCCGGACGGTCCACGTCGGGTCCGTAAGTACGTACTGGTGACGCCGGTAGAATTATATCGGCCACGATCACATAGTTACTCAGAAGATGAGTAACTCAGATTCACCCGAGACAGACCACGTTGAGACGATTCCCGACGGCGCAGGCTGCACCGAGATCTGGGAGCATCTCTCAGATGAGCGTGCAGAGGACTAACTCAGTACAACTTCTCTTTTTCGACGCCTACCTAATGACCGACCGCTTTGACGAGTGATCCTGCGGGAGTTTGAATGTCGAGCTGTGCCAACCACAAAAACTGAGTCGTATATCTACAACTACTCTTACTGCGTCGAGCACTCCTTACGCAGCCACATATGAGCTCACTCTGACCCCTACCCTACCGCGTCGAGGTTTCAGTCAGCGTTAGCGGGGAGTGGCAGGTCTTTTGTCTTGAATGTGAGATGTTTGGTCGAAATCGAATTGGGATTCGTGGAACGGGAAACGACACCCAAATTTGTGATGACAGTCGGTGTACAACTGCACCTGTCTGATCGCTCACGTTCGAATACTGTCCGAGTTCTTTGAGTACATGATATCCAACGAGCATATTCCTTGATCTACCACCCTCACGGTAGTGACACCGCATCAGACATCGACCCAGCGGTAAATACGACGATCTGTTCAGTGGTGCAGGAGAGAGGGAGAGAGTACAGTTCGTGTGCTCGCTGATCAGTAGCTCCATCGGCACCGAGAATGAGAGTGGATTTCGTGTGCTTTCACTCGGTGTGTTGGGCGATCTCTTTGCGAGTCTCCAAGACGATCGCCGGATCGAGATCCAACTCGTACTCGTAGTACTGCCCCCCACGCAGTCCCTTGTTCTGTTCGTCCCGTCGGAGAAACCCGAGCATGTGGAGATCAGAAAGGTGGTCCTGGATACTCTTCAGTGTTGACAGCGGTGTGGCAGCGTGTGAGTCGGCCACCTGTTCGTATGTCTGTTGGATCTCCTTCGACCGGACCGGAACCTTCCCCTTGCTCTGTACGGTTGCGATCGCTTCGAGAATATACTGTGCGTGCTCGGTTTGATCTCGAATCTTGTTCTCTAATCGACCGCGCTGGACTCGTTCACGTGCGGTCTCAATGTGCGCATCTGTGACTGGTGTCTCACCGTTCTGTTCGGCCAGTTCTGCGCCGACGCGAAGTAGATCGAGTGCCTGCCGAGCATTTCCCATATCCTGTGCGGCCAGTGCAGCCGCCTTTGCGATTGCCGACGTGTCACACCGCCCGTCGACGAATGCGTGGTCCGCCCGGTGCTGTAAGATTGTCCGCAGCTCGCCGGCGTCGTATGGGCTAAAGGAGATCTCGGTCTCCATCAGCGTGTCCTTGACCTTCGGTGAGAGGGTCTGCCGAAACGTGTAGTCGTTGCTGATTCCCACCACACCGACCTTCGCGGTCGAGATGTGTCCGTTTGCCCGCGCACGAGGCAGTTCGTACAGCAGCGTGTTTGCCTCCGATAGGTGGTCGATCTCGTCGAACACGACGAGATGCGTCCCGCCGATCCGATCGAGCTGTCTGTACAGTTCGTCGAATGCGTCTCCAGTCCCGAGGCCTCGCTTGGGGAACTGACTGGCGTGGTCGGGAAGCAACTCGTTGACGAGGCCACGGACGACCATGAACAGCGTTCGACCGTTACAGTTGATCGTGTGGATATGAAGGGGGTCGGCCTCCGCTCGCGTCGGTACCTCCTTGCGAAGTTCATCCATCATGTACGCGGTGACTGCCGTCTTTCCGAGTCCGGCTTTGCCATACACGAAGACGTTCTCGGGTTCTCGACCGAACAGCACATCCTGTAGCGCGTGGCTGTAGGCGTCGACTTCTTCATCTCGCTCGAGGATCGTCTCTGGCTGGTAGCTCTCCGTGAGCACCGCCTTGTTCGCAAACACCGTCTCTGTGAGATCATCAAACGGACCGGCCATGGATACGATCCCAACCCAGCGTACACATATAAAACCACGCGTTGTATGTTTCGTATGCTATCGAGAATCCCGATTCACAGCTACAATCGCTAGACTGTGCCCGCCTCTCCAGGCAACAACGCGGATAGCACACGAAATGTACTCTCTCACTCTGCGCTAGCTCTCACTCCGGGCGAGCCGCGATGTCACCCTGGTGGGTACTCACCTCAAAAGCACACGAAACGTACTCTCTCACTCTTGAGTTCGTATCTTACTCTCTGCTACAGATACCTGATTTACTGACGTCTCTCATGATGACCGGCTTCTACACCTTCACGCCGGCCATCTTCCACGCGTGTCACCTCGTCCAGCCCTCCGACCGTGGCGAGTACGAACTCCCCGATGCGATCGATCTGCTCATCCAGTCCGGCCGCACCATCGACGCGATCCGGCTCGATGGGTGGCGGTCTCGCGAGCGTACGCGAGCGGGACGTCGGGTGACTTTGTCACCCGGCGAATTGACGTTGGCTACCCCGAGGACCGCGACCGCGCCGCGGAGCGACTCGACGAGGTGACGGCTGACGCCAACGAGAACGTAGAGACGAAAGCAGATGACGACGCTGACGAAGTGGTCATGGACGGGTAGGAGATCCACCCTCAACAAAGTGATTAAGCAGACGGATCGACGCATCCTCGAACCGACCGAACCGAAGGCATAATTCTCCCGCCCTGACAACCTCCACCCATGCAGAACCAGCGCGTCCTCGTTACGGGCGGGGCCGGGTTCATCGGCTCGACCCTCACGAACGGCGAGGCGCCCGAGCTGTTCGGGGACGGCAGCCAGACGCGCGATTTCACCCACGTCTCGGACGTCGCCCGCGCCTGCGAACTCGCCGCGGACCACGAACTAACCGGCGTCTACAACGTCGGCACCCAAGAGGCGTACACGTTCAACGAGATGGTCGCGATGATCAACGACGCGCTCGGCACCGACATCGACCCCGAGTACATCGAGTGCCCCTTCGACGGCTACGTCCACGACACGATGGCCGACTACTCGGAGTTCCACGAGGCCACCGGCTGGGAGCCAGAGGTTAGCTTCGAAGAGGGCGTCGAGCTGGTGTGTGAGCCCTATGTCGAGGGGCGCACGTCCGAGACGAATTAGGAAGCGAACTCGGATCTAATTGGCCGCCCAATTTATTTTACTGGAGCCGGTAGTACCGGGTATGTCGAGCGAACCGGACGCGGCGATTGAAGCGGAGTCCACGGTCAACGACAGTTACGGGACGACGATCCCCTCGGAGGTTCGCAACGCGCTCGGTGAGGCCGTAGAGCCGGGAGATACGGTCCGATGGGTGGTCGCGGACGGAACGCTCTCGGTGGAGATCGTCCACGAGCGCTACGGCGCGTTCGAGGACGCGGAGCCGCTCGACGGTCCGGCGTGGGACAGCGAGGAGGCCGCCGAGAGCGCGTGGAGCGAGTAGATGCCCGTCACTTGCATCGACTCGAATGTCGTTCTCGCCGCCCGGAACGCGAACGCCGATCGCCACGACGACGCCGTGGCGATCGTGAACGGGATCGACGGCGGCAGTCTCCCGCGTGCGCGAGTCGTGAACTACGTGGTCCCCGAAATTCTCCATCCGATTCAAAAACGTATCAGCAAGTCCGCCGCCGCTGAGACACTGGACCTCCTCCAAGCGAGCCGCGGCTTCGAGTTCGTCCACGTACCGAAGGGAGTTCACCCGGACGGCGAGCGGCTGTTTCGGGTGCACGACGTGTCGTCGGGACCGGAGTGGGTCGATTCGCTTCTCGCCGCGTATATGCTGACCGAAGAGATGGAGTACGTCTACTCGTTCGACGACGACTTCGATCAGTTCGACGGGATCACTCGACTCACGACGGCGACGGATCCGTTCGCGCCCTGATTGTCGCGGATCGTGACTCGGAGCGACCTCCCGCTCCTTGCATGTACCCGAGGTCGCGCAGCCGCTCCATCAAGTCCTCTTTGTCTTGGGCGCGGCCGGCGCGCTCGGTGGTGTCTTCGAGGTCCTGTAGCCAGGCGGGCTCCTCGGTCGTCTTGTCGGTCGAGACCTCGCTGCCGAGCGAGCGGAAGCCGGCGAAGTACTTCGGCGAGATGGGGATGTCTTCTTGGCTCACGCCCTCGGGCAGGTCGTCGTCGCTCTGCGGGACGTACCCCTCGTCGGGGAAGGCGTCGACGGTGTCCGGGACGACGTAGTTCCAGAACGCGTCCCACACGTCGGCCTCGGCGAACTGCAGGATGGGCTGGATGCGGTCGTGCGGCGGGAACAGGTCGGGGTTGTGGCGCGGCGAGAAGAACGTCTCGTCGGCGCGGGCCTCCTGCTCGTCACAGCGGACGCCCGAGATGACGCCGTCGATGTCGTACTCCTCTAAGGCGTTGTTGAGCGCGACCGTCTTCAGCAGGTGGTTCCCGACGTAGGTGTCGAGCAGGAACGGGAAGGTGTCCTAGATATTCAAGACGGATACCCGCGACTTTAGGCGCGGGAGGAAGCCGACAACAGGGACACAAACTACGTTCGATAGCAGGCGAACTCCCCCACGCTAATCCAAATTATTCCGCGTCCTCACTGAAACGTGAGTGTGTCTGGAACAAGTCGGGGAACGACCCCATTGAAGTCGTCGTCGAAACTCAACACTCCGTCTATCTCGTGGTAGTCGACCATCGCGACGGTCATCGCGTCGGTGAAACTGAGTTTGTGGTCAGCGTACGTCTGATGGACGGACACGGCACGATCGAAGAGCGTCGAAGACGACTGGAGTAGTTCGATGGCCGAGGGGTATCCCGCACCGCGAATACGCCGTCCCACCTCAAGCCCGGCGTCGACATCCCCTGTCCGCACCTGCGTTAGCGTGACCGTTTCGTCGTAGACGTAGTCGCTCGTCATCACGTGACCGAATTCTGCGGACGAAAGAACAGTATTCAGGGCGTCAGTACCGACCGTGTGTCGGCTGGCGTCGGTGTCGTGATGCGCGTAGAACACGCCGGTGTCGACGAAGACGCTCATCCGTACAGGATATCGTCGATGTCGTCTTCTGCCGTTTTGACACCGGAGGCAATCGTCCCCCGATTAAACTCCTCGAGTTCCGTCTCATTCAGGGTTTCTGTTCCATCTCGGAACGAATCGACGAACTCCGTACGGGAGTTGACCGCCGATTGAATCAGTCTTGAGAGAAGTTCTTGTTGGGTGACTTTTTTCCCCGTTTTGAGCCGAATCTCTGCCTGTAGCGCTTCGAGTTTTGATTTGGCGTCTTCGTCCATCTTGACCGCTGTTGACATAGAAGTGAGTTGCAGGTACAACGAAGTTAATCTTTCTACTGAAATTTCTCCTTGATTTACGGAGGTGTGAGGAGAAAGCCCCGCCGCTCACGGCGGGGGATGAATCCGACACCCCTACACGAACTACGTCCGACGCACTGAACGGATGTTTTAAATGAGTTACAATCGTACATAAAAGCAACTGAGGCGGTCTACCCGCCCCACTAATCGGACAATATCGGGATTCCCTGATTTGAAGCGGAAGACACCCTCTTCCGTACCGAAATAGGGTACAGGTATAAGAAGTACCTCCGAATCCCATGCCGGGATAGGAGTACCGGCTGGTTGGCACAGCCAGTAGCCGTCATCAAGACGGCTACAAATCGTAAACATCCCAACCCAGCGGTGCAGTGCCGTGGGAATCTTCGCCCTTCAGGGCGGAGAGGATGTCAAGGGCGGAGCAGACTGAGGATCTCAAGACGTGACCCCGAGGAGCTTCACAGTCAGCACGCGCGACCCCGATCAGTCTCGCCCGATCTCCCGACCACACCTTTCTTGTCGGTAATCCACGAACCCGGTCACATGCACCTCTCTATCGTCGGCAGCGGCTACGTCGGCACCACTGTCGCAGCCTGCTTCGCGGATCTCGGCCACGACGTCGTCAACATCGACATCGACGAGTCGGTCGTCGAGACGATCACCGCCGGCGACGCCCCGATCCACGAGGAGGGCCTCCCGGATCTCATCGCCACCCACACCGGGCCAGACGGCACTGGTCGCCTCCGGGCGACCACCGACTACGCGGCTGTCCTCGACACCGACGTCACCTTCCTCTGTCTCCCCACGCCGCAGCACGACGACGGCAGCATCGACCTCTCGATCATGGAGGCGGGCGCGCGCCAACTTGGCGAGACGCTCGCCGCCAAAGAAGACTGGCATAGCGTCGTCGTCAAGAGCACGGTTGTTCCCGGCTCGACCGCAGACACCATCACGCCGATCCTAGAGACGACAAGCGGCAAGACCGCCGGCGAGGGATTCGGCGTCGGCATGAATCCCGAGTTCCTCCGCGAGGGGACGGCCGTCCACGACTTCTTACATCCCGACAAGGTCGTCCTCGGCGCAGACGACGACCGCGCACTAGACGACATGCACGAGGTGTTCGCGCCACTCGTCGAGGCGGCCGACGCGCCCGTCGTCGAGACCGACACCCGTACCGCCGAGATGATCAAGTACGCGAACAACGGCTTTCTCGCGGCGAAGGTCAGCCTCATCAACGACCTCGGAAATATCTGTAAGGAACTCGGCGTCGACGCCTACGAAGTGGCCGATGCGATCGGCTTAGACGACCGAATCAGCGAGCAGTTCCTCCAGAGTGGCGCCGGCTGGGGCGGGAGTTGCTTCCCAAAGGATGTCGCTGCAATTATCTCAGCTGCCGAGGAGGCTGGCTACGACCCAGCCCTCCTCAACGCAGCGGTCGAGGTCAACGATCGCCAGCCTGAGCGACTGGTCGATCTCCTCGCCGATCACCTTACCGCACACCGCGACGAGGGGTTCGAGGATGCCGAGATCGCGGTGCTCGGACTCGCGTTCAAACCCGGCACTGACGACATGCGTAACTCCCGGGCGATCCCGGTCATCCACGACCTCCAAGCCCGTGGTGCGATGGTCACCGCTTACGACCCGGTCGCGACCGACAATGCGCCGAACTACGTCGACGGCGTGACGTACGCGGACTCAGCAGCAGCCGCACTCGAGGGGGCCGACGGTGCCGTCGTCGTGACCGACTGGGACGAGTTCGCCGCCCTCGACGAAGCCTTCGACGCGATGACGACCCCGATCGTCGTCGACGGGAGACGCATCATCGAGCGCCGCGAGGGGATCACCTACGAGGGATTGACCTGGTGAGCTTGCTCGCCACCAGCGGGCTCAGCGATCAGAACCACCCATCGACCGTCTCTGCCGTCTCCACGTAATCCCGCACGTACTCGTGACACGGCTCGGGTGGATCACGAAACACCCGAACCGCCTCGTGCTGGTCGTCTGATTCTAGCCCACTGTCTACGACCGCCTCACCATCCACGATCTCCACCACGTACCCGTTCGCGAGATAGTGCTTCGAGTCGACACCTGGGACGTCGGCTGTATCGTATCTATGCTCGAACGGCCCGAGCGACTCGACGATTTCCACCTCGACGCCGAGTTCCTCCCGCGCGACGCGGTGGACCGCCTCTCGACGGGTCTCGCCTTTGTACACTCGTCCACCGGGCACGAACCAGTATCCCTTCGCGGGCTCGTTCGTTCGACGCCCGAGTAGCACGCCCCCGTCGTGGCTGATGACGAGGTCGACAGAGACGATCGGCACGCTGGCAACGATCGTCTCCCAGTCGTCCGCGCTGATTCACGTGTCGTCCATGGAGACGACTCTGACGCGAGGGTATTCGACGCTTCCTTTCGCTGCTGGCCGCGATGGGTGACAAATCGATCTCCCTACACTCGGTCGACGACTCCCTCTGCGGTGGCGCGCGCCTCGCGAGGGCGCCGCAGGCGGACTCGCGAGCGCGTGCGAGGGATGAGCGAGGTGGCGAAGCGACCGAGCGAATCGGTTGGGGAGGGTGTGGCGGTACTTGGTACCCGGCTGTCGCAGCGTCGTCTCGTCCACATGCCCACTCTCACACACGTAGCGAATCGGTTGGGGAGGGTGTGGTCCATTGTTATCGGGCGATTGTGAAGTCGTGGTGGTCAGTCAAACAGCGCAGCAAGTTCGGTGAGCCCGTACAGGTACACCTCGGGACGCTCGTCAGCGACTGTCTGTAGCTCGTCGGTGAATCCGGCACGCGAAAAGAGGGCGTATCTCACGTTCCGATCGTCTCCGTGCCACCGAACGGATGACGCAAGCGCTGTGAGATCATCGAATACTGCGCGACCAACCGGCGCGGACGTCCACTTGCATTCGCCGAGTAGAAGCGTGTCCGTGTGTTGGTTGAGTCCGACGACGTCGATCTCCTCACCACTGTACCACCAGCGGCCGACCCGCGAGCAGGACACAGGAAACGCGGCCGTCTGAACCGCTTGCTGACACACGGCCTCGAAGGTTCGACTCGTGTGTGTCGGGAGCGTTTCGGCGATCGCCGCCCGGACGGGCTCTGTCCGCCCCTGCTCGAGTGTTCCCTGATTCGGTGCGACGTACCGGAACCAGAACCGGAGGAACTCATCTGTCAGTCGATACAGCCCACGACCGTCTGGGTCCGTGACTGGGTGTTCCTGCTCGAGAACCGCTAACTGTGTGAGGTTCTGGAGGTATCGCGAGAGGCTGCTTGCATCCGCACCGATCTCGTTGGCAATCGTGGTGACACGGGTTGCGCCGCCAGCGATGGCTTCGAGGATTGCCATGTACGTTGCGGGCTCACGAAGTTCTTGCCGAAGCAGGAACTCCGGCTCCTCGTAGAGAAATGCGCCCTTCGAGAGCACTGCTTCCTCGATGTTTTCGAAGAGGCCTCGGTCAGTATCGAACTGTTCGAGATATGCGGGGACACCACCCAACACACTGTATATCTGGATCTGCGTCTGTATGTCGGTATGCGGGAAGAACGCACGAACGTCCGCAAACGACAGCGGAGTGAGCTTCCACTGTCCGGTTCTGCGACCGTACAGTGGGCTCTCGTAGCTCAATACACCCTCTTCCATCATCGAGATCGACGATCCACACAGCACGAGTGAGATCGCCGTCTCGGCGATGACATCGTCGACGATTGTCTGAAACACAGAGGGGATGGTGTCGTCATCGCTCACAAGATACGAGAACTCGTCAAGTGCGATGATGCATGATCCGTCGACACGGGCGGTGAGATACTGAAACGCCTCCACGAAGTCATCGACAGCCGGGCGAATATCATCGAACGCGTCGGCACACTGCGCCGCAAATCGTTGCGCGTTGTGACGCGACCCACGTTGATCACACAGGTAGTAGACCGACGTCGCGTCCAAATCGTCGAGTGCAGTCGTCACCAGCGTGGTCTTCCCGACTCGACGTCGACCGTACAGGACCAGTAGCTGTCGTTGCTCCTGTGAGAGATGTGACGTGAGCCACGCCAGCTCATCCGCTCTGTTGATCATTATGCGTACGATAATATTATCGTGCACATAATATGTGTTCGGATCCGACGACTTCGCTCACACGCCGGCATTCTACCGTGGCGCGCGCCTCGCGAGGGCGCCGCAGGCGGACTCGCGAGCGCGTGCGAGGGATGAGCAAGGGAGCGAAGCGACCGAGCGAATCGGTTGGGGAGGGTGTGGCGATAATCGGTGCCCGGAGGCCGCGCGGTCGTCTCGTCCACATACCCACTACCACACACGCAGCGAATCGGCTGGGGAGGGAGTGGCCCAACGTGAGCCCGGAGGCCGTGCGGTCGTCTTACGGAAGTATAAGCAGAAAGCCTCGCGCTTCAGCGCGGGGAGGATGTCAATCACACACTCATAACCCACGTGCGATACCGAATCGACCGAAGCGGCACCCCACTGTGACAAGTGTTCTGTGTCTAGACAAGGGTGTCCCGGTCTCTCAGCGTAGCCTTCGAACTGGGGTGTCACAGAGCCCTGCGCTGGCTAGACATCGCAGGCAGACAAAAGGTATAGGTATGTCAACATCCAACGTCAACGTAAAATGGGCGCAGCCAACGAGCAGATTCGCGTCAGTGACACGGTAAAGAGCGAAATCGAGCGGCGGCGGCGGGAGGGCGAGAGTTACAACGATGTCCTCGAACGGATGTTCTCGACCGACCGTGACCTCCTCGCCGGGTTCGGCCGGTGGTCCGATGAACGGGCCGACCGCGCTCGCGAGACCCGTGAGGCCTCCGAGGAGAAGTCGATAGAGCGGACGCGACGTCGAAGCGAGGACGCATGAAGGTCCTCGACGCGACGTTCCTGATCGACTACCTCAACGGCGTCGACTCGACCCGTGAGTACCTCCAGGAGCACGACAGCGAGGCGTATGTCCTCCCGGCCCCGGCGTACGCGGAGGCGCTTCTCGGGGAGGGAAACGTCCCCGGTGGTGATATCGAGGGCGCTCGTGAGGATCTTTCATGGGGCGAGGTGCACACCGTCGACGAGCGGACCGCGGTCACCGCTGCTGAGATCGCAGACGAAATGGGGCCACAGGGACCGTTCCTCTCCGGGATGGACGCGGTGATTGCGGCGGTCGGCCGTGAACTCGATGCGCCGGTAGTCTCCGATGATCGACATCTGACCCACCCAGAGACGAAGCAGGTCGTCGACGTCGAAGAGTACTGACCGTATCCAAGCCCGAGAGACGGTGCCGACCCCGGCTGTCAGGGCCTCGCGAGATGACGGATACGAAGTCGATGTCAACGCTGCTGTGTTGGGCTACACGGCTGATGACCAGCTAGTCGGTATCGTCTCAGACGACCAGCGTGTGCGGACCACCGCTCGTGGACTCGGAGCGTCAGTCACCGGGACGGTCGGTGTGGTTGTCCGGGCCGTAGAGGTTGGATTTGATCGAGAGGAAGCGCACACGCTCGTGAGGCAGATCGACTCACATGGGCTTCAGATGACTGGGAGTCTTCGAGAAGCCGCTACTGAACTCATCGATGAGGCTGCTCACTCAACGTCGTAAGCGCTCACCATCTGCTGTCTTACCCCACACCCCCGATTGTAAGTGTTCTACGCGCAGATCAGGTGTAGGTCAGACTAATTGACAAGTGCCGGCAGTGTGAAGCCTCAGAAGCCCACGTAGACGTTGGAGCTGGCCTCCGATACGACCGCTCATACAGTCATCTGATACACCTTATTGCCGCTGTATGGGTTAAAATCGTGCGCTATTGTGCGTGTACTGCGATAATTTCGGCTGGCCCCTCACACCAAATTGCCGCTGTAAACCAGCCGATCCGTCGGACGTGTTTCACGCTGCGGCTCAAACTAGCGTTACATCAGTTCTTGCCCTGCTCCACCTATAGACTGTGAATGCTCTGTTTGCGATGTACGATAACGAGCCTGGAATGTCACACCTGATTGCCGCTGTAACGATATGACAGAGAGCACAGAGGTTAGACTATCATCATACTACGCCACTCACAATTCTCTTAGGACGCACAAACATTCACACTCCGTCTCATGAACGATTTACAGCGGCATTCTACATGTGCTATTCATATACTATACACACATCTCTTAAACACCGTTTGAAACGCTAATAGTGTAAATAACGCAGCTAAACACGATATTCTGATGATAGCAGATCTCACTCGCCTCAATTTACAGCGGCAATATGGTTAGCAACTTTTATACTACACTATCACACAGAACAAGTATGACAGAGTCAGCATCGTTCTTCGGGGTCCCTGACCCGATCTTCAAAGACAAAGAGATCCTCCGTATCAGCCACCTTCCGGCGGGAGACCGAATTATCGGTCGTGATGAAGAACTGCGTTCGCTTGCAGATGCGATCAAGGATGCCCAGCACGGTGGGACCCCAAACAACGTCTTAATCTACGGAAAGACAGGGACAGGCAAAAGTCTCTGTTCGAAATACATCACACGAGACCTCACGACCGTCGCAGCCGACAACGACATCACCGTTGGTGTGGCATATGTCGACTGTTTTCAAGAATCAACAGAGACACAAACAGTTCGAGCCATTGCGACCGCACTCAACGATCCAGACCTAACTGATGTTACAATCCCACATGCGGGCGTGAGCACCTCAAGCTACTATCAACGACTATGGGACATTATTGACTCACGGCTCGACGTTGCGATCGTTATCCTTGATGAGATCGACAAACTCCAAGACGACAACGTCTTGATGCAATTGTCACGAGCTACTGAATCTGGAAAGTTAGATCAGAGCACACTGGGTGTCATCGGCATCAGTAATAAGATTCGCTACCGCGACTCACTAAATGAGCGTGTTAAATCAAGCCTCTCAGAACGAGAGCTGGTTTTCCCGCCGTACGACGCCACACAGCTTCGTGCTATTTTGACCTCCCGTGCTGATGCATTCCGTGAAGACGTTCTCACAAATGCTGTTATTCCGAAGGTTGCTGCTCTCGCCGCAAAAGAACACGGTGATGCACGGAAAGCAATCGATATTCTTCGGTATGCGGGTGAGATTGCTGACGAGCACGATGACACTGAGGTAACAGTCGAGTACGTCGATGAGGCACACGACCGTGAAGAACACGCACAACTCAGAGAACTCATTGCGAACCAACCGGAACACTCGAAGTATCTCTTGCAAGCGCTGGCATTGCGCGCTCAAGAAGAAGCGACAGCCGAAGCCGATATCCCAACGAAGCGGGTGTATTCTGCCTACGAGATTGTGTGCAAACGCGAGGGAATCGATTCACTTCGGCCCCGGCGCGTCCGAGACCTCCTCTCTGAGCTTGCTTTTTTGTCAGTTATTGACCAGAACCGGAAAGGCCGTGGAAAAGGGCAGGGCGCACACACAGTGAACCGCCTTGTTGACGATCCAGCACTCGTCATCGAAGCCTGCCAGTCAGCATGAGCAGCAAGCCCCTGGTAAAGTAAAATGCGTCCACTAGGTTGCTGCTGAACATACACCTGTAACTCATACAGTGGCCGCTGATGCCACCCAATAGACGAACCTCATAGTGTACGATACTACTCGCCCCGTCTTGCCGCCGTAGGATCATAGGTACGGATATGATGAACGGCTTGTTGTAACATACTCGTTACAGCGGCAACGAGGGGGCCGACACTCCATGTGATTGAGCAACATGTTAGTGACAGTTGACATCCTCCTCCGCGTAAACGCGGAGGAATCCTGAGTGTTGGAGATTTCAGGTTTGCAGTCCCACCGAGCATCCAACCAGTACGAATCTGAAGGGATGCTCATGGTCTAAGCGGG
>NZ_JBSPSR010000008.1:0-273732 GCF_059623105.1 Halorubrum orientale | reverse complement strand
CCGTTTCCACGACATTGAAGAACGATTCTACCGAAGGATCATCCTGCAGGGTCGCTGAACTCATTCCACCTCAGCGTTCACCCTGCTCTTTGGTATGTGAACTGTTCTATGACACCCTGTTACGATCACTTCCACCAATGGTGAATTCACCGTCGGCAATCTAGACGTTGCTGACGATGGTGACAACGGTGAGCCTGACTTCAATAACACCGGTGACGACCTCACCGTAACCTCGGCTACTGTTGAAAATGGAGACACAGATACGGGAACGACAGCCTTCCAGATTGAAGGTGTCACCGCCGAGCAGAACACTACCCTGACGTTCAATGTCACGGCGACAACGAGCGCAGGTGATACATTCTCGGACTCTGTCACGACCGATATCACCGACAGCGATGTCGTGTCTGACTTCTCGCTGCCCTCGGATGTCGAGACCGGTCAGACTGCAGATATTAGTCTCACCGTCTCCGATGGTGAGGGAACGACGCTGAACAACCGACAGGTGATCATCCAAGATCAGAGTGGCTTCAATACGGACGATGACCTGTTCAATGTCTCTGAAACGTCGAGTGCGAACGTCGATGCCATCGTTCTTAATCCGATTGACGGACAGATTGAGTTCTACACTGATGGCAACCTTGGCACGACTGCAGATCAGACACGTCCACTCACCGTGAACAACGGTGAATACGTCGTAGAGAATGTGACGATTGCCTCGGCTGGTGTCGACCACGTTGTTGAGGTTCACGCGTACGACGGCACGAACCCGAACAGCGGAGAAATCCGCGCACAGCTTGACAATGTCGTCACATCTGCTGGTGTCAGCGCGTACACGATCACGTCAGATGTTGATCCAGTGCTTGCTGGACAGGACGAGCAGATCAACCTGACCGTGACCGAGAACGGTAACGCTGTCAACGGTACCGAACTCGTTGAACTCGCTGGGAACACGAACATCGATCAGCAGGGCAGCGCTGTTGACGACGTTTCCGGCCCGTCCGCCGTCGACACCGATGGCGACAGTACGGAAAATGTCATTCAAGCGACGATCAACGCTGACGAAAGTGGAACCGATGCGGTCAATGTCTCCACGAACCTCAACGATAACAGCAAGACTGGCAGTGTGAGTCTTGATGTTGTCCAGCCGACCATCTCCACGAACCTCACTGGCGACCTGACGCTTGGTCTCACCAGCTCGAACGTGGAAATCACGGCTGAAGATCCGCGAGACAGCACGGCACTGCAGGACACCGACCTGCGCCTGACCGCAACGAACGTGACGTTCGACTTCAGTGCTGACTCGACGATTCTAGCCGATGCTGATGACGACACGTTCGACTCAGACGAGGAACTTGGTGTCTCTGACACCAACAGTGTCTACGCGAACCTTGACGAAAACGGCACGGCAGTCGTCGACATCTCCTCGCAGGAGGATACGGTCGGCGATCAACCGGTCACGCTGGACTTCGCTGTCCAGAACGACAGCGCATCCTACTTGGGTGATTCGTCGGTCGGTGTTGGCGAACTCAGCTTAGTCAACGCCCCCGACGAACTTGATCCGGGAACGGACGTCTCACAGACGTACCAGCTCGTCGATGCGAACGGCGACACCGTTGATCTGGGCACGCTCCAGATTAGTGGCACTGGTCTCGATGGTAACAGTCAGACGAAAGTCACAGACGAAGGGTTTGTGAACTTCGACTACACGACGTCGGACAGTGGGACGATCGAGTTCAAGATCTTAGACAGCAGCGATGTGTCTGTCAACTCGAACGACGGCGACGGTGACGGAACGCCTGAGTTCACCGTCAAGACGATCAACGTCCTTGAGCAGGTCAACCTCTCACTGAGCGCAGATCAGACCGACGTCACGCCAGGCGACTCCGTCGAATTCAACCTCACGCGTGAGGACTTCGATCGTCAGACAACGGGTACGCTGACGATCCGGAACGCATCTGGTGACACCGTCGATACGGTCTCGATTGACCAGACTGCGACAGTTACCTTCGACGAAGCCGGTGAGTTTGCCGTCGAGGCAAGCAAACCGACTCGGCCTTCGGTCGGTAAGTCGTTCACCAACGCTTCGGCGACTATCTCCGTCCAGGTTGGAGCAGGTACCGACGAAGAGCTGGCTCGCTTCGACGGCGGTGACGGCATCATCGACCGTGACGAAGCAGTTGACGCTATCGTCGCGTACAACACTGGTGGCACGGTTGGTGGCGAAGAAGTCACCCGGGACCAGGCGGTCCAGGTGATTATCGCATACAATACCGGCCAGACGATCGCAGCCTAACTACCGCACCGGGCGGCCCCGATTTTTCACTTTTTCACCGCGAGAGCCACTGCGTAGCCTCGCGTGTACAGTCGATCGAAGTGAGCCGTCGGTCTCTTTCTCGATTAACCGAGGAGCGATGGAGTGTCAGCTATCTACCCACAGTTGACATCCACTCCGCGCTAGGGAGTCAGGATCCTTCTGGTCAGAATTCGGCTGCTGACCCACAGGGACATCTTGCAGGTTTGTATGTAATCCTCTGGGGCTTTCATGAGGGTGTGGTTTCCCTTGACCAGCTGGAGCCTCGTAGCCAGCAGACTGATTTTCTACACCCTGGCCAACAGCCACGTCGGCTCCACTAGCCATGCGAAACTTGTCTCCATTGATGAATACGAACTCTTCGCTAGGATGTACAGAAGCATCCACTGGCTGGTTTACTCACACTTCTACATTTGAGGATGATAGCCAATGTACGGGTGTGCGTGGCGAACACACCCGCGACGAGTCGTTAACTCGTTCCAACGAATAATATCCATGTGGTATCTCACGACTCCCACAGGATTACCAGACGAACAGCGTTGAAACTGACCGGTGCCGGCCTCGTGGTCGGTGCAGGCGCGACGACCGGCGCTGCGGGTGCTGACCACGTCGACGCGACGATCAGCATTGACAACGTCGGCGCGAGCGCGTATGAAGTGAGCAACGTCACTAAGACGGGTGTCAACGTCCCCACGGGCGTCGAAAATCCCACCCTCACGGTCACCGAGACGGGAACGCGGGTCCGGTTTGAGAATGGTGGCTACCCGAACCATCCACTCGAGTTTCGCGACGAGAGCGGCACCGTCCTGTTGAGCCAGTCCACCACGGGGTCGTTCGACGACGACAGCGCGGTCAACTGGGTCGACGACGGCGACACAATTGCGTTCACGATCACGAGCGACCTCGCCTCGTCACTGGCCGAGTACCGGTGTACGGTCCACGTCAACGCGATGGTGGGGGACGTCTCGGTCGACGCACCTACCGTCGACTATACGCCACAAATGGGGTCGGTGTCGTTCACCTCGCCGAGTGACGACGCAACGGTGACGACTCCAGTCTCGTTCGATATGGCCGCAGAGAACTTCACGGTCGAAGCGGCATCGAACGGGGTTCGTGACGGAGCGGGTCACCTACACATTCTCGTCGACCAACCAGCAGTTGAACCAGGCGCAGTGATTCCGAACAACGAGCCGAACGGGTACTACCACTACGGTGACGGGTCGACGACCGCCGAGATCAGCTTGGAACCGGGGACACACACCGTCAGGGTGCAAGCAGGCGACGCCAAACACCGGGCATACAACCTGACCGATACGATTCAGGTGACCGTCGAGCAACCGGCCGATCCAGTCGACAGATTCGACGCTGACGGTGACGGTTCGATTGACCGCGACGAGGCAGTTAACGCCATCGTCGCGTATAATGACGGTAGTACGGTTGGCGGCAAGGAAGTCACTCGGGACCAAGCGGTTCAGGTGATCGTGGACTACAATATCGGGTAATTGATTGGCGCATTTTCACTGCACCCAGTCGTTCTGATCTTTCTGGTATTTTTGTAAGGGGTGTGAGTCGCAACTGCGCGGTTACCAATAATATAATAAATCACAACCTACAGTGGTACAACCAGTAAGCACAAAGACACGAAAAGGGATAGATCTGGGGCTCACGACGTGTATTCCTGCTAGTAGTATCTCTCAGTTCGACTACTGAATCTAGCAGAAGAGATAAAAAACCTCACTACAAGTATATTGTAGATGAAATTATCTACACTCTCGATTCTACTTTTAGTCACCTCTTTGCTCTGTGTAGCGGCATTTGTGGCTGTACCAACACACGATGCCACCTCACCGATATCGTTCTCGACCGCCCCAAATACTCCGACTGAGTCTGGACAGGTTGAGCCGTCGAACGTGAATGAAAACGGCACCGACCTTCCCCAGCCGGAGAGAAGCAGTAACAGGTCGACACTGGGGTCGCAGCTGACGACCACGACCGAGTCGTACGTCGTCGTCGTAGACGGTGATGCGTCGGACTATTCGACGCTCCTGGCTGCGTATGGGGAACTCGGAACTGTTTCAGACGATCGCGCAGACGTTACGATGCGTCCGACAAACGCGTCCGTAGTTCGGTCGCTTGAGTGGGTCGTCTCGGTTCGAAGACAGTCACACGGTACTCGTACTGCTACCGGCTCGAATGAGAACATCAGCTCGATTGAGGCCGACACTATCCACCGAAACGGAATCCAGGGTGACGGCGTCAAAATTGGCGTTATCGGCGTTGGCCCAGCGGTGAGTGACGTGCCGTATGAGGGCCAGATCGCTGGCGTTCGGAACTTCAAAGATGACGAGCCGATCGACGCGAGCCCCGACCACGATACTGCTGCCGTCGAACAAGTCGCCGAAATCGCACCTGGTGCAGAGCTCTATCTTACCGGCGTACGTTCGTCGACTGACTTCGGTGCCGCGATGCAGTACCTTATCGATCAAGACGTTGATATTGTTCTGACTGAATTAGCCTACTACGGCCGGCCCGGAGACGGATCGAGCTATATCGCACGACAAGTCGACACCGCCACGACGGAGGGCGTCACCGTGGTGAGTCCCGCCGGGAACGGTCGGCTCAGCCACTACGAGTCGCAGTTTTTCGACCCTGACGGCGATGGCTATCACAACTTTGCTCAGGATGACCAGTTGAATCGACTTGGCGGCGCAGATAGTGCAGTCTCCGGCGCTCGTGGACAACTGACGTTCTATCTGACTTGGTCCGATTTTGGCTCGGACTCGGTGTCGGACTACGACTTCTATCTGTACAACGAACAAACTGGTAATTTCGTCGCTGCCTCTGAGCGTGCCCAGACGAGTGGTGCCGCTCCCGTCGAAGCGATCTCGTACTCGACGTCCGAATTCGAGCCCCTCTCACTCGTCGTGTATCACTATGCCGGCGATACAAATGACCAGATCGAGATTCACGGACCAAACTGGCTGTACCGGAATCAGTACCATGTTCCTGAGGGTAGCGTCGTTCCCCCTGCGACCGCTTCTACAGCCGTTAGCACAGCCGCGTACGTTACGCCTGAGGCGCGACTCGCAGACTACAGCGCTGAGGGCCCGGTGACCAACCGTCCCGGAATCTCGATCGCTGGATACTCCCACCTTCCTGCGACGCCATACGACGACGTGTTCACCGGGACATCGGGAGCAGGCCCCTACGTTGCTGGAACGGCAGCGTTGGTTGAGGAGGCCTCAGGCGGAGTGTCACCAGCCGAGACGAGAACGATTCTTCAACAAACAGCAGACCCACTGCCACAGCCGCCAGAGCGGACTGGTACCGGCCTCATCAACGCGACTGCTGCCGTTTCGTCTGTCTATAACTTACAGTTTGGAGTTTCAGCCGACCTCACCGAGGCCCCCACTCAGATTACCTCAAGTGAGGGATATGAGGTGGCAGTTACAGTAACGAACACCGGCGGAGCTACGAGGACACAAAACATCTCATACGATCTCGTTGATTCGGATGGATTGAGCCAAATCACATCGGTGAAAACAGACGTTCGGGTCGCCTCAGGTGACAAAAATAGAAGTAAATTCACCATCGACGGAGCAGATACCGGACGGCTTGATAATGGAGACTACACCCACGTCATTGCTGTTGACAGGTCAACTATGGCAACGCAGAACGTTACCGTGGTTAATGAAACGACTGTTGACTCTCCGCTGGTGCGATTCGATCAAAACAACGACAACCGGATCGATCGGAACGAGGCGGTCCGTGCTATCATCGCGTACAATACTGGCGGTACCATCGGGGGACGACAGGCGACCCGAGAGCAGGTCGTTTCAGTGATCATCGCGTACAATGCAAACTCAAGAATCGGATCCTGATTAGCGTAGTAACGATCTTCTGCTGGCACGTCCGAGCAAGTTCTCACTCAGGAGTATAAGCTGAACATAGCTAATTACGAGCCAGAATTATATATTGTAGGTATGAATAGACACGGTAGAACAGATGACACAGAATCACTCATCGCAGTATCGGAGCTACGTAGTATACGGTGTGTGCATCGCCGTCTTCCTGTTACTCGGTATCGCAGCGGGCTCTGGAGCGGTAACAGCCGCGCCTGAGTCAGCGGTCAACGTCAGCTCAACACCGGCAGAACCGGTCCAGCCGGGTGAGACGTTTACATTCGACATTTCGATGACGAACACTGGCGACGAAAATGGCACTGTCACTGATATCCGGGTCCAAGACGAGCCCGAGGGCGTTACCGCAACTGATCCACCGCTGCAAATCCGGGGGCTCACTCCTGAGGAGACCGTTACAGAAACCGTGAGTGTCTCTGTCGGGGACAACGTGAGTAGCGGTGAATACACGCTCACTGCCTATGGTGCCGTCGCGGAGGGCCAGACGGACACAACGCATGTGAACTTCACCGTCGATACTCGCTCCTCGTTGAACGTCAGTGTCAACCCAGCCGTTGTCACCGCGAACGAGACCACGAACGTGTCTGTGACTGTCACAGACGCGGCGTCCGGAATGCCGGTCACAAATGCGAACATCACCCGGCTTGCGACAGTGGAGACGATCTCAGTGGACCAAAAAGGAACTGCAATCATCCAGGTTTCACCGTCAGAGCCCGGCGAGATAATTATTGACGTTACCGCTGCTGGCTACCGTTCGACGACGAAAAATATCACCGTCAACGAAGGACAAACCGAAGTAGCCAGGTTTGATGCGGATAACGATGGAATAGATAGGGGCGACGCTGTCCGTGCTGTCGTCGCGTACAACACTGGGTCTGACGTTGGAGGGACGAAGGTAACCCGTCAGGAGGCTGTGCGCGTGATTATCGCGTATATCACCGGCCAGTAGCTGCTGTTGTTTGACCTGTAGAGGGGTGTCTAACTGTCGATTCCGAATACCACAGCACTGAGCTAGAGTCCGACAGTTGTGCACTCTCGGTGTCTGATACACTTACACATCGCATACTAGCAACCGTTGGTGCTGGTAAATGGAAACGTCCCAAGAGACGTTTTCCCACAGCGATCTCAATAGCGTCTGTGAGGTACTGCATCTCTGCTCTGGTGTTGCTCTGTGGTTGACGCGAGTAATTTCGTTACTTACCTAGCCGCTGTGTGGCGATTCGAATGGACAATTTTGCTCGTGAATCGGCTAGTATCGTTCACAAAGTATTTACCCTAACCGTCGGTACCATCGCTTGCAACCTACCAATGGCTCTCGACTGCAGTCGTCGGATTCGAACTCGATCTGTTACGCGTCAGCAGTTGGGTGCACGCTGGTAGGATACACACAACACAAAAATGACAAACGAAACATCGTATCGCGAGCAGGGACGTGCCGTGTTCCTGTCCGTGGTTATGATTCTCTCAATGGTTGCTGTGTCTGCAGCATTCGCAGGCACTGCGGCCGCTCAGGCGCAAGCCGGGGTCTCCGTCACTGACGGTCCGAACCCGGGCACAGTCGCACCTGGTGAATCGTTCGACCTAACAGTTGAAGTAACGAATACTGGTGACGAGAACGGAACCGTCACCGGTGTTCAGGCAAATAACACGCCGCCTGGGGTTGACGTAACGTTCCCCAATAGTGATGTTCAGGTAACGGGACTCGCACCAGGCGAGTCTACGACGTTCGATGTCACGGCTAGTGTCGCCAACGACGTCGCAGACGGCGACTACTCCTTCGACGTCGAGGGACAGGTTACCGAGTCGTTCACCGGTAGCACGACCGTTGACTTCACAGTCGCGAGTGACGGCGGTGACACCCCGTCCACCTTCGCGAACCGCGGCGAGCTAACCAACGGTGACGTTGGTGTCCTGAGCGGTGAGACCGTCTTCCAGGGCGAGGAAGACATCTCGTTCGTTGACGAGAACGGCGAGCGGGTCGTCCGTGCGAGCGATCTCGAGGGCACGTCCGGCTCCCGCGAGGGGACGCCGCTCCAGATGCCGATTCCGCAGGACGAAGAAACCGGAACGTACGCAGTGGGCGGCCCCGACGCTGCTTCTGACGCGTTCAGAACCACGGTCGTCGAGCCGCGCATCACCACGGCTGAGGTCCAGCTGAACGGCGATGACATCAGCCAGATTGCCGCCAGCCGCGCGACGGAAGATTCAGACGGAACGGATAGGTTCGGCATCGCCGCGGAGTACAACTTCGAGGAAGCCGAAAATGTGACCGTCGAGGTCCAGGACCCGAGCGGCGCAGACATCACTAACGAGGTCCTCGCCGAGGGTGAGGACGACGACCTCATCGACGACGGTGGCTTCGTTTCGCTCGACATGTCCTCCGAGGACGCTGGTGAGTACACCATCGTCTTCGAGGGGAACAACAACCTCGACTACGGCGACGTCATCGAGGAGTACACGATCGAGCTGACGAACCAGAACACCATTGAACTGAGTGTCGACGAGGACAGCGTCACGCAGGGTGACAACCTCGACTACACCATCAGCGGTGGCATCGACGGCGACTACCACCTCGTGACGGTCGACGCGACCGACTTCCGCGACGGCATCAGCCAGGGCGACAACGTCTTCCGTAACGTCGGGGACACCACGGTCACTGGCTTCGCCAGCGACACCGCAGGTGACCTCGGAAACGACCCGACGGACGCGGACTACGCGTACGCTGTGGTCGAGATTGACGGGACCCAGGGCGTCGGCGCGATCGAGACCGCAAACCTGGACGACACCTCGATCGACTTCGAGGTCTACCAGGATGATGGCGACGGTGAGTTCTATGACCGGCCAGCAGACACCGAGGACGACGTCGAGTTCGACGTCGAAGAGGGCGACGTGACCCTCGACAGCCCGACTGACTCCTACGTTGTCGGCTCCGAGGTCGACGTCTCCGGTTCGGCTGAGAGCGCGGACGAGGTCCGTCTCTACGCCAAGGACAACGACGACTGGGAGATTATCGAGGTCGACGGTGAGTACATCATCGACGTCGACTCCGACGACACCTTCGAAGAGACCGACGTCAACCTCCGCGACGGCGGCGGACCCGGTAACAACATCCTTGCCTTCGAGGGTCGCTACGAGATCGGCGTAATTGCCGAGGCAGACGCGGCACAGGCAGACGCGGACAACGGTAACACCCTCTCGAACAGTCAAATCACCACTTCACAGTGGACCACGGCGACGAGTAGCCGTGACTCGATCAACGTGGTCGAGGGTGACCTCACCGCTGAGTTTGTTACCTACAACGGCCAGATTGCCTCCGAAGACAGCATCATTGACGTCAACGGGACGGCAGCTGGTCAGGATAACGTCGTCGTCGCATTCGTCGACGACCGCGGGAACACGCTCGCGTACTCCGTGAGCGTCGACAGCGACGACACGTTCGAAGAGGAAGACCTCGGCGTTGGTCTCAGCCAGGGCAGCGTCTCCGCGCACGTCATCTCGAACGGCCGTGATGGCAACATCGGCGACGGTGACCTCCCGAACAATGAAAACAACATCGGTGGACTCGTGCAGTTCATCGACACCCTCGGCGACAACAACCAGCTGAGCGGTGACCAGGTCCGTGACCGGATCGTCACCGAGACCGTTGAGGACGACGCGAGCGACGACCTCATCGTCACGCAGACGTTCCGTCTGAACGACGGCACCGTCTCGCTCGACGCCGTCTACCCCGAGGGCTCTGAGGCTAGCGGTATCAACCCGGTCGCAGCGAACGACACGATGGTCGTCGAGGGGACGACCAACCGCAAAGCTGACGACAACTCCATAGTCATCGACGTTCTCGATGAGAACGGCAACTCGCTTGCCACCGACTCCACTGAGATGTGGGGCACGGATGGCATGTACACAGTGAACGTCGACACCTCCGACCTCGAGACTGGCACGTACACGATCGAGGCCGACACGGGCGACAACACCGACCGCGAGACGATCGAGGTTGTCGAATCCATCGAGGAGGAGACCACTGAAGAGGAGGAATCCACCGAGGAGGAGACCACTGAAGAGGAGGAATCCACCGAGGAGGAGACCACTGAAGAGGAGGAATCCACCGAGGAGGAGACCACTCAGGAGAACGACTCCGAGGAAACCACTGAGGAAGAGTCCACGGACGACAGCACGCCCGGCTTCGGCGCGCTCGTCGCCCTTGTGGCACTCGTCGCTGCCGCGCTCCTCGCGACCCGTCGTCGCGACGAGTAAGCAGCCACCTTCGAGCGGACCGGCCGCTCATCACACCCGATGCGGTTTATTTTTGCTGACGCTCACCCGATGAGCATCAGCGGTGCGTCTCGCGCCCGCGACCCCACCACAGAAAGTATTTACCCACCACAGCGGTAGCGCTGTCACACATGGCTACACGCACGGCGGTCTTCGCCGTCTTCCTCGCGGTCTGTCTCACCGTCTCGCTGCTTCCAGCTGGAGCGGTCGGACAGTCGGAGTCTGCGGTCGGCTTCGGCGGGGCCACGACCGTCGCCGCCCAAGGCGACGTGGCGACCATCGACCTCCGGGTTCGCAACACCGAAGCGGCCACGCTCCGCGTCCGCGCCGCAGACCAGTCGTACCGCGCCGACATCGACCTGCGCGACGGCGACGGCGACGGCCGGATCCGCGTCCAACTCGACACCTTCCGCGGGCTCGACGCAGACACAACCGTCGACATCTCGACGGTCGACCCCGCAGACGACGCCGAACTCGTCTCGGAGACGTCGACCCAGGACGGGCTCGTCTTCGCGGACGGCCGCTACAACCTGATCGCTGCCACCGAGTCGACGAGCATCGCGGCCGTCCTCCGACTTGAGCCGCCGACCGCCGGCGGCAACGCCACCCGAGCGGTACCGCCGGAAACCCCGCTGCCGGCCGGGCCTACCGAGGAGTCACGCACCGACACCGCCTCGACCGGCCCGGCCACCCCGTCGACCACCACGGATGGCGTCACGACCGTTGCGCGCGGTGACCACGCCCGCAGCACCTTCGCGGTGAGCGGGCTCGGGGGGATCCTCGGGCGGCCCGCGCCGGGTGATGACCTCGTCTCGGCGGTCGATGCGACGCGGTCGGCCCAGACCACTCACCGACTTCGCGCCTCGCCGACCGAGGCGGTGCGGATGCGGTCGGTCACGATCGAGTACGGCGAGAGCGACGCGATCCCGACCGATATCTTCCGTCTCTCGCGGGGCGACATCGAGACGCTTGGGGTCGACACCACCGGCGACGGCACCGTCGACCGCTCGGTTCGGTTCGCGGTGGGGAACATCCGGACGAGCACCGGCGGCACGGTCACCCTCGCGTTCGACCGCGCGGTCCCGCTCGACGCGGGCGACACGCTGCTCGCGTCGTACGCGGTCACCAACCCGGACACGACCGGCGCGGAGCCCGTCTCGGTGACGCTCGCCGGCGCCTCCGTGAGCCACACCGAACGCGGCGTGGTCCGGTACGGCCCGGCCGGACAGGGGTCGCTCGGCCACGGCGTCGACGCGCGGCTCGTCGCTGCGGACGCCGACGCCGACGAGCGCGTCGCCCCGCTTGCCGGTCTTGAGGCCACGTACGACCCGGCGAGTGACGCGGTCGTCGTCGACGCCGACACGAGTCGATTCGAGCCGGGGGCGTACACAGTAGAGCTATCGGTCGGCGCGGCGGCTCCGTACGTGCTCCCGACGACGACGATGCGCGAGGAGATTCGTGTTATCGAGCCGTCGGTCACGTTCACGAACCGAAGCGTCCCCGACGACCCGTTGTTCACCGTCTCGGCCGAGACGAACCTCGCGCCAGGCAACGACGTGGTCGTCCGGGTCGACGCCCGAGAGCGCGGCGGCGGCGTGAGCCAGGTGTCGAACTGCGTCACGGCGGTGACGGCCGACGGCCGTATCACGTGTGAGTTCGACCTCACGAAGCCCGCCAGCGACTTCGCCATCGAGGTATCGGTCGCACGCGGTAACGACACGGTCGGTGGGCCGGTCACGTACGAGTAAACTACCTTACCCGGCCGACCACGACACCCACTTCCTGCCGCGACGCTCGACTCACCCCGGCGTCGGGGAGGCGCTCACCGTCTCGTGCGCCACGGCGCGTCCACGTCGGTGAGCCCGCCCACACGTGTTCGGACAGCCCTGACCGTCTCACGCATCATCCGACGAACCACGTCGTCGACCGACTCGGCTCGGGCTGGGGTGTCGGTCGGGTCAGTCGTGGCATCACCTGGGGGTGACGGCTCACGCTCGGCCGGCCGCTCGTTCGTCTCCGCGGGTGCCGACTCGGCGGCCTGAGGTGACGCAGTGTCCGCGGCGGCTGCCGGCGCCGTGGTCGTCTTGGCCGGCTCGTCGACGGCGACGACCGTTGTCTCGTGCTGGACGCCGGCCGCGTCGGTCACGAGGACGCGGACGGTCGTCGACGCGTTCGCAGCCGCGAGCGACGCGTTCACGTCGACACGCGTCACCGGCTCGTCGGCGCCACGGACGCGCACGACGTCGAGCCGGTCGCCGGTCGCCTCGTCGACGCTCTCGACGGTCACCCGGGTGACCGGCCCGCCGGAGACGGCACCGACAACCCGCACGGCGTCCGTCGCTCCCGCGACCGGCTGAGCCGTCACGTTCACGTGGGGGTCGGCGTCGCCGGTGCGCTCGACCGTGACCGTCTCCGTCGCGGTGTTGCCGGCCGGGTCGCGCGCCGTCACGACGATCTCGTTCGTCCCCTCTCGCAGCGTGACCGTCTCCTCGAGGGCGACCGCGAGCCGGTCTCGGTCCGGCTCGGCGTCTGTCTGAACGAGTATCGCCTCGGTGCCGTCGGGGCGGGTCACCCGGAGGTCGGTGACCTTGACCGCATCATGGACCGTCCCCGTCAGCTGCACCGTCTCGGCGCTCGTCTGTGCCGGTACGGAGACGTCGACTGTCGGCGCGGCCGTGTCGTCGACGACGATCACGAACGAGTCGGCGCGAATCTGCCCGAGGCGGTCCGTGTACTGGGCGGTCATGTTGTTCCGCCCGTCGCCGAGCAAGAGCGGCTGTTCGAAGGAGTCGCCGGGGTCGCGCTGGGCGTGGTGTCGTCGGCTCGCCAGTGTCGTGCCGGCGCGCTCGTAGGTGTACGCTCGGCTGACGGTGAGTCGGGTGACGCCCGCGTCGTCGACCAGCTCCCCGGCGAGCGTCGTCGCTGCGCCCTCGACGCGCACCTCCTCGGGCACCCCCGCGAGCACACTCGTCTCGAAGGGAGCAGTGTACGCGACCCGCGGCCGTTGGTCGTCGACGATCACGGTCGCCGAGACACTCGAGACGCCGTCCGCGTTCGCGACGACAGTCACCTCGTTAGCCCCGCTCTCGAGCTCGAGTGGGACCATCGCCTCGACTGACGGCTCCCCGGGTTCACGCGACCACCGGATCACCCCGTCGACGCGGACGTCGACGAGCTCGACCGGCGCGGACGCCTCGATGCTCACGCTGACGGTCGGATCCGCCTGGACGAGCGTCTCCGAGCCGGCAGCGACCGGCTCACCGTCGACCGCCATCATGATCGTCGGGGAATCCCCCGCGACCGGCGTGACGGCCGTGCTCGCGAGCAGCAAGAGCACACACCACCCGAGGACCACGACGGCGACGCGTGTCATAGCGGAGGGCACCCGCGGACCGATATAAGCCTCCCGCGCCGATTACCGAAATCGGTAATGTGCGCTCAGGCAGCCGCGTTCGCACTCCCCGGCGCGTATCGGTCCCACAAGAACAACGCCGGCGGGAGCGCGAGAATCGAGATGAAAAACGAGTACGCCACGCTCATCCCCATCAACAACCCGAAGTTGCCGAGCACGGGGGTGATAGCGAGCGCGAGCGACCCGGTCCCGAGCGACGTGGTGAGCATGCTGCCCATGAGCGCGCCGCCGGTCCCGGTGAGCGTCTTCGTGAGCGCGTCGAGTGCGGTGTCGCGCCGATCGTACTCGTCGACGAACCGCGCCGTGATGTGCACGGAGTACGCGATTCCGAGCCCGACGCCGATAGACAACAGTGTCGCCGTGAGTGCGTTAAGCGAGAGCCCCAAAAATCGCATCGTCCCGACGAGCGTCGCCACCGAGATCAGGATGGGAAACACGTTCACGATTCCCAAAAGCGGCTTCGACTCAAGCACACCGTAGGCGATCATCAAGAATCCGCCGGTGAGAAGCAACGAGAGCAACAACCCTTGGACGGCCGACTCGAAGATGATCCCGGAGATCACGTCGAAGACGACGATGCTGCCGGTCGCAATAGCCGTGTACCGGTACTCGCTGGCGTGCTCGCGGCCCTGCTGGGTGACGAGGTCTTGGGAGGCATCCGACTCCACGCTGTAGACGACTTGGGTGCTCCGACGGTCGTCGGTGAGATACCGATCGGCACGATCACTGGCCGGCGAGGCGAGCAGGTAGTCGTAAATCAGCTTGAGGTTCTGGTCTGGCACCCCATTGCCGTTGCGGTCGTTACGCTCGACGAGCGCGGCGAACTGCGGGTCCTGCTCGGCGTACCCACGAATCACTGTCACCAGACTCTCCGTTTGGACCGCGTTCTCGTCGCCGAGCGCGAGCGTGTCCGGTGGGTCGCGGTCGGGTCGCACGAGCGACTCCAGTGCGTGGTCGGCTTCCATCGGCCCTTGGACGTAGATCGTTATCGACTCGTCTTGGTTCGCATCGAACCGTTCTTCGAGGACGTCGAGCGTCGACGAGACGGTGTAGTCGCCGGGTGCCAACGGCCCGGGAACGTACTGCACGTATGCGGGCTCTTCAGACGGCGGTAAGAAGTCCTCCTGCTCGAAGGAGGTGTCGACCCCGGTGCCGTAGGCGGCCATCCCGCCGCCAAACAGTAGTAACACGATGACGAGCACGACCGGTGCGCGCTCGCCGGCTTTTGCCGAGAGTGCCAGCAATCGCCCGAGCGCGGATTCCTCGTTGGCGATCGGCGTTGAGTTGAACTCGGGGACGCCGAACCGCTCGCGGAGCTGGTCGACCTCGAGTTTGACCGCGGGCAAGAACAGCCCGAAGATGAGGAACGTAAAGACGATGCCGACCGCGGAGATGATCCCCAGGTTGCGGATCGGCTGGAGGTCAGAGAGGGCGTTTGCGCCGAAGCCGAACACCGCGGTCGCCGTGACGATGATAAACGCGATCGTCAGCTGGCGGGTCGCGATGCGCATCGAGGGGATCGCTTCGAGGCCCGTCACCGTCTCCTCGCGGTAGCGGTTGATGATGTGGATGCCGAAGTCGACGCCCACGGCCAACAACAACACCGGCGTCGAGATCTGTTGTTGGGTGAAGGGGATCCCCGAGAAGCCGAGGAAGCCGAACGTCCAGATGATCGTCATCAACAACGCCGTGAGCCCGAGCGCGAGGTCGATCGGGTCGCGGTAGGCGACGACGAGAAAGCCCAACAACAACACGACGAGGATAGGCATCACGAGCGCCAGCGAGTCGCCAATGATCTGGCCGGTCTCGGCGTTGATGATCCCACTGCCGAACGCCCGGATGTCGGCCGGCTCGTCGGACGCCAGCGTGGCGATCGTCGTCTGGATCGACTGGAGGTCGCCGTCGCTGAATCCCTGTGGGACGTCGTGGGTTATCACCGTCACCGACGCCGACGCGGACGCCTCGCGGGCGTTGAAGTCGTCGGAGACGAGACTGGTGAACCCGGGTTGCTCGCTCGCCGCCCGGACCGCCTCGCGCAGCTCTGTGTCCGTCGCCGTGCGGATCGCCCGGCGTTGTTCACGTGGTGTCTCGGCCGTCGGGTCGAGTTGGGTCGCAACGAGCGTGGCGGGCCCGCGTGCGGACGCCATCCGAAGGCTCTCACGCCGGTCGACTCGGTCGAGCACCCGGAGGTTCGCGAGCATCGCCTGCCGTGAGAGGACGTCTGTCCCGGTGTGGACCAGCTGTGTCGACTCGTCTTCGGCCGCGAATGGGTCCTCGAACTCGTCTTCGACTGCGTCGAGCGCGTTCTGTGCTGGAATGTCCTGGGTGAAGCTATCCGTCGCGTCCGAATCCGTTGAGACCATCGTCATCCCGCCCGCGAACACGGCCGTTACGAGGAGGAACGCGACAATCACGGCTTTCCGTCGGCGTACAACAACTTCGCTGAGCGTGACCGTAGCGGCCTGGATGCGGTCGCCGAGTCGGCTCATTGACTACTCCCTCTGCCGGTAGTAGGCTGCCCCGCCGACGACGGTGAGCGCGGCGACGACACCGAGTACGATGCCGAACGGGAAGCCACCCTCGCTCTGAACGACGCGCACCGCGACGCGAGTGGTATCAGAGAGCGTGCTGTCGCCGTCGCCGTCGTCGTACCGGAAGTCCATGGAGACGGGGTACGTTTTCGCCGTTGCGCCGCCCTCAGCCGCGAGCGTGAACGTCATATTCGTCGACTCACCGGGCGCGAGCGACTCGGCAAAGCCCTCGTCTTCGGGGCTGTCAAGCGGACTGTCGGCGAACAGCCGAGCCTCGACGTCGGAGACGGGTTCGTCGAGGTTGTTCGTCACGACGATGTCGAACGTTGTCGTCGAGCCGGCGGTCACCTCGCGGTCGACAACCTCGACGCCAAAGTCGTCGCGCTCTTCGTCGACCGCGTACGCGACCTCGACGTCCTCGTACCGCCGGAGCTCGTTCTCGTCGTTGCGATAGCGAACCGCCACGTCGGCGACGCGGTCGACGGGCTTCGCCTCGCCGCCGATCTCGATGGGGAGCGCGAACTCAGCAGATGCTCCCGACTCGAGCGACCCGACCGCGACCTCGTTTTCGATCGGGATCACATTCGGCGACTCACTCTCGTAGACGACGACGACGTTTCGTGCCGGTGCCGGCCCCTCGTTGGCCACGGTGCCGCGAAGGTCACCGTCCTCACCAACTCGGAGCGTCGTCTCGCCGCTCTCGATGCGGAACGTTTGTTCAGCACGCGGCGTCACACCGAGGGAGATCGATTCGTCGACACGCGGGATTCCCTCGGGGTCATCAAACGTCACCTCCCCGTCCACTGAGTATCCTCTCACCGAAGAATCGGGCGAAACGGTTACGTCGTAGGTAACGGTGTCACGCTCACCCGGATCGAGGCGATCGATGCGTGCCGTACTCATCTCGGTCCCACTGAAACGGAGGTCACCGGCTGCCTCGAGGGTTACGTCGGCGTCGATAGCCGGCTCGGAGCCGGTGTTCTCGATCACGGCTTCGAGCGTGCCGGAGTCACCGACCTGTGCGTCCGTCCGGGCCTCGACGATGTCGAAGCGGGCCTCGTCTTTCACCTCTACTTCCACCGTCTCGGTGATCGTGCGTGTTCGCTCGTTCGCACTGGAGCCGATAGGCTCGCCGCCTTGGAACGACCGGTACGAGTACTGAACCTCGACGTCGAGGTCGTACGTGCCCGTCTCGACCGACTGCGGTACGTCGACGGCGACTTGGAACTCACGCGGCTCATCTTCGGTCACCGAGCCGATACCCCGCATCTCGGTGTCGACGGTGAGTGGCGTCCCGTCGGCGGTTGCTTCGACCCGGACGTTCCGAGCGGTCGTAACGATCTGCCGGTTCTCCGCTGACCCGAAGTTCAGCGTCCCGTCGTTCGCGATCTGTAAGCTGAGCTCGTTCGTCTGGTCGGGCGTCACCGTCGAATCAGGAAGCATCACCTCGAGATCCGGTCGACCACGCACGACCGCGGTCTGCGGTCGAACCGGCGCGGCACCCGCCTCGGTCGCGGCTGCCGGTGTATCGGTCACCGCGCCCGACGCGTCGATGGTACTGCTCGCTCCGAGTGCGGCTACATCGGTTGACTCTCCCGAGGACACGCCCGCGGCCGCGACGCCGGCGGCCGCGACGCCAGCGGTGCCACTCACCAGGAGCATGCTTGCGAATACCACCGCAGCCCATCGCACTCGGGTCGACGGTGAGCCGGTCATTGGCCACCTCGTGTGGGTCTTCGTGCAGGCGTCGGGAGCCCGCGGGGACGACGATACACGCGCTGAAGAAGGGCTCGTCTCACGTATTTTGATCCGTTCAAAAATTAATAACTGTTACGTTCCTCGGGTCGTCACGCCGCTTTCGACGGAGACTCGTGTCATCACAGCTGCGTCATGAGGTGGCCCACCGAGACCCAGACAGGCAGCTTTTTGCTCGCTGGAGATTCTTCAGCGAATACTGTGATACTATCAAACGCCACGTCGACGGCCGACACCCGAGGGCGGTGATCGCGGTGCCGAAGATTAGCGTCGAGGTTCCCGAAGAACTGCTCGCCGACCTCGACGACCACGTCGGCGACGACGGGAAGTTCGTGAACCGAAGCGACGGGATCCGCGCGTCGATCCGCAAGACCCTCGACGTCCTCGACGAGATCGACGAGCGACACGGACGACTCACCGACGAGCCCACGGGGCGCGACGCAGCGGCCGACCACGAGGAGCCCGCCGGTGGCGACGTGGAGGCCGACGATGGCTGACCGGGCGGCGACCGAGGGGCCACAGTCGGTGTTCGCCGTCGACCCGCTCTCACGCCCCGCGGTCGCGGCGGTCGGGCTCGTCGCGCTCTTCGTCACCGCGCTCGTGACTGCCCAGGTCACGGCCGCGAAGGTGCTCGCGCTCCCGCTTCCGGTCGCGCTGCCCGTCGTCGGCCCGGAGATTCTCCTGCCGGGGGCGGCGCTCGCGTACGCGCTCACCTTCTTCGCGTCCGACTGCTTCGCCGAGCTCTACGGTCGTCGCGCCACCCAGGTGGTCGTCAACGTCGCCTTCGCGATGAACTTCGTCGTCCTCGCGCTGGTGTGGTCGACACTCGTCGCACCCGGCGTCGACCCTGGGGTCTCCTCGGCGTTCGCGACCGCGCTGGGGCCGACGACGAACATCGTCGCCGGTAGCCTGCTCGCGTACGTGGTGAGCCAGAACGTCGACGTCGTGTTGTTTCACGCGATCCGCGAGCGGACGGGCCCGCGGCTGCTCTGGCTGCGAAACGTCGCCTCGACTGCGACGAGCCAGGCGGTCGACACGGTCATCTTCGTCGGTGTCGCGTTCCTGCTTGCGCCGACCCTGCTCGGCATCGGACAGCCGCTTCCGCTCCCCGTGGTTGGTACCCTCGTCGCCGGCCAGTACATCCTGAAGCTCGCGATCGCGCTCGTCGACACGCCGTTCGTCTACCTCGTCGTCGGCGCGGTTCGGGAGTCAGTCACCCACGACTGAAGTCGTGGGCTTGTCAGTGGACTCCCCTTCTGCCGTCGTAACGACGGAGGCAGTGTAATCGCCGTTCAGGTTCAACGTCCCTGACGTTAGCGCACACTGACAGGGTGCGCCTCCACTCGAAGACGTCTGCCCCGAGTGGAGTTTCTTGAGCAGTTTGCGAGCGATGTTCTTGCTCGCGTTGTAATCTGCGTTCAGTTCGTACTCACACTTCTGACACACGAACTGGTGTTTCGACCGCCGATTCGACTCATGCGTAAACCCACACGACGAACACCGCTGACTCGTGTATGCAGGAGGTATCTGTTCAATCCCGATATCGAACATCTCGGCTTTGTACTCCGTGTACTGGTACAGGCGTCGGAACGCCCATGCGTGGAACCGCTTTGCACCAGCCATCCGTTTGCGAATATCGGTTAAATTCTCGAAGGCGATGTGCGTGCATCTGTGGTCGCGGGCTTCTTCGAGAATCCGGTTTGAGGCACGGTGGAGTTCGTCCTGCATCCAGCGATGTTCGCGGTCTTGCATCGACTGAATCGACAGATGTGCCGACCGCGTTCCAGTTTGTTGCATCGACCCGCGAGTCTTCTCGAACTCACGGCGTCGGTGGTTCATCTCGTCAGCGTTCCCGATGAACGCCCCGGTCGAAGTCACGGCGAGCGAGCCGTCCACGTTCAGGTCAACACCAAGGACTGTTCTGTGCTTGGCGTCAGAAGAATTGGGTGTGGACTGCTCTTGCTCGCTTGTGACTCGGCGCATCCGTGCGTGAAGGTAGAACGACTCCGTTTGGCGGTCGTACTGTAACGTGGACATGCGGAACTCGAAGTCCTCGTTCAGCAGGTACTCGCCAATCGGTGTTCCCTCAGCATCGCTGGGAAACACGTAGTCACACTCGACGCGACCATTCAGCGTTGAGAGGGAAACGTGGTCGCGGTGGAACGTCGCACTCCGCTTGTCGTAGACGACGCTCCACGCATCGAAATACGGTTGACTGGTGTTGTCGCCTTTCTTGAGTCGGGCGACACCGCTTTTGATGGCCTCGATAGCACGCCGAATTCCTTTTTGAACGAGGTTGGCGTGCATGTAGTCCGTGTCTTCACGGAGTTGGTCATAGAGGGCGTTCTCGGCCTTCTGTTTCGAGGTTACGCAGTAGTCGTTCGGGTATCTCCATGCCCACTCTGCGGTAGTGTTTGCGCAGTGGATGAAGTGGTCTTTGATTTGATGGAGGTCGTCGCACCGCTTGTCAGGTACATCGAGTTTGATTCTGACGGTGCGAATCAAGTCCCCCATCCGTGTATCACATGTCAAACTACCTATTTATCAATTGCACGATTGACGTGGGGGAGTCGGGTTGGTGTCGCTCGTGGTTGGTGGAGTGGCTTGTCGGATTCCTCCCACGAGTAAACTCGTGGGCTTCCTCCTTGCATCTATGTGACGTCCGGGGGTGAGACAGGGCCCGCAATCAGTGTTGTCGACGAGACCTCGCGAAACGCACCCCGGACCCGACCGTGAATTTAAAGCCTGGACGTCGACCTCTCTCTGTATGGAACGCGTAGACGTCGCCATCGTCGGCGGAGGACCCGCCGGCACGTCCGCGGCGTACGCGGCTGCAAGCGGAGGTGCGGACGCGATAGTCGTAGAGAAGGGGGTGCCGCGAGCGGACCGCGAGGGTCTCGGTCCGGACTCCACCGACGCGGCCGGAATTCTCGACTACTGGGTCGACTTGATGGGGATCCACCCCGATGAGTTCGACGATGGCATCATCCAGCGCCGACTCGACCGCGCGGAGTTCCGCGGTCCCTCTGCGTCCGCAACGCTGTACGACACCGGTATCGGCTCGTCGTACGACGCCTTCGGGTACACGTTTCACCGGGCGCGGTTCGACGACTGGCTCCGCGAGCGTGCCGAAGACGCCGGCGCGAGCTACCGGGTGGGCACCGCGGTTCGCGACGTGGAAACGGACCACCGGGCCGGCGGTAGCGGGCCGACGCCCCGGCACGTCGTTCGGCTCGCCGACGGCACGGTGATCGGTGCCAACTTCCTCGTGCTCGCGGACGGCCCGCAGCGGACCGTGACGAATCCCGTCCTCGACGAGTACCTCCCAGCCGACGCAAACGCCTCCGAGCGGCTCTCACCGCCGAAGGCAAACCACATCGCCTACCAGGAGTACCGGCGCGTTCCGGAGGCCGTCTACGAGGCGGTCGACGGCGCGATCGTCTTCTGGTGGGGCGTGATGCCCGGCGAGACTGCCTATCCGTGGGTGTTTCCCAACGAGGACCGTGTCTGTCGGATCGGCTTGACCATGCCGATGGGGATGGACGTCTCGGCGTTCGACGCCGACGCCTACGCGTTGTTGTCGCCCGACGACGAGACGATCCCGAGCGGAGGCGAGTACGTCCGCCGACTGTTGGAGTGGCAGTACGGCGACGAGTACGACATCGAGACCGACTTTCCGGTGGTTGAGGCCGCCGGCAAACGCGACGGGACCGAAACGTACCCCATCTCGTCGACCCGCCCGATCGACTCGCCGACGGACGCCGGCATTGCCGTGGTCGGCGGTGCGATGGGCACGACGTCGGCGTTCCACGAGGGCGGCGATCACGTCGCGGTTCGGACGGGGGCGATCGCCGGGGAGCTCGCCGCGGCCGGCGACCTCGCCGCGTACAACCGACGCTGGAAGGAGGCCATCGGCGACGAGGTGCTCCGGAACGTGACGATGGCTGAGATGGTCGCCGACTATGACCCTGCCGACTGGGACCGGATTATCGGTGCGGCTGACGCGATGCTCGCCGCCAAGGCGGGTGACGGGCTCCTCTCACAGCCCTATCGATCTGGGTGGGAGTCGCTGAAGCTGATCGCGGGGTACCGGTGGAACAAGCGATCGACCAGTCGGAACTACGTCGGCATCGGCGCAGACGAGTACGTGTACTAGCCCGCTCAGCGGCCGCCCCCGCGACTCGAACCGTGATGCACATTCACCAGCAACCCACCTGCGGTGGCGCGCGCCTCGTGAGGTCGCCGAAGGCGGGCTCGCGAGCGCGTGCGAGGGATGAGCGAGTCGCCGGCGGCGACTCGCGAATCGGCTGGGGAGGGTGTGGCGAAGTAGTGTCCGGCTGTCACGCTGTCGTCTCAGTTATATAACCACCACCAACGTACAGAATCGGCTGGGGAGGGTGTGGCGAAGTAGTGTCCGGCTGTCGCACGGTCGTCTCAGTCATACAATTACTACCAACGTACAGAATCGGCTGGGGAGGGAGTAGCTGAAACTGCGCCATATGTCGCACGGTCGGCTCTGTTGAAATACTTTCCTTTAGACACATTTTCACCTGCAACAGCCGGTCGAGGAGAGCTGGCTACTAAGCAGATGATCAATCTCCAGCAGGTTTGAAATCAACCCCCTGTGAACTGTTCTATGACATCCACAGACAGTAGCGTATGTTACCGAGAGGTGCGTAACCACACTTGACACAATGTAAATTAGATCCAACTGATCCGTGGTTATCGAGTAGTTCAGCCATGCTCTTTACGGGTGCGTAGTACCCGCGTCGTTCCCGCCACGTGCCAAGCCACTTGTCGGCAGTGTTGCGGTCGAGATACGCTGATTCGACGCCAAGTACGAGCAGTCCGATTGATCCCGTGACCGGGACGTCTCGTTGGTTGGCGACCTTCCGGGCAGCGAGGTCGTCGGTCGCAAGCGTTCCACGGTGTTCTATGGCACCGAGCAGTGACTCTGCTTCCCCGCGGTCCAACCGATCACGGATCTCCTGAACGCCATCGTCTGCTGAGACGGGTTGAATGGGTAATTCCTCACCGAGCGCATCGACGGCGTCATCGAGATACTCGTGACCGGCGTCTAGACCACGCTCGAGCTCGTCACAAACAGCCGGCACGACGACTGGCAACTTCAACACGGCAGCGAGGAATGAAACGCTATCGGTGCTGGCGAAGTTACTGACGACTGTGGTGTCGAGGACGACTGGCTGAGGGTACCCGCCTGACATTCACTCGCCGAGACTCCGTGCGACGTCGACCTCGTCTTGAAGATCGGCGTCTGCTCGTGGACCGTAAAGCGCGGTAAAGCCAGCCTCTTCGAGAACCGCCTCGAACTCCCAACGAGTCAGTCCCGCTACTTCGGCAGCCTTCCCGAGCGAGATCTCGCCCAGCACATACTGACCGACAGCGGTCGCTAGTTCGTCGTTCGCTTCAGGGCTGGTTGACAACGCCATTCTGCTTGGCGGTCTAACCTCTGCGCATATGAATGTATTCCTCCAAAACGGTCACATCCTAACTCCAGCTCGTCTGTCCCGAGATCAGTACCCGAGCAGTCCACTCACACTCTCATGAGCAATGTGGGAGCCGATCAGAGCCCGCCCGAGTCCAACACTGGCAACGATCAGCATGCGATGTCTATCAGGTCACGAGGGTTCTAACAGATCTAATCGCGTGTAAGCTTCTATAACCGTGGCTCAGTATTAGTTACTAGATCAGAGGGCGTTATAGAACAGTTAACAAGCTGTTGTTTGCAATTGAAATATGTGTGATTAGCTGTGAGAAAGAGTATGTGTATTGACCACAAGGGTTCGACCAGTTCAAATAGATGTTTCAGTGATCGTGCGAGATACACAGCGCGAATACAGCATGAAGTCCACTATACACACCAGATTCACTCGACTCCCAAGTCTCTTTGATGCCATGAGCATAGACACCGACGACCCCGGCGACGAGGACCCCACACTGCCGGTCAACATCTCACTGTCCGTTGGCGAGAGTGGCGACGTGTGGGTCGCCCATGACGAGGACACCGGTGTCACGTCACAAGGCCAGACTCGAGAAGCCGCACTCAAAAACCTTGATGAGGCCGTCGCCGGCTATCACGGTGCCGGAGAATCGCCGAGCGACGAGGAACTCCGTGACGTGGGAATCGACCCGGAACAGAACACCTCTCAGTCGCTGGATGAGTCTGACGTGTTCCAGTGACTACATTGAACGAAACAAGCCAGAATATGACACACTCTAAGTATTTCAACAGAGCCGCGCGATCGCGTTCGCTACAGGACCATCGCTGACGTAGTGGCGAACGCGTGACCACCTCGCACCCCTCATCACGGGGTCATGTGCGTCGGCCATCAACTGTCAGACGATCGCTCGCGGGCGTACAGGTCGAGTACCTCTTTCGCGCCACCAAGAACCACGGGCCCGATAAACAGTCCGACACCGCCGAACAGAACGATCCCCCCGAAGATACCCATCGCGATCACCGCGACGTTGATCGCGCCGGCACGGTTGATCACGGCCGGTCGCAAGTAGACGTCAGAGATACTGACGAGCACGCCAAAGACGAGCATGGCGCCCGCCGCAGTCGGCCGATCACCCGCAAGAAGATAGATCGCTGCGGGCACCCACACGCCGAACGAGCCGACGAGCGGGAGTAACGTGAGCAAGAACGCGGCGACGGTCAGGAAGGTGACGCCCGGCAACCCGGCGATCAAAAAGCCGACACCGAGTGTCACCGCCTGTGAGGCAGCGATGACGACGTTCCCGACGACGGATGCCCACATCAGGTCGTCCAGCTCGGCGAGCAGCTCTTCTTGGACGGGCTCCGAGACCGGAACGACCGCCATCGTCCACGCGAGGAGGCGGTCACCATCGCGCAAGAGCGCAAAGAGAATGAACGCCGTCACAGAGAGCCCGACAACCACGCCGGGGAGCCCACGCACGAGCTCGAGGCCCCAACCAGCCAGCCGCCCGAGCCCGGCTTCGATCGACGGTCGGTACGTCGCGTAGAGCTGGGAGCCGTCCACCGTGTATCCAACGAGATCGATCGGCTCAAGCAGGAACCCGTCGAACTCACCACGACGGAAGGCGCCGAGTAATCCGAGTCCCTGTTGTATCGCGACTACCGTCACGAACAACAACGGAATAAACAGGACCACCACGGTGAGGAGGATCAACCCGACGGCAGCGATATCCGGACGCACGTAGTCCGAGAGCCGGCGGTGCGCGGGCGTGAGCACGTACGCTAACACGACGGCCAAGAGCACGTACCGGAGGTACGTCGAGACGAGGAGCCCGGCGACGAGCGCTCCCGCGAGCGCGATGACCGTCAGCGTGCGACGCTCTCGGTGGCGACGGCTCGACGATTCGCTCATGATCTCCCTCCGTCCGGTCGCTTGGTCATCAACGAGCGAGAAAGGGACCGCCCAGGACTTAAAATCGCGCCGTGAGACACCGTCACTAAATATCAGTACTGATAGCTGCAGCGGCAGCTACAAATATGTCGGCTCAAACTGGATACTGACCGATACTCGGTCGATTCTACCCATGAATGCAGACAGCCCGTTTCACAGGACCGACCGGGGAGTCAGCCCGGTCATCGGCGTCGTCATGATGGTCGCGATCACCGTGATCCTTGCGGCCGTAGTTGGAACGTATGTCGTCGGCCTTGGTGACACACTCACTGAGACCGCCCCGCAGGCCTCGTTTACCGTCGAATCAGCGAATGGTGACACTGTCACCATCGTGAAGACGGGCGGGGACCCACTGGATACGACCCAGCTCGCACTCTCTCTCGGCGGCGACCGAATCGACGCGGGCTTTTCGGGTGAGGAGTGGCGAACTGGCGATACAGAGCAGGTAACACACGGCAGCAGCACCACCGGCGACCAGACGCTCAGACTGATTCACGACCCGAGTGGGAGCGTGATCTACGAAACGACGGTCAACGTGGGCGAGTGAGCTGCCGCAGCCGATAGCAGAAAATATTGCTTATTTCCTAATTTTACTATATTACGTAATTACATTTTGTGACTGGAGCGCGTCACACTCCACGTCAGGGGCTCACCCCCGTGTTCTTTCGCGGTTTTTCTCTCACTCAAGAAGCAACGAAACGTATGTAACCCCTAAAGCCGCTGCTTCGAGACGTGTCCGATCACATCCTCGTTCCGATGGACGACTCCGAGCACGCCGGCGACGCCCTCCGGTACGCGTTCGAGACGCATCCAACGGCGAGCGTCACCGTACTCCACGTCGTCGGCGCGCCGTCGATGCTGATGGGTGAGGCAGTTGAGCTCACGTTCGAGCCAGACCTCGATGTGGCCGCCGCCGAGCACGCCGCGCCCGTGTTCGAGCGCGCAACCGCCATCGCCGACGAGTACGACCGCGAGGTCGAGACTGCCGTCGGACTTGGTCACCCCGCCCGTGAGATCCTCGACCGCGCCGCGGCGTACGATGGCGTCGTCATCGGGGCACACGGAGCAGACTCCGACCGCGCCTCGCGACGCTACCTCGTTGGCAACGTCGCGAAGACTGTCTCGACGCGCGCGTCGGTCCCCGTGACGATCGTCCGGTGAGGCTCCTCACCCGTGGCCGGTGATCGGCTGCGATACCACCCTCCACCGAGTCGTCTGCGGGCCCGTTCGAGTCATCTGTGCGAGCCGCGTCGCTCGCGTGTGCTGGCGCGTCGCTCGTATGTACTGGATCCGTTCGTCTTGCGCTACCGCGTCGCTGCGCTGTCTCGCTTCGGTACCCAACGTCCGCAGTCGTCGAACGCGACCCGCGTGGGTCGATTCCGCGTTCGATGCCGGGCTCTGTGAGGAGCATCTCGACGCACCGTCGACAGAGCCAGAGCGCGAGTAGCTGCATGTCGCCGTCGCGATCGAACCACAGGCCGACCTGGTCGGCGGCCTCCTGGCCGCAGTGAGTGCAGTGCATCGACTCGTGGTCACGGCAGACAGCAACATATATACCCACGATAGTTTATCCTGTAATTATCTCGTGATGGCCATCACAGACCGACTCACCGCTCGTGACGGCCGTCACGACCCGCTGTCATCCCCTGATCTCCGATGACGTCAAAGCGCACACTGCTCGACACGTACGACGGGCCGACCCAGGACACCAAGCGCGCGATCGTCGCGTATCTCCACGACAATCCCGACCGCGAACACGACCCCGAGACGATCTTCGAGGCGATCCGCGACGAGTGCCGAGCGAACACCCCCGAGACGGTCGCCAACCAGCTCTCGGCGCTCGCAACCGAACACGACGTCGTCGCGCTTCACGAACGGTCGTTTTACCAGTGGGCTGGTCCCGGTCGTCGTCGGCCGAATCGCCGGCTCCGCGATGCGGTATCGTCGACCCGGCGATGGGTCGACTCGCTCGAGCTCTCGTACGGCACCGGTATCGTGGCGTTTCTGATCTGGTTGTGTGGGATCGGTTGTGCGCTCGTGAGTCTCGTCCCGCTTTTCACCTCGGTGCGCCCGCTCGGCGTCGCCTTCATCGAATGGTTCGTCGCCGCCGGTATCGCGACGATCCTCGGCTCCGCCGTGCTCGTCGTCTGGGTCCCGGTGTATCTGTTCGACGTTCACACCGCGACGTGACTCGACCGTGGTGTGTCACAGGTTCTCATTGCCTTTCATACGTACGTCTATGTCAGGAACCCACGACTTCAGTCGTGGGTCGATGACACACCGTCTTCACGGAACCTGCGTAAGTCAACATCCAGAGCTAGACCATCGAAGTCATCGTCAGTTCCCACAACCAGTGTTGCTTCACGTTCGTAGGCAAGCGAAACCGCGTACGTATCGGCCAGCGAAATGCCTCCGTCGGCTTTCACCTCACCTGCAAGCCGCCAGTCGGCTGCTTCAAGTTCCACCCCCTGCCGTTCAAGCGCACGAAGATCTCGGTCTGCTTCTCGAAGCGAAGTATTTGTTGGGGTGTCATCGGTGCCCTCAAACCGGGCAACGAGATAGAACACTTCACTCGCATTCGTCTCAGTGAGGTATCCGCTAGCCTCACCAGAGAAGACTTCATCAAGTAGGTCAGCGACGATCTCGTGCCCGGGTTCGTTGTAGAGGTACGCGATGATCGCCTCGGTGTCGAAGACGTACTCGTTGCTCATACGTCCTCGGACGGACGGAGCCGTTCAACTCGCTCCGCTTCCAGGCGCTTTTCTTCGTCTTTCAACTCACGGACCCGCTCCAGTACCTCGCCACGCTCATGCTCACCGGCATGGATGCCGTGTAATTCGTCAGGTGATGGGACTGGCTCGATGATGATACGCCCTCGCTCTTCGTAAACGAACACCTCGCTAGGCGTCTCAATCCCGAACTTCTCGCGCAATCTCTTAGGGATAGTGGCCTGTCCCTTCTGGGACACACGCACTACTCTCGGTTCGTTTGTACTACTTGCCATCGTTAGTAATACCTATGATCCTCTGTGTTACTAAAGGTACCGTAGTGAACTACCCCACCCTACCGCTCGGGCTGACGCCCTCGCGCTTGAGGGTGGGGCTTCCTGTTTCCACGACGCGCTTTGCATCCACAACCGAGGACACAGGGAGCGCAGTCTCCACAGGCGTTGATTTGGAGCGTCCCGCTCCTAACCGCTTCTTCACACCGCGAGAAAGAATATTCCACGCCGCGTTCGCGTCTCTATCCGCCTCGAACCCACACGCCGGGCAGGAGTGTTCGCGCACCCACAACGGTTTCTCGGTCGAGACGCCGCAGGACGCACACTCTTTCGTCGTTCCGCGCGGATTCACAGCAACGAAGTATGTTCCTTCGCGTTCGCACTTGTATTTGAGCATCCGCAGGAATGTTCCCCACGCCGCACCTGCTCGGTTCCGCGAGTTGCCCGGTAGTTCGACCAACCCCTTTGCGTCCAAGTCCTCGACCGCCACGAAGTCGTACTCTCGAGCGTAGTAGTTCGAGAGCTTGTGAAGGAAGTCGCGGCGCTTGTTCTTCAACTCGGCGTAGCGTTCTGCCACGACCCGACGCTGTTTCTCCCAATTGTCCGACCCATGCTGTTTCCGCGAGAGGTCGTGCTGTGCGCGTTCCAAACGTTCGCGTTCGTCGGAGAGGTCAAGGGATTCGACGGCGGTTCCGTCCGTGTCGTGGGCGTACTTGAGGATCCCCACGTCGATGCCGACGCAGTTCTCGGGATTCTCCAGCTTCTCCGGCGGGTCGTCGGGCGTCTCGATGCCGAGAATGGCGTACCATATTCCGGTCGGTTCCTGTTTAACGGTGACGGTCTTGATTTCGGCGTCGTCGGGAAGACCGCGGTGGAAAGTGAGCGGAATTTCACCGAGTTTCGAGAGCCACAGCCGAGTCCGACCGCTCGTGTTCTTGAGCTTGAAGCCGGATTGACTGTAGGTGAAACTGCGGTACTCGCCCGGTGCCTTCCACTTGAGCGTCCCGACGCGGTAGCCGTTCTCTTTGCGCCCTCGTAGTGTCGAGAGGTTGTCGTACAGCCGTTGCACGACTTTCTGGAGAACCTTCGAGTGAACGTTTTTCAGGTCGTTCCACCACTTCTTGAGACTCGGCAGGAGCTTCTGCTCGGAGTATGCCGAGGTGTCGTCGGTGCGGTTGAGTCGGTGGAGAAAGTGGTTGTAGACCTGCCTACAGGTATCGACAGTCCACACTAACTGTTCTTCGAGAGCGTCGGACGGTCGGAGTCGATACCTGTAGTTGTAGTTCACGAGCGTTCTTCGATGAGTTCGTCAAGTTGTCCGCGAACGAACGACGAGAGGTTAAGATGGTTCTCCTTGACCCACTCGGCTTGGTCTTCACGGATGGTGATGTTCTTCCGCCTCATTACATACGCACTGTGCGTATCTATACGCATAATTGTTTCGATTGCGTGGACCTGTGGGCCGAGCGTCGAACGTGTTTGAGAACCGTGCGGCGTTGACGAGACACTTTGCGTCTCGTCCGCGCACAAGAGCCTCGCTCTTGTGAACGCTGTATCCCCTCCCTACTCACTCGCTTCGCTCGTTCGTTGAGGAAGGGGCCTTAGCGCCTCAATTCAGGTAAATCGATCTGCGAATTTATGACCTCCGCGAGAGCGTCGCGGAGGTCGAAGACAAGAAGCCGACACAGCGGCTGATGGCGGTGAGTAACTATTGCTCCGGCGGCTGCTAGCGCGTGAACGTTCGTATGGGACCGCTGAGAGTCGAACTCAGGTCCTACGGACCCCATCCGCAGAGGATACCACTACCCCACGGTCCCGTATCGTGTCTCGAACGACGACCGACGCGTAATTAAGAACTTCGTTTCGGTCCCCGACCCGCCTGGCTCACACGAGGACGCGCTCTATCGCGACCACGGTACCCGACTCGGCCGCCGGGTCGCCGACGAGCTGCCCGAGACAGACGGCCGACCCGTCCGGCATGAAACAGGCCACGAGCGGGGCACGACCGGTCTCTTCGGGGACCGTGCCATCGGCCGACTCGGTGGCGTCCGTGGCCGCCTCTCTCACCGAGCGTTCGCTGTCGATCACGCCCGGGGCGTACACCGGCGCCCCGGTCGCGACGGCCCGCGCGGCCGAGGGGGCGATCGTGACCGACGGGAGCCCAGTGAGTGCTGTCTCGGCTGGCTTCACGACTCGTCTGAGGAGTGCTTCGTCGCCAGCTTCGGCCCACGTGAGACCGTCGACGAGATCCTGCAGCGTATGTAGTGTCGTGTCGTCGAAGGGGTCCGTCGCCGTCCGTCGGAGGTGGCCCATGTGCGCGCCCACACCGGCGGCGAGTCCGATGTCGTGACACAGCTTGCGGACGTAGGTGCCCGACGCACACCGAATACGGAGCAGTGCCTGTCGCGATTCGCACTCGAGCAGCTCGAGGTCGTGGATCGTGCGGGTGCGCAACCGCCTCGTCACGGCGCTCTTGCGCGGGGGCTTTTGATAGATCGTCGCCTCGAACTCTCCGACGACGTCTTCGAGATCCGCGGGTGCCGGCCCGTGTAGCTCTAGGACGGCGACGTACTCTTTCGAGCCCTCGAGAAACACCTGTGCCGCGCGGGTCGCAGTCCCGGTGAGCGACGGGAGACAGCCGGTCACCTTGGGATCGAGGGTCCCGGCGTGTGCGACACCTGCGATCGGCTCGCCACCCGGGTCGATCGTCTCGAGGCTGTCGTTGATCGCATCACGGACCCACGCAGAGACCTGGTGTGAGGACGGACCGGCGGGCTTGTCGAGGTTTACCACGCCGAACCGAAGCAGCTCGCGTACCGACCGTTCGTCCGGCGGAGAACGGAGGGGGTCGTCGTCGGTGGCACCGGTCTCTGTGTCGTCGGGCGGCGTATCGCTCGGCGGGGAATCAGGAGACATCAGGTACTTAGAAGTCGTAGCGGACGCCCGTCACCGGGGCTTTTCCCTCGTCTTCGGCGGGGTCGTACGCCTCGACGGTCGCGACGAGGGCCTTGAGGAATCGGTCTGGCGGCCACCGTGCGGTGTTGTAAGCGGCGTCGTAGATCGAGAGGTCGTCGATGTCGATGTCGTAGTACGCGCGGTACCGCTTTCGCTCGCTCGCCTCGCGGCGGCGTGTTTCGGCTCGTGCGACGTCCACCGCCTTGTCCTCGCGTTCGGCGATTCGCTCGGCACGGACGGCTAACGGAGCGTCGAACCACAGCCGGAGGTCGGCGGCGTCACCGGCGAGCCAGCCGGCGAGTCGTGACTCAAGAATGACCGCCTCGCGCGTCGTCGCGATCTCGTGGAGCCGTCGGTCGAGGTCACGATCGATCGCGCCGTCGTCTTCGGCGTGCTCGTTGAACTCGACCGGCGTCATCCCGTTGTCGGCGGCCATCTCGCGAAAGATGTCTCCGCCGGAGATGTGGTCGAGCCCGAGCGCGTCGGCGAGCCCGGCGGCGTTCGTGCTCTTCCCGCTGCCCGGCGGGCCAGAGACGGTGATCAACATATTCATCATCCGGAAGGGCCGGTAAAAACGATTGTCGTTCGGCGCGCTGGCGCCCGACGACAGGGCGATGGGTGCAGTCCACACGTGTGAGAACCCGCGTGGAGCAAATTTAAAGCCAAATTATTTTTCAGTGTCGCACTGCCCCCCACACATGTCTCACGACGTCGAAGACGAAACGACGGTGAACGAGAGCTACTCGGTCACGGTCCCGGCAGCGGTACGGCGAGCGGCTGACGTCCAATCGGGTGATAAGATCCGCTGGTACGTCGATGAAGACGGAGCCCTCTCAGTCGAGCTCGTCAAAGAACAGTACGGCGTGTTTTCCCGGCTCGAACCGGTCGATATCGGTGACCCAACCGATGCCGCCACCGATCATGACACGTGGCGAGCGGAAGCCCACCCCCTTCAGGGGTGGGTGTAAGCGACAACATCGCCCACCAGTCCACGCGCTACGACTCGTCAGGATGTTCCACCGCTTCCAACCCCGCTTCGATAATCTCTTGATAGGCGTCTTCGAGGCCAATATCTTGCCGTTCGGCGTAGTCCTTCACCCGCCCGTTCAGCGTGTGCGAGATGTCGATGTTTGGTCTCATCGTCTGTGTCCAAAAGACATTTAGACGTAGGACTACAAATGTCTATTGTCGTGAGGCGAACCAATACGTTCGCAGTGCGCCCGCTCACCACGGAGGACGAGCAACTGCTCCGCGACCTATTGGACGCCTCCGCCAGCCTCTGGAACGAACTCACCTATGAGCGACGCCAGAACTTCACCGACCCCAACATCGACAAGTCTGTGTGGGACACCGAAGACTACCGCAAGCAGTACGTCGGTGTCCTCGGAAGCGCCACCGCCCAACAGGTGATTCGCAAGAACAGCGAAGCGTGGCGGTCGTTCTTCTCCCTGAAAGAGAAGGGCGAAGCCAACGGCCTGCCGGGGTACTGGGGCAACGAGAACGAGGGGCGTAAGCTGAGAACGTACATCCGTAACGACCAGTACACCCTCGAAACCGGCGAACGGAGCCGCCTCGAAATCCCCGTCGGCCAAGACCTCAAAGACGAGTACGGGTTTGGCTACCATGACCGACTGCGCCTCGAAGTCGCTGGCGACCCAAAATGGGAGGGCGAACAGGGCCGGTTGGAACTGTACTACGACGAGGTGGACGATACGTTCAGGGCCATTCAGCCTGTCACCGTACCTGATTCTCGACGGGATTCACCACTAGCCGAGGAATCGGCTGCCTTGGATGTCGGAGCAAACAACATCGTCGCCTGTACCACCACGACCGGCCAGCAGTACCTCTACGAGGGACGTGACCTGTTCGCCGACTTCCGCGAAACCACCGAAGAGATTGCCCGCCTGCAGTCCAAACTCCGCGAGGGCCGATACATCAGTCGCCGGATTCAACGCCTGTACCGCAAGCGGACGCGACGACGCGACCACGCACAGGACGCACTCGTACGTGACCTGGTAGAAAGGCTGTACGACGAGGGCGTTGCCACAGTGTACGTGGGCGACCTTACCGACGTGCTGTCGGAACATTGGTCGGCAGAGGTGAACGAGAAGACGCACCAGTTCTGGGCGTATCGTTCGTTCATCGACCGTCTCGCCACGACCGTCGAGGAGTACGGCATCACGGTGGAAGTCGAGTCAGAAGCGTACACGACGGTAGAGTGCCCGATGTGTGGCGAACGTGACGAGACAGAGCGAAACGGCGACGCGTTCCGGTGTTGGTGTGGCTACGAGGGCCACGCCGATCTCGACGCGTCACGGGTGTTCCTGGAACGACAGGTTGGCAAAGAAGTCGGGTCGATGGCACGGCCCGTGCGCCTCAAGTGGGACGACCACAACTGGTCGGAGATACCACACTCTCCCGAGAGGGCAAGTCCCAACGAGGAGCGCACAAACCGGAGTACCGACGACGGGAAACTTGCCTCCGTGGGGACGGCATAGCCAACATCCCCACCGGAGGAATCTCACGGCTGAAGCCGTGGGAGGATGTCAACTCATTGCTGGAGACCACTGATGGCCAACGTCGTCGTAGACGCAAACGTTCTCATCGCGGCTCGTCTCTCCCGAGATCAGAACCACGAACGTGGGGAAGCCATCGCTCACGCGACAGATACCGCACTGATGACGACAGCGCACTGCGTGTCACACGTTTCTTGACATCCTCCGGCGGTGGCGCGCGCCTCGCGGGCCGCCGGAGGCGTGCTCGCGAGCGCGTGCGAGGGATGAACGAGTCGCCCGCCGGCGACGAGTGAATCGGCTGGGGAGGGTGTGGCTGAAAGGGGTGCCCGGGTGTCATGCGGTCGTGTTCGTCACAGAACTGCTTCCAGACACGTATCGAATCGGTTGGGGAGGGTGTGGCGAAAGTGGTGTCCGGGTGTCGCGGAGTCGTCTCGTTCACACGACCACTGTGACATACGTATCGAATCGGCTGTGACCAGGCACAGGCTCATCTGACGACTAGATCGTCCTACGAGGCGATTGCCTACACCTTGGTATCTCACTCGTCGGCGGCCGCTGCGGTCATCGACCAGACAGCGACGAGCCCCAACAGCGCCGCCGGCACGAGCGGGAGCGCGAGGTACGTCGCAAAGAATGTGAACCCAAGTCCGCCGGCGGCGTACGGGTACACGTAGATGATTCCGGGGATGACAATCACGCTCACAAATAGCACAGCGGTCAGCGCCCACCCCTTCGCTCCGAATCCGTCCGCCTCAATCGACGCGCCACCGTGTTCGCTTGGTCGACGCACCTGCTCGCCGTCGGGTCCATGTGACCGCTCGGTATCGGATCCGCGTGGCTGCTCGTTGGTAGACGTCGCAGAATCGCTGGCCGACGTCGCAGAATCGCTGGCCGACGTCGCAGAATCGCTGGCCGACCGTGCAGGTGTTGCGTCCCCGGTGCGTGCTGACGCCTGCGAGCGGTCGTCGTCTCCGTCTGCATCCGGACTCACGGAGTCATCTTGCGGTCGCACAGCAAAAAGCTCTCGCGATCCCTCACAAGCGCATCAAGACGGCGGAGACAGCACATACTTTTCACCCCGACGGCTGACACGCCAAGTATGGATCACACCGACGACGCGGACACCCATGCGGGCGAAGTGGGCAGCGCAAATATTCTCGCACACGCACTTGTTGCGGTGGCGACCGAGGACGATGCCCGCGCCACGGCCCGGGCGCTTGAGCCCTACCAGCCGGACCGCGTGACGACAGTCCACGTCGTTGAGAAGGGCGACGGAGTTCCTGACAAGACGCCTGTCGAGCAGTCGGAGGCGATCGCCGCCGATGCGTACCACGCGGTGCACGAGGTGTTTCCCGATGCAGCCGAGCACACTGCGTACGGTCGAGACGTGGCCGCGACGATCGTCGCCGCGGCCGCCGAGATCGACGCGAGCGCGATCGTCTACCGCCCGCGCGGCGGCAGTCGCCTGACACAGCTGCTCGCCGGTGACGTCGCCGCGCGACTCGTCTCGAACGCGACCCGACCGGTCGTCGCGCTTCCAGATCCCGCGGTTGACGAGTCGTGATCACGGGGCGTCCTCGTTCGATCGAGATGCACGACGGCTCCGGCGCGCTCCGTGTCACACTCCCGCAGTCGCGTCGTCCATTCGTGATGTTTAAGTAGCGAAGCGTGGACCATATAGTTGCACGAACTGCAGGGACGCCGGGTCCCGAGTCCACGAGGGCGACGATACGACGCGAGTTGCGGTAGCCAAGCCTGGCCCAAGGCGCAGGGTTGCTAACTCTGTGGCGTCACTGCCTCCGGGGTTCAAATCCCCGCCGCAACGCTCGAAACGACGGAGTACCGCCGGATCGCGCCGGTAGGACCCACTGCGATCAACACATGAGCACGGAAGAACAACAGGACGACTCGACGGAGGAGGACCTCCAGTACTTCGTCCGGATCGGGGGAGCGGACCTCGACGGAACGAAGACGGTCGAGCGAAGCCTATCTGAACTCAACGGAATCGGCACGCGCATGGCGCGGCTGGTCGCCGAGGAGGCCGACGTGGACCGCACAGCCACGTTCGGGCTCCTCGACGAGGCGGACATCGAGGCGGTGGTCGACGTCGCCGAGAACCTCGAAGACCACGTCCCGTCGTGGATGACCAACCGACAGAACGACTTCTTCACCGGAGAGACGACACACCTCGTCGGCACGGACGTCGAAGAGAAGCGTCGTCATGACATCAACCGGATGAAGCTGATCGAATCGTACAAAGGCATTCGCCACAAGCGCGGGCAGAAGGTCCGCGGTCAGCGAACAAAATCCACGGGTCGAACCGAGGGGACCATTGGGGTCAACGTCGAGGAGATCCGCGAGGAGATGGCCGATGAGGAGGGCGGTGAAGAATGAGTACCGGAAAAAACACCAAGGGCTACGAGACCCCGAACCACCCGTACCAGGGCGAGCGCATCGCCGAGGAGTCTGATCTCCTCTCGCGGTACGGCTTGAAGAACAAAGAAGAGCTCTGGCGTGCGCAGTCCGAGCTGCGTCGAATGCGCCGCGAGGCACGACGCCTTCTCGGCGACGCACAGGGTGACGTTGAGCTCGCCGGCGAGACCGGCGCCGAGTTCGTCGCCCGACTACGCCGAATCGGCATCCTCGGCGACGCCGACGACATCTCGTCGGTGCTGTCACTCGACGTAACCGACCTGTTAGAGCGACGGTTCCAGACGGTGGCGTACCGGCAGGGATTCGGCTCTTCGCCACAGCAGGCCCGACAGTTCATCGTCCATGGTCACGTCACCGTCGACGGCGCACGCGTCACGCGCCCGTCGGTGAAGATGGACGTGAGCGACGAAAGCGCCATCACGTTCGACGAGACGAGTCCGCTCGCGGACGATCTCCACCCCGAGCGCGCGGAGTCACAGGAGTAACTACGCATGAGTGGATCTGACAACGGAAAGTGGGGCATCGCCCACGTGTACGCGTCGTTTAACAACACGCTCATCACGGTCACCGACGAGACTGGCGCGGAGACGATCGCCAAGTCTTCCGGTGGGACCGTGGTGAAACAGAACCGAGACGAGGCGTCGCCGTACGCCGCCATGCAGATGGCGGAAGTCGTCGCCGAGCGGGTCAAAGAGGCTGGCCTCGAGGGCGTGCACGTTCGCGTGCGCGGTCCTGGTGGCAACCTCAACAAGTCGACCGGTCCCGGCGCACAGGCGACGATCCGAGCGCTCTCGCGTGCGGGTATCGAGATCGGCAGAATCGAAGACGTGACGCCTATCCCGCACGACGGGACGAAGGCGCCGAAGAACAAGCGAGTCTGACATGACTGACGCCGACTTCGACGTTGAGTACGTCGAACGGGACGACCGCAGCGCCCGGGTGCTGATCCGCGGGCTTACGCCGGCGTTCGCCAACGGTATCCGCCGGGCGATGATCGCCGACGTCCCGACGTTCTCGATCGACACCGTCCGGTTCCTCGAGAACTCCTCTGTGATGTTCGACGAGATGATCGGGCTACGGCTGGGGCTTGTTCCCCTGACGACGCCGCTCGACGAGTTCGAGCTCGGCGACACCGTCACGCTCTCGCTCGACGTCTCGGGACCAGCGACCGCGTACTCCGGTGACCTCGAGTCGGCGGAGCCACTCGTGGTGCCCGCAGACGAGAACGTCCCGATAATCGAGCTGAAGGAGGGACAAACGCTGGCGCTTGAGGCCGACGCGGTCGTCGCGTCCGGCACCGACCACGCCAAACACCAGGGCGGGGTCTCGGTCGGCTACCGACACCTCCAGCGCGTCTCGATCGACGGCGACCGCGGCGAGTTCGACGACGAGGAGCCACAGATCCTTCGTGGTGTCATCGAGACGCCCGAAGGCGAGGTCGTCGTCACCGACGAGTTCGACAACGACCTCACAGAGCGGTATCCAGACAAAGAGGTATCCGTCGAGGACGTCCCCGGCGCGTTCGTCTTCCACATCGAGACGGACGGCTCGTTCACCGCAGCCGAACTGTTACTCCACGCGATTGACTCCCTCGAGGAGCGCGCGGACGAACTACGGACGAAAGTCGCAGTGTAAGCGATGCCGGCACCACTCACACCCACCGACGCTCGCCACCCGACGACGAGCGACGTGTCTGGTCCGAGCGGTCGGACCGAAAGTGGTTTGAGTGGAGCCGGAGTACGACGGAGTGTTCGCAGGGATAGCCAAGTCAGGCCAACGGCGCAGCGTTCAGGGCGCTGTCCTGTAGAGGTCCGCAGGTTCAAATCCTGCTCCCTGCACTCCGATTTTCACGAATCCCACCAGGGAGACAGCAATGAGTAGCAAGACGAATCCACACTTACAGAACCTCATCGCCGATTTGAAGTCGGTCTCGCGTGACACCGGAGCCAACGTTTGGCAGGACGTCGCCGACCGACTCGAGAAGCCCCGGCGCACCCACGCCGAGGTCAATCTGGGTCGCATCGAACGGTACGCAAACGAAGACGAGACGGTCGTCGTTCCGGGCAAGGTGCTCGGCAGCGGCGTCCTCCAGAAGAACGTCACCGTCGCCGCCGTCGACTTCTCGGGCACCGCCCGCACGAAGATCGAACAGGCTGGCGAGGCGGTGCCGCTCGAGCAGTTCGTCGAACAGAACCCCGAGGGCGGGAACGTCCGGGTGATCCGATGAGTCTCGCGAAAGTCGACGCCGACGTCGTCGTTGACGCGCGCGACTGCATCCTCGGTCGCGTCGCCTCGAATGTCGCCCAACGTGCACTCGACGGCGAGACAATCGCCGTGGTCAACGCCGAGCAGGCGGTGATCACCGGCAACGAAGAATCGACGATGGAGACGTACCACACCCGCGCGGGACTCGGCTCCGACAGCGGGCCGTACTACCCCAAGCGGCCGGACCGCATCTTCAAGCGCTCGATCCGCGGCATGCTGCCGTACAAGACCGATGATGGCCGTGAGGCGCTCTCGAACGTCCGCGTCTACGTCGGAAATCCGTACGAGCGCGACGAGAACGCCGAGACGGTCGTCTTAGACGGCACCTCGCTGGATCGACTCTCCAACATCAAATTCACCACGCTCGGTGCCATCGCCGAGTCGCTGGGGGCTAACATCACATGGTAACAAACACTTCAGGTAAGAAGAAGACGGCCGTCGCTCGCGCAACGGTGCGCGACGGAGCGGGTCGCGTTCGAATCAACTCACGACCGGTCGAGCTGGTTGAACCGGAACAGGCCCGGCTCAAGATGCTTGAGCCGTTCCGCATCGCCGGCGAGGAGCTGCGTGACGGCGTCGATATCGACATCGACGTCGCCGGCGGCGGCTTCAGCGGCCAGGCCGACGCAACGCGGACCGCGATCGCTCGCGGACTCGTCCAGCACCTCGGCGACGCCGAGCTGCGCGATGCGTACATGAGCTTCGACCGCACGCTGTTGGTCAACGACGTGCGACAGTCCGAGGCGAAAAAGTGGGGCGGACCTGGCGCCCGGGCTCGCTACCAGAAGTCGTACCGCTGAGGTGGTCAAAGTATGATGATCCCCGTCCGGTGTTTCACCTGCGGCAACGTCGTGGGCGGACACTGGGAAGCGTTCAGAGAACGCGCCCGTGAGGGCGATGAAGACCCCGGCGAGGTGCTTGACGACCTCGGGGTGAACCGCCACTGCTGTCGGCGCATGTTGGTCAGCCACCGCGACCTCGTCGACGTCGTCGCCCCCTACCAGTGACTATGTCCACACAGCGATACAACCGATACGAAAAAGCACGAATTCTCGGCGCCCGGGCACTGCAGGTGTCGTACGGCGCGCCCGTGCTGATCGACACGACCCAGACGGAGCCGATCCTCGTCGCCGCCGAAGAGTACGACGCGGGCGTGCTCCCCTTTACCGTTCGGAGGGAATCCAACTGATGACACGAATCACCAGCGTCTCGTTGCGTCGTATCCTCGACTCACGCGGCAACCCGACCGTCGAAGCCGACGTGCTCACCGAGTCGGGTGGCTTCGGTCGCGGTGCCGCCCCGAGCGGGGCCTCAACCGGGGAGTACGAAGCCATCGAGCTGCCCGCCACAGAGGCTATCGCCGCGGCGCGCGAACACGCTATCCCCCGACTTGAGGGGCTGTTCGTCGGCGATCAGCGCGCCGTCGATGCCGCACTCCACGCGGCAGACGGCACCGATGACTTCTCTGCTATCGGCGCGAACAGCGCGGTCGCCACGTCGATGGCAGCGGCAAAAGCCGGTGCCGACGTGCTTGGCGTCCCGCTGTATCAGCACCTCGGCGGTGCGTTCCGCGGTGACAGCTTCCCGATACCGCTCGGTAACGTGGTCGGCGGCGGCGAACACGCCAAGGAGGCGACACACATCCAGGAGTTCCTTGCTGCACCCGTTGGCGCACCAAGCGTCTCGGAGGCCGTCTTCGCGAACGCCGCGGTACACGCCGCGGTTGGCGATGTCCTCGACGAGCGAGGCGTCCCGGCGGCGAAGGGCGACGAGGGCGCGTGGGCTCCTGCGATCTCGGACGCTGAGGCGTTCGAGGTCGTCGAAGCGGCCGTCGACCGCATCGCCGACGAGGTCGGCTTCGAGGTTCAGTTCGGCCTTGACGTTGCAGCCGCCGAGCTGTACGACGCCGACCGCGACGCGTACGTCTACGGCGATGAGACACGGACGACAGCCGAGCAGGTCGACTACGTCGCCGGACTCGTCGAGGAGTACGATCTCGCCTACGTTGAGGACCCCCTCGATGAGAACGATTACGAGGCGTTCGCCGAGCTGACCGACCGGGTCGGTGACCAGACGCTGATCTGTGGTGACGACCTCTTCGTCACCAACGTCGAACGGCTCCAAGCCGGCATCGACGTCGGCGCGGCCAACAGCATCCTGATCAAGCCGAACCAGATTGGGACGCTCTCAGACGCCTTCGACGCGGTCGAACTCGCCACCGAACACGGCATGGAGAGCGTGATCTCTCACCGCTCCGGTGAGACCGAAGACGCGACTATCGCCCACCTCGCCGTCGCGACCGACGCTGGCTTCATCAAGACCGGCACGGTCGGCGGCGAGCGCACCGCCAAGCTGAACGAACTGATCCGCATCGCGGACGACGCGGTGTGAAGACCCCATACAACGCATGACAGAGGACAACGACGCGGTCGAACTCGACGAGACAGCCGACACCGAGGCGGCGATCGACGAGGCGGCCGACACGACAGCGGACCAGCCCGCCGACGCGGCCGCCGACGAGGCGCCTGCCGACGCCGAACCAGTAGCCGAGGCGCCAGACGACGCTCCAGCCGAGGCGGCGTCAGCAGACGCCCCGCCCGAGGAGACAGCGCCGGACGAGCCGGCCTCGCCGTTCGACGACGACGTCATGCCTGATGAAGACGTCGACCTGTTGATCCCCGTCGAGGACTACCTCTCTGCGGGTGTCCACATCGGGACCCAACAAAAGACGGCGGACATGGAGCGGTTCATCCACCGTGTCCGCGACGACGGGCTCTACGTGCTCGACGTGAGCGAGACCGATGGCCGCATCCGCACGGCGGCCGACTTCCTCGCGAACTACGACCCCGAGCAGATCCTGGTCACCTCCTCGCGACAGTACGGGCGGTTCCCCGCCAAGAAGTTCGCCGACGCAGTCGGCGCTCGCGCCCGAACTGGCCGGTTCATCCCCGGGACGCTGACGAACCCCGACTACGCCGGCTACATTGAGCCGGACGTCGTCGTGGTGACGGACCCGATAGGCGACGCCCAGGCCGTCAAGGAGGCGATTACGGTCGGCATTCCCGTGATCGCGATGTGTGACTCGAACAATCAGCTCTCGAACGTCGACCTCGTGGTCCCGACGAACAACAAGGGGCGGCGCGCACTGTCTGTCGTCTACTGGCTGCTTGCCAACGAGACGCTCGACCGTCGCGGTGCCGACACCGTGTTCGCGCTCGAAGACTTCGAAGACGAGCTGTAACGCGACGACTGCGCCTTCGACATACCGTATTTTTCACACCGCACTCCGTCCGAGTGACTGCACAGCGCCGCAAACACAACGCCTGTATGGGTTCGGAGTGTGAGTCGCGACATGACCGTCTGTGAGGCGCCGGGGAAGGTGTATCTCTTCGGCGAACACGCCGTCGTGTACGGCGAGCCGGCCGTACCGGCGGCTATCGAGCGGCGTGCGCGCGTGACCGTCGAGCCGCGGACGGACGACCACGTTCGTGTCACCGCGGCGGATCTCTCGCTCGACGGGTTCACCGTCGAGTACGCGGGTGCCGTCGACGACCCACCGGACGTAAACGTCCCAGCATCACTCGTCGACGCGGCGATGGGGTACATCGACGCTGCGGTCAGACAGGCGCGTGCAGCCGCGGATGCGCCCGATGCCGGCTTCGACATCACCGTCGAGAGCGACATCCCGCTGGGCGCGGGGCTCGGCTCGTCGGCGGCCGTCGTCGTCGCCGGTATCGACGCGGCGACACGGGCGCTCGGTGTGCCACTGGATCGGCGAGAGCTCGCAGACAGGGCGTACCGCGCCGAATTTGAGGTGCAGGACGGACAAGCATCGCGCGCGGACACGTTCTGCTCAACCATGGGTGGGGCCGTCCGCGTCGCGGGTGACGACTGTGAGCCGATCGATGCGCCGAGTCTCCCCTTTGTGATCGGGTTCGACGGCGGGGCGGGCGACACCGGTGCGCTCGTCGCAGGTGTCCGATCCCTCCGAGAAAGACATGACTTTGCGGCCGATGCGGTGGCGTCGGTCGGCGACCTCGTACGAGAAGGGGAGTCGCTGCTTGCCGACGCCGATCCGACCGTGTCTCCCTCGAGCGAGCTGCTCGACGGGCTCGGTGAGCTGATGGACTTTAACCACGGGCTGTTGGCCGCCCTCGGTGTCTCGGCGCGGTCGCTTGACTCGATGGTGTGGGCGGCCCGTGAAGCCGGGGCGCACGGTGCAAAGCTTACTGGGGCCGGCGGCGGCGGGTGTATCGTCGCGCTTGACCCGAGCCCCGAGACGCCAACGGCGCTCTCGTTCACCCAAGGCTGTGTTGAGGCCTTCCGTGCGGAGCTCGCGACTGAGGGCGTGCGCGTGGTGGAGCCGTGACTGACCGTTCGTCGGCGCCGGGAGATCCCGGGTCGCCGGTCGTCCTCAAGCTGGGCGGGAGTCTGATCACGGCAAAAGATCGACCGGAGACGGTCGACGGGGAAGCGCTCGCGGCCGCCGGAGATGCCATCGCCGCGACAGACGTCGGGAACTCGGCGAGCCGGAACGACGCGGAGACGGACCGGGCTACGGGACTTGTGCTCGTCCACGGCGGAGGGAGCTTTGGCCACCACCACGCGAGCGAACACGGGCTCTCGACGACCGACGGCAGCCGCGACGTCACAGCCGTCGACGACGTCCACGGCGCGATGGGCGTCCTCAGCGACGCCGTGCTCGCGGCGCTCCACGAACGAGGCGTGCCTGCGGTCCCGGTCCACCCACTCTCGCTTGCGGCGCGGGAGTCGGGAGCGGACGGACCGCTCACCCTCCCGCTCGCGTCGGTTCGAACACTCCTCGCCGAGGGATTCGTCCCCGTCGTCCACGGTGACATCGTCGCAACCACGGGTGCGGGCGTGACGGTCGTCTCCGGCGACGAACTCGTGGTTGGACTCGCCGCGGGGCTTGGTGCCGACCGGGTCGGTGTATGTTCGACGGTTCCAGGGGTACTCGACGCCGACGGCGACGTGATACCCACGATTGACGCCTTCGGGCCGGTCGCAGACGCGGTCGGTGCGAGCGATGCAACCGACGTCTCCGGCGGCATGGCCGCGAAGGTGCGCGAGCTGCTTGCGCTCGACGCCCCAGCGTCTGTGTTTGGCCCGGCCGACCTCGTGGCGTTTCTCCAGGGGGCGAGCCCTGGTACGACGATCGAGTGAGTAACACCGGCCACAAGACATACGCGGAAACCGCGCGAACATCGACACGACATGGCGGAGCCAACGCTCACGCGCCGGGGAGTGCTCGTCGCCGCGGGGGCCTCCCTCGCCGGCTGTGCCGGAACAGAGCGGACGACGCCCGTGCAGTCGGGTACGAACGAAACCGACACTGCGGCCGAGTCGACACCGGATTCGGCGACGCCAGAGAGCCCGTACACTCGGGTCTACCGGGAGACGATAGATGGCGTCGTCCTCGTCCAACCATCCCGGGGACAGGGGACCGGGTTCGCCTACGACTCGAGTCACGTGGTCACGAACGCCCACGTCGTCGGCACCGAGAGCGAGGCCGAGATCCGATTTCAAACCGGCGAGTGGACGACCGGTACGGTGGTCGGCACGGACCCGCACAGCGACCTCGCGGTTCTTGATGTCGGATCGCTACCGATGGGCGTCGAGCCGCTCTCGCTCGCAGCGGGCCAGCCAGAGATCGGACAGGAAGTCGTCGCCATCGGCAACCCATACGATCTGAACGGCACGGTCACGACGGGGATCGTGAGTGGGGTCAACCGGGCGATTCCGGCCCAGACGGGATTCACTATCCCAGACGCGGTTCAGACGGACGCAGCCGTGAACCCCGGCAACAGCGGGGGCCCGCTGGTCGCACTCGATGGCGACGTCGTCGCGGTGATCAACTCCGGCGGCGGCGACAACATTGCGTTCGGTATCTCTGCGGCACTGACCGCGCGGGTCGTTCCATCGATCATCGAGACGGGGGCGTACGACCACGCGTACCTCGGCGTCTCACTCGCGCCGGTGACGCCGACGATCGCAGACGCTAACGACCTCACAGAGCCGCGTGGGCTCTTGGTCGTCGACACGGTCGCTGGCGGCCCCTCAGACGGGATACTCCAGCCGAGTACTGAAACCGAACGCGTCGATGGCCGGCAGATTCCCGCCGGCGGCGACGTCGTCACCGCCATCGACGACGAGCCGGTGCAGACGACCGAGGACCTCGGCAGCCACCTCGCCTTACAGACGCGACCCGGGGCGACGGCGACCCTCCGCGTGCGACGTGACGGCGAGTCGACGACGGTCGTGGTGCGCCTCGGTGTGCGCCCCACGCGATGACGCCACTCCGTCCTCGGAGCGTGGTCGGCCGCCTGTGCGGTCGCCAGACGGTGCCGGACCGGACAGAATCCTTATTCACCACAGCCCCGTCTGACCCGTATGAACGACGCGGCGGTGCGCGAGCGGCTGCGAGCGGTCCAGGACCCCGACCTCGGTGACGACGTCGTCTCGCTCGGCCTCGTGAACGACGTCGACGTCGACGAGGCGGCCGAGGAGGTCCACGTCTCGCTCGCGCTCGGTGCGCCCTTCTCGCCACACGAGTCAGCGATCGCTGCCGACGTCCGCGAGGCGCTCTCTGAGGTCGACCTCGAGGTGTCGCTGTCGGCGTCGATCCCGGATCCAGTCGACCGCTCGGAGCAGGTGTTACCCGACGTCGAGAACGTGATCGCGGTCGCGTCTGGGAAAGGCGGCGTAGGCAAATCAACGATGGCGGTGAACCTCGCCGCGGGGCTCGCCGCGCTTGGGGCCCGCGTGGGACTGTTCGACGCCGACGTGTATGGGCCGAACGTCCCGCGGATGGTGGCGGCCGAGGACCGCCCCGAGACTGACGGCGACACCATCGTGCCACCGGAGGCGTACGGCGTCCGCCTGATGAGCATGGACTTTCTCACCGGCGAGGACGACCCGGTGATCTGGCGTGGACCGATGGTCCACAAGATCATCACGCAGCTGGTCGAAGACGTCCAGTGGGGCGACCTCGACTACCTCGTGTTGGACCTCCCTCCGGGCACCGGTGACACCCAGCTTACGATCCTCCAGACGCTACCGCTCTCAGGTGCCGTCATCGTCACCACACCCCAGGACGTCGCGCTCGACGACGCGGTGAAGGGGCTCCGGATGTTCGGCAAACACGATACGAACGTCCTCGGCATCGCCGAGAACATGGCCGGCTTCCGGTGTCCCGACTGTGGCAGCGTCCACGACATCTTTGGCAGTGGCGGTGGGGCGGCGCTCGCCGACGAGAACGACCTCCCGTTCTTAGGGGGCGTTCCACTTGACCCCGCCGTGCGGGCGGGCGGCGACGACGGTGCTCCGGTCGTCTTAGCGGAGGGAGACACCGCCGACGCGTTCAAGATCGTCGTCGAGAACGTCGCGAACAACACCGGGCTGGTGCGGCGGCGCGAGGTCGCCGCGGACCGATGACCGGCGAGGACGACACGATCGGCGAGGATCAAGGTGTCGGTGACGACGACGGGTCGGTCGACCCGCTCGAGGCGGCCGGCGTCGACCCGGTCGTCCCCGCGGACGCACCCGCTGGTGGTTTCCCGGACGACGAGGCGGTTCGCGAGTTTCTTCGGGCGATCGCCGAGGACGTGCGCGGTGACGACACCGAGAGCGCCCAGCTTGCAGCGATACTGTATCGAGTCTCCGATCTGTACGATCCTGCCGAGTCGACCTCGCCGACGGAGATCTATCTGAACATCAGACACATTATGCGGATCACAGCCCAGGGCGGACTCGAACGCTGAGGCCAGGTCACGGTACACCGCGTCCAATCGTCGTTTCTAGAGTATCGACTAGCAAGTGCCTTACTCGCGGTGGCGCGCGCCTCGGAGGCCGCCGAAGGCGGGCTCGCGAGCGCGTGCGAGGGATGAACGAGTCGCCCGTGGGCGACGAGTGAATCGGCTGGGGAGGGTGTGGCGAAGTAGTGTCTGGCTGTCGCGCGGTCGTCTCGGTCACAGAGCTACCACAATAACCGTACAGAATCGGCTGGGGAGGGTGTGGCGAAGTAGTGTCTGGCTGTCGCGCGGTCGTCTCGGTCACACGACTACCACAATCGAACGGATTTGGGTCGAGAGCCACCTCGCACACGGTCTGTATGCGAGCGTAACGACTATCCCACCGAGTTTCGTATCATCGATCATGGACTGGCCACACGACCCCGACGGCGAGCAGGGCAGCGAGGGCATGCGAAAGTACGGCCACGCGGTGCTCGCGAAGAAGATCGATGAGTCGGAGGACTTCCCGCTGTCGGCTGCCGAGTACGTCGAGGCGTACGGCGACCACCCGGTGCGGATCGACCACGAGACCATAGTCTCCGTCAAAGAGATATTCGACGGGGTCGAACGCGAGGAGTTCACAGACTTTGTCGAGTTCCACCGTGAACTCGGCCGCGCAATGCGCGAAAACGGCTACTGGTTCTATGAGGGCGCTGAGACGTTCGCCGGCGAGTCGGCCTGAGCGGCTCCGGCCAGGGCTTCCGTCTCCCGTCGTTTTAATCTCTCACGGGGTGACAGACCGGCATGCCACCCGAACGAATCGTCGTGCTTGCCCACGAGAAGTTCCCTGACGGCGCGAAGACTGCCCTCGGCGTCATGCGATACGGTGACCAAGAGGTCGCCGCTATCTTGGATCGCGACCGCGCCGGCGACCGCGTCGCCGACCACGCCCCCGACCTCAACGACGCACCGATCGTCGCGTCGTTCGAGGACGCCCTCGCGGCCGCCGAGGGTGCCATTGACGCGCTCTACATTGGTATCGCGCCCATCGGCGGCGGATTCGACGACTCCTGGCGGACGGACGTCCGGGCCGCGATCACCGCCGGCTGTGACGTTGTGAGCGGCCTCCACTACTTTCTGAGCGAGGACACCGAGTTCACCGCGCTCGCGGCAGACCACGGCGTCGACCTGCGCGACGTTCGCCGGCCACCAGACGACATCGGGGTCGCGACTGGCCAGTCTGGTGACGTCGATGCGGATGTCGTGCTCACCGTCGGGACGGACTGTTCGGTCGGCAAGATGACCGCATCACTCGAGATCGTCGCGGCAGCACGCGACCGCGGCATCGACGCCGCCTTGGTGCCCACGGGCCAGACGGGAATCATGATCGCCGGCTGGGGAACCCCGATCGACCGCGTGGTCTCCGATTTCACCGCGGGAGCCGTTGAGGATCTCATTCTCACGGCGGGCGACGACCACGACCTCCTCGTCGTCGAAGGCCAGGGAACGATCGTTCACCCGGCGTACTCGGCAGTCACCTGCGGCATCCTTCACGGTGCGATGGCCGACGGGCTCGTGTTGTGTCACGCGGCCGGCCGCGACGCGATCCACGGCTACGAGTCGGTCGCGATCCCGCCGCTCGCCGACTACGTCAACCTCTACGAGGACCTCGCGGCGCCGGTCCACGAGACCCATGTCGTCGCCGGCGCGGTGAACACGAAGTCGATTGACGACGACGTGGCGGCCGAGGTGGCCGTCACCGACGTCGCCGAGACACTCGACGTCCCCACGGCCGACCCCGTGCGTGACGGTGCCGACCGGATCGTCGATGGTATCGTCGACGCGGGGCTCGGCGAATGACCCTCGAGACGACCACCGAGCGGGTGACACTCCCGCTCGCAGATCCGTTTACGATCTCCCGGAGCACTCAGACCGACGCGGAAAACCTGATTGTAACGGTGACCGACGACGCCGGGCACACCGGTGTCGGCGGCGCGGCGCCCTCTAAACACTACGGTGAGACGGCCGATACCGTCGCCGCGGTGCTTGCAGACCTGCTTGTGGACGTCGAGTCGGTTGGTGACCCACACGCGCTCGAACAGATTGAGGCCCGCATGCGCTCAACTGTCGAGGACAACCCGGCTGCGCGGTGTGCGGTGTCAATCGCGATGTGGGACCTCGCCGCAAAGCGGGTCGACCTCTCGTTGTACCGGCTGTGGGGACTCGATCCGTCGGCAACGCCAGACACCTCGTTCACCGTTGGTATCGACACTACCGCGCGGATGCGCGAGAAGGCAGCGGCCGCGGCCGAGGCGGGGTACTCGGTTCTGAAGGTAAAACTTGGCGGCGACCGCGACCGTGAGATCGTCGAGGCGGTGCGCGATGCGGCTCCGGCGGCAACGCTCCGGGTCGACGCGAACGAGGCGTGGACACCACGGGAGGCGGTGACGAAAAGCGGCTGGCTCGCGGACCTCGGCGCGGAGTTTGTTGAACAGCCCGTACCGGCATCGAACCGCGAGGGCCTCCGGTTCGTCTACGAGCGGTCGGCACTGCCGATCGCCGCAGACGAGTCGTGTGTCACAGCGGCCGACGTCCCCGCGGTCGCAGACCGCTGTGACATCGTGAACCTGAAGCTCATGAAGACGGGTGGGCTCGCGGAGGCCCGTCGGGCGATCGCAACGGCGCGGGCACACGGGCTCGAGGTGATGCTCGGCTGTATGATCGAGTCGAACGCCTCCATCGCGGCCGCTACACACCTCGCCCCGTTGGTGGACTACACAGACCTCGACGGCTCGCTGCTACTCGAGACAGATCCGTACGAGGGTGTTGACCTCACTGGCGGTGTAATCGACCTAGCCGCGACAGACCGCCCCGGGACGGGTGCGGTCCGAGACGACGAATAAAACTCGGCGTCGGCGACGAGCGATTGGCGTCGACCTGCTGGCGATGTCAATAGACTGGCGGTCGCGGCCGCTCCGCTCACTCGAGAAGCGACTCGCCGGTCATCACCGATGGCTGTGTGAGCGACATGAGTTCGAGGATCGTCGGAGCAACGTCACAGAGTGACCCCCCGCTCCGGACCGTGTGCCCGCCGTCGTCACCCGCGGGCGTACGATAGATGAACGGTACCGGATTGAACGTGTGTGCCGTGTGGGGGTCCGCGTCGGTCCCCATGTCGTCGGCATTGCCGTGGTCAGCGGTGACAACGGCGTGGCCGCCGGCATCCGCGATGGCGTCGAGCAGCCGCGAGAGCTCCCCGTCGACCGCCTCAACCGCCTCGACGGCCGCCTCGAAGTCACCGGTGTGCCCGACCATATCCGGGTTCGCGTAGTTCAACACCACGAGGTCCGGATCCTCGGTCTCGATCACTCGGATCGCCTCGTCGGTGACGGCTGGCGCCGACATCGCTGGCTGCTCGTCGTACGTCGGGACGTCCGGGCTCTGGATGATCGACCGCGTCTCGCCCGGGAACTCGACCTCACGGCCCCCGTTGAGGAAGTACGTGACGTGTGGGTACTTTTCGGACTCGGCGATGCGGAGCTGGGTCCCGCCGGCGTCTGCGACTACCTCCCCGAGCGTTCCCTCCGGGAGCTCGGGGGGGAACGCTACCGGGAACGGGAACGTCTCGTCGTACTCGGTCATCGTCACCATCTCAACGTCGGGCTGGTCCAGGTCGACCTCCCACGTTGGCTCCGTCTCGGTCAGCAGCCGCACGAGCTGGCGGGCGCGATCCGCGCGGAAGTTCCAGAAGACGACCGCGTCACCGTCCGCGAGCGCCGGTTCGTCCGCGACGACCGTCGGCTCGATAAACTCGTCCGTCTCGCCGCGGGCGTGTGCGGCTTCGACGGCTTCAACCCCCGAATCGGCCACGTGATCGGCCTCACGCCGGACGATGGCGTCGTACGCGCGACGGGTTCGATCCCAGTTCTCGTCGCGATCCATCGCATAGTACCGACCGGTGACCGTCGCGACGGCCCCGGTTCCACACTCGGCGGCCGTGTCGGCGACGGTCTCGAGGAACTCGTCTGCGATCGCCGGCGCGGTGTCGCGGCCGTCGGTGAACGCGTGGGTCGTCGCTGTGACACCTACGGTTGCGGCTGCCTCGATGAGCGCGGTGAGGTGTGAGACGTGTGAGTGGACACCACCGTCGCTCACGAGTCCCATGAGGTGGACGCGCCCACCGGTCGACGCGACGTGCTCGAACGCACCGGTAATCGCGTCGTTGTCCCGGAACGAGCCCGATTCGAGGGCGTCTGTGATCCGTGTGTACGCCTGCTCGACGACCCGCCCGGCGCCGATATTCAGATGACCGACCTCCGAGTTCCCCATCTGGCCCTCCGGGAGCCCGACGTGCCGGCCGTGTACGATGAGCGATCCGTACGCGTCGTCGCGAGCGATGGCGTCAAACGTTGGCGTCTCCGCGGTTAGGACCGCGTCGCGACCCGGGTCGCCCGCCGCTTGCGGCTCCGGCGGCTCGTGTTCGGTTCGGTGCTCAGAGTTAGGACCGAGGCCCCAGCCGTCGAGGATGACGAGTGCTGCGCGCATGGCTCATCGTCCTGGACGCGGCGTAATGACGCTTCCCACTGTGACCGCGGCCGTATGAGTCAACGATTTACGTACAGAAGACTAACGAGATGTTAATGGACTCCGCGGTACTGCTCGATCTCCTCGGCAACGAGAATCGGCGTCGGATCCTCCGGCTCCTCTCGCAGAAACCCTGTTACGTCACGGAGATTTCTGAGTACCTCGGGGTGAGTCCGAAAGCCGTCATCGACCACCTTCGGAAGCTCGAGGAGGCCGGCCTGATCGAGTCGACGACCGACGACCAGCGCCGAAAGTACTTCCGTATCACTCGGAGCCTCCGACTCGAGGTGAGCGTCTCACCGTACGGCTTCGGCGCCAAAAGCGCGTATCCCGCAAGCAGCAGCCTGGATATGTCTGGCCGCTGTCCGCACCTCTCGATCGACGACCCGGGCGACGGCAGTCGAGCAGACGACATCGCCGACCTCGCCGCCGAGTACGGTCGGCTCCGCGAGTTAGACCGAGAGCTGTCGGTGGCAAAGCGATGGATCCACGGACGCGTCGAGCAGGCGCTCGCAGAGATCGACGACCGGCTCGGTACCACCGCAGATAGTCGGTTCTATGCAGCCGTCCTGACGGCGCTCGTCGAGACCGACGGAACGCTTGAGGCCGTCGTAGACGAGGTTGGTGCCCCGGCGCGGGCGGTCCGCGACGCGCTCGGCCGGCTCGCCGACGTCGGCGTCGTCGCACGCGAGGATAACCGCTTCCACATCCGGTGAGCCGGCGGCGCTGTCACCCGTCCTCGGCCAACCCCGCCGCTTTCGGAAGGGTTTGAGCTACCCCGCACCCAGACGCAGCGTGTCTCAGTACCGAACCCTCGCTTTGTTCTTTGTGCTCGCCGCCGTGTGGGGATCGGCGTTCATGGCGATTAACGCCGGGTTAGTGTACTTTCCGCCAGTGTTATTCGCTGCGATCCGGTATGACGTCGCTGGAGTCACCATGCTCGGCTACGCGTGGCTCGTCGCCGACGACCCCCTGCCTCGCGGGCGCGATGAGTGGACCGTCGTCATCGCCGGCGCGACGCTGATCATCGCGGCGTACCACGCCCTCCTGTTCGTCGGTGAAAGCGACCCTGCCGTGACGAGCGCGGTCGCGTCCGTCATCGTCGGTCTTTCACCGGTGTTGACGACGGTATTCGCGCGGGTGCTCCTTCCCGCAGAACGACTCACACCGCTCGGCGTCATCGGCCTCTTCGTCGGTCTCGTCGGTGCTGTCGTGTTGGCCGCGCCGGACCCAGCCAACCTGACGGCCGGCGGGACCGTCGCGAAGTTCCTCGTCTTCCTCGCTGCTGCCGCCTTCGCACTCGGGTCGGTGATCACTCGCGCGCTCGACACCGATCTGGAGATCGAGACGATGGAGGCGTGGGCGATGCTCCTGGGGGCGGGGGTCATGCACCTCGCTGCGGCCGCCATCGGCGAGTCGCCCGCTGTGATCGTATGGACGACGGAAGCCGTGCTTGCGCTTGGCTACCTCGCGGTGGTCGCAAGCAGTGCGGGCTACCTGCTGTATTTCCGACTATTAGATCAGCTCGGCCCGATCGAGATCAACCTCGTCTCCTACGTTGCCCCCGTATTTGCGGCGCTCTCGGGGTGGTTGGTTTTGGGAGAGGGACTCGAATCGAATACGGTGGCCGGGTTCGTCCTCGTCTGTGGTGGCTTCGCGATCGTGAAGCGCACCGCGATCCGCACAGAGCTCCGACGGACTGGCCTCTTGGCGTGACTGCTGGCGTCAGTCGGCGGCGTCAGTCGAGGCGGTCCCGTCGTTCTTGTCTTCTACATCGGTACCGGCGTCGTCGTCCGATTCCTCCGTCTCGATCGACGCTTCGACCGAGGGCGTTCGTGCCTCGGTTTCGACACCAATGTCGGCGTACGACGGGTCACGGGCCCGTGAACCACCACCAAAGAGTCGGTCGATGAGCCCGCGGTCGTGTCGCTTCTCGGCGAGCAGCACCGAACAGTCGACGTCGTACAACACCTCGAGCACCAGCGACCCGCGCACGAGCCGCGAGAGCAGTCCCTTCTCTGTCGCGCCGATGACGAGCAGCGTCGCCTCGCGGGCCGCCTCGGCGATGCGCGACTCGACGTCGCCGGATTCGACCACAAGGCGGGCGTCCTCGAGTCCGTTCTCCTCGGCCCACGCCTCGAGGAACGCGCGGCCACGTTCGTGGTCGTCGGCGACGTGGAGTAACGTCACCGTCGCGCCGAACTCCGCGCGGAGCGTGCGAGCGACGGCTGCAGAAAGCGCCGAGTCGGGCCCACCCGCGGTGGGTACGAGCACGCGCTCGGTGTCGAAGCCGCGGTCTCTGAACACGAGAAAGTCACACGGCAGCGACTGTGCCAACTCGTCGATCGCCGACTCGGCCCGCCCGGGCGAGCCGTGAGCGTTCTCACCCCAGCCCATCACGGTGAGGTCTGCGCCGTACGTCCGCGCCGCGTCGAACACCTCCTCGAAGACCCGGTGTGAGAGGACGACGTGGGTCTCGACGTCGACGCCGAACGTCTCGGCGTCGGCTTCCGCACGGTCGAGCAGGTCGTGGGCGGCCTCATATGCACCCCGCTCTCTGGCTGCCTCTAGGGGGGTTTGATCCGGCACATTCGCGATGTTGACCGCCACAACGGTGCCGTCGTGTCGCTTCGCGATCGCCGACGCCAAGGTGATCAGGTGTTCTTCGGTGTGTGGGTTCGCGAGCGGCACCAACACCCGGTAGTCGCTTTGTTCGGGTTGGACGGTTGTCGCGGCCGAGACGGCTCCGTCCGGGAGGTCTCCCGCTCGGTCGAGTATCCAATCACTGAGGACGCCTGCGCCTTCGACCTCGCGGCGGGCGTACACAAAGTACCACGCCAGCGCGAACGCGACCAGTCCGATCGAGAGGAGAACGATCTGCGGGCTGATGTACGCGATCAACGCGAACGACGACACGGCACCGATGACCGGAACGATGGGGTACAACGGCACCTCGAAGTCGGGGTCGTACGCCTCCGCGCCCGACTCGCGCATCACGATCAGCGCAAGGTTGAGCAGGCCGTAGACGATGAGGTGTAACACCGAGCCGGCGGTAGCGAGCGGCTCGATGCCGCCGACGAACAGAAACGCAACGATGAGTCCGCCGGTCAATGCGATCGATCGGTACGGCGTGCCGAACCGGTCGTGGATCGCGTTGAGCCGGGGCGTCACGATCCGTTCGCGACCCATCGCGAAGTTGATTCGTGACGACGAGAGGATCGAGGCGTTCGCTGAGGAGGCCGTCGCGAGCAGCCCGCCGAACAACAACAGCCCCGCCCCAACCGCGCCGAGTGAGTAGCCGAACACCTCGTAGCCCCCGAACAGCAGCCGCGCCGCGTCGACGACGGCGGTGTCGTTGTCGGCGACCAGCTCGGTCGGCACTGCCGCAAGCAACACGACGAGGAACAGCGCGTACACGACAGTCACGATGAGCACCGAGCCAACGACCGCGAGCGGGAGGTTCCGCCCGGGGTTTTTGATCTCCTCTGCGACCGAGGTGATCTGGACGAACCCGAGATACGAGACGAAGACGACTGCCGTCACCGGTAACACCGCACCCGGGGTTCCGGGCGGAGCAATCGGGCGAAGCGACGAGAGCTCGGCGTTCGCTAGCCCGACGACGGTGAACAGCGCGAGGATGGCGAGTAACAGCAACACGATAACGATCTGGAGCCCGCCGGTCTCTTTTGCGCCCGCGTAGTTCACGCCGATGAACACCAGCGCGCCGATCAGCCCGATGATCTGTGCCGCCTCGAGGGTTATCGGCCCGACGCCGACCGCAGAGAGCCCGACGAGGGCGTTGATGTACTCACCGAAGCCATACATGTAAAACGCCGAGGCGAACGCTAAGCCGAGCCAGTTCGCCCACCCCGCCACGGAGCCGAACATCGGGCCGAGCGCGTGGTTGACGTAGTAGTACGCGCCGCCGGCCTTCGGCATCGCCGTACCGAGTTCGGACGCCGAAAGTGCGGTGAACAACGCGATCACCCCACCGAGCACGAACGTCCCGGCAGCGAGCGGTCCCGTGCGGGCCACGGCGGTACCGGGCAGCACGAAGATACCGGCTCCAATCATGGTACCGATGCCGATCGTGAGCGCCGCGAGGAGACTGAGGTCCTTCGCGAGCTCCTCGTCACCGCTCACGTCGGCCTCCTCGTCGTGGCGTCTCCGGGCGTCACGACTCCGCCGGCGTCGTCGGGGGACATGTCACTGCGTCGTTCGGCAAGGGATTTAGGCGGATCGTTCGTCACCCGTGGCTGTCGTCACCGACGGTGTCCACCATCCGGGACGTCCGGTCGGTTTTTGCTCGTTCGGGTCAGACGGTGGATATGACCATCGACACCGAGACGATCACAGACCTGATCGAGACCACGATTCCCGACGCGGTCGCGCACGTCAGCATGCCTCGGGCCCACAACCACGAGGAAGAAGACGCCCATTTCGGGGTCATCGTCGTCTCTCCGGCCTTCGCGGGCGAGTCACTCGTCGACCAACACCAGCGCGTCTACGACGCCGTCGGCGACCACATGACGCGATCGGTACACGCACTCGAGATCAAGACGTACACGCCCGACGCGTACGCGAAACACGGTGACGGTCGGCTCACGGACGACCTCCGTGCAGCCGGGCTCGTTCCAGAGGAGTAGCGCGCCGAGTCGGGAGGCGAAGAGACGCGGGCAACGCCGACCCGAAGCCAGTGGTCGCCGGCACACACCACCGTGTTTTTGCTGCCCGGGTCAGTACCGAGAGTATGGAACTCGGGTTCGAGGTCGGCGCGAACGTCCCGACCGCCGTCGTCGCGGTGCACCTCCTCGGTGCGGCCATCTTCTTCGGCGTCGCGGCCGTCAACGCGACCGACGGGTCGATCGCTGGTATCGCCGTCAACGCACTCATCGGCGTGTTGCTTCTCGTCCTCGGCGTCGCGGCCGCGCGGATCACTGCCCGTCGATAGGACACCTCGCCGGGGTCGGCCTGTCGCCAGCGTCGTCACTCCCCCGGCCGAACCCCCGGTCTCTGCCGGAAAACGTAGCCACATGTAGCGGAGTTGCCTCCACCAGCACACCGTGGTTTCGACGCCGTCGATCGCCGGTACCGAGTCGGGAATCGTCCGTGAGCGGTCGTTCCAGCTCTTGCTTCTCGTGAACGTGCTTCCGCCGCTTGGCACGGCCCTCCTCTCTCCAGTGCTCGGGTCGCTCGTCGAGCCGCTCGGTGCGACCGCGGCCAACGTGGGACTCCTCATGTCGGCGTTCACCGGGCCGGCCGTGGTCGTCATCCCGATCGCCGGGGTGATATCCGACCGGTACGGCCGTCGCCCGGTGCTGGTGTTCGGACTCGTCTGGTTCGGGCTGACGGGGACGGCCATCGCCTTCGTCGACACTTTCCGCGCCGCAATCGCTTTACGGCTGCTCCAGGGGATCGGGTTCGCCGCACTCACACCGATCATCATCACCAGCCTCGGTGACCTCTACACGGGGACCAAAGAGGCGACCGCACAGGGGCTCCGATTCACCGGCTCGGGGCTCTCACAGACCGCGTTCCCGCTTGTTGCCGGCGTTCTCGTCGGGGTCAGCTGGCGGTACCCATTTCTCCTCTATGCGGTCGCGTTCCCCATCGCGGTGATCGTCTACAGGAATCTCGAAGAACCGATGGACCCGGACTCGACAGCGGGGTCAGGCGCCGACCTCGGCGACCAGCTCGCGGGGCTCAGACGGCTGCTCGCACACCGGCGCGCGTGGACGATCGTCGTCGCCCGCGGCACCGCGAACCTCGCGTGGTTTGGCTTTCTGACGTACAACTCGATCGTTGTCGTCGACGTCCTCGGCGGGACGCCCGCACAGGCCGGGCTGCTCGCGGCCCTGGCGAGTCTCACCTACGCGCTCGCGGCGACACAGACTGGCCGAATCACGGCTCGGTTCGAGTCACGACTGTACCCGCTCGTCGCGGCAAACGCGTCGATGGGTGTCGGCCTCGGAGCGGTGTTTCTGGCCACGAGCCTGCCGATCGCCGCGGTCGGCGTCGTCCTCATGGGTGCCGGGTTCGGCCTCGTGCTCTCGATGTATCGGAGCGTCGTGACGACGCTGGCACCGGCCGGACTACGCGGTGGGCTCGTGAGCCTGAGCGAAGGGAGCGGCCGCGCGGCCGCGACGCTGACGCCGATAGCCATGGGCGCCGCGATCGCCGTCGCAAGCGCGCAGATGGCGTTTGTCCCGGCCGTGAGACTTGTCGGCTTGGCAACCGGCATCATCGGGGCCGTCGTCGGCATCGGCTGTCTACTCGCGATGAGTCGCGCTCCGCCGATCCGCATGGCGGAGTGGGAATCCGCATCGTGAGTGCCCGGCAGCCGTGTTCCTCACCTCCGCGTCCGCTTGCTTCCACCCCATGTCCGCGCGTTTCCCGCTGTTCAGGTCCGACTCGCCGCCACCCGCGGTACTTTGTGGGTTGGCGGCGAGCCACACATCATGCCCACCGAGTCGTCCGTTTCCGATCCGTCCGTCGTCGACGTCGCGGTGCTCGACCACGACGCACACGGCATCCCGGCCGCCGAGTACGCCGACATCCTCGACCGACGGCTCCCGGACCACACCGTCGCGCTCGCTCGGACCGCTGCCGACCGGCGTCGACTCTTGGCAAGCACACCGGTCGTCGCGGGCAAGCGACTGTCTGAGTCGGACCTCACGACCGCCACGGCGCTCCGACTCTTTGCGTGTAACTCCGCCGGGGTCGACCACCTCCCGCTCGAGGAGCTCGAATCTCGGGGGGTCGCCGTCACGAACGCCTCCGGTGTTCATGGTCCCAACATCGCCGAGCACGTACTCGGGTGGATACTGACGTTCGTCCGCCGACTCGACGAGGGCCAACGGCGACAGCGACGCCGCGAGTGGCGGCGGTTCCAGTCGTTCACCGAGCTGGCCGGCAGCACCGTCACGGTCGTGGGGCTGGGTGCGATTGGTGAGACGATCGTCTCGCGACTCGCCGGGTTCGATGTCGAGACAATAGGCGTGCGCCACAGCCCATCCGCGGGCGGGCCGACAGACGAAGTCGTCGGCTACGATGCGTTGCTCCCGGCGCTCGCCGAGACTGACATCCTCGTGCTCTCGTGTCCGCTTACCGAGACCACGCGCAATCTGATCGACGCGGCTGCACTCGAGGCGCTCCCAACCGACGCGATCGTCGTCAACGTCGCGCGCGGTGGGGTCGTCGACACCGATGCGCTGGTCGACGCCATCCGATCGAATACGATCCACGGGGTGGCACTCGACGTGACCGACCCGGAGCCGCTTCCGGAGTCCCACCCACTGTGGGGGTTCAAGAACGTCTTCATCACCCCCCATACCGCCGGTCACACCCCGAAGTACTTCGAGCGACGAGCGGAGATACTCGTCGAGAACCTCGATCGAGTCGCCGAGACGGGGACGTACGACACCCTACAGAATCAGATCGCGTGAGCTGCGTGTGGCCGGCACCGCGTGTACGACACGCACGGATCCGACCGGTCACACACGGTGCCCTGTCGTGCTCACCAGCCAGTGGTCCCGTCGAGTAGGTGCTCGTCGACGACCGACTCGTCGAGTTCGATTCCTAATCCGGGCGCCTCCGGGACTTGGATGACGCCGTCGTCGATGAGGGGCTCCTCGCGGATGAGGAGGTCGTCCCACCACGGCACCTCGAGCGCGTGGAACTCGAGGAGGTCGAAGTTCGGCACCGCAGCGCCGAGGTGGACACACGCCATCGTCCCGACCGGGCTGCACACGTTGTGTGGCGACATTGGTATGTAGTTTTCTTCGGCGCGGTCGGCGATTCGCATCGTCTCGTTGAGCCCGCCGACCGTGGCCGGGTCGGGTGTGACGACATCGATGCCGTGGTCGTAGATCAGGTCTGTGAGCTCGAAGACGCGGAAGCGGTTCTCGCCGGTGGCAACGGGTGTGCGCGTCGCTTTCGTGACCTCCGTCTGGGCCGCCATATTCTCCGGTGGCACGAGGTCTTCGAGCCACATCAGGTCGAACGGCTCTAACTCGTAGGCGAGCCGTTTTGCACTCTCAACGGAGTAATCCCAGTGACAGTCGAACGCAAGGTCGATCTCGTTGCCAATTTCCTCACGGACAGCGGCGACGATTTTGCGCTTCTCAGCGATCGCGGCGTTCGTCAGTCGGCCGTTGTACGGGTCCGGGTCGTTGTCCGCGGGGAGGTCGAGGTCGAACTTGAGCGCGTCAAAGCCCATGTCAGTCACGCGGGCTGCCTCGGCGGCGTACGCCTCCGGTGAGTACGCCTCGGCCTCGGCGTAGGCGGTGGCGCCGTCTTCGACGGCGTACGCCTCGCCGGCGTGACAGTCACAGTAGAGCCGCACCTCGTCGCGGTACTTCGAGCCGAGCAGCTGGTAGACGGGGAGGTCGAGGATCTTCCCGGCCGCGTCCAACAGCGCGATCTCGATCCCGGAGGCGGCCGTTACGACCTTGCCGGTGGTTCCGCCGTGACCAGACATCTCTTGGAAGATGTATCGGACGAGTCGCTCGACGTCCAGCGGGTTCTCGCCGACGAGGAAGCGGTTCGTGTACTCGACGAGCTCCGGAACGCCACCGCCGCGATACGCCTCGCCGATACCGGTCACACCCGCGTCCGTCTCGACTTTGATCAGGTTCCACTCGAAGTTCCCCTCGACGACGCAGGCGTCGAGGCTCGTGATCGAGACGTCGCGTGCTGGGTCCCGCCGTTCGATGTGTGAGGAGTAGTCTCTCATGTCCAGGTGTAGGTCTCGAGCGCATCAGTATCTAGCGGCACGCCGTGGCCGGGTCGGTCCGGGAGTTCGATGACGCCGTCGTCGCCGGGCCGGACCGGATCCGACACCACGTCGTCGAACGCTTTCACGTCCATGTCACGGTAGAAGTACTCGACCCAGAGGCCGTTCTCGATCGCCCCGAGCAGTGACGCATGGATGTTCCAGTTGTAGTGGGGTGCTATCTGTACGTCGTATGCCGCAGCGTAGTTGGCGATCTTGAGCCACTCCGTGATCCCGCCACAGACAGTGACGTCCGGCTGGAGGATCGTGGCTGCGCCCGAGTCGACCAGCCGCGCGAAGTTGTGCCGAGTTCCCTCTAACTCACCGGTGGCAACGGGGTAGTCGATCGCGTCGTTGACCGTCGCCATCGTCTCGACGCGGTCGATCATGACCGGCTCCTCGATGAAGTAGGGGTCGTACGGGGCGAACGCCCGACAGTTTCGGAGCGCCTCTGTGCTCGACTTCCAGACGCCGTTGGCGTCGAGAAGCAGGGTACGGTCGTCGCCGATCTCGTCACGGACGGCGGCAACACGCTCAGCCTCTTCGGCGGCCGAGAGCCGTCCAACTTTCATCTTCACCACGTCGTGACCCTCATTGAGGTACCGCCGCATCTCTCCACGAAGCGCCTCGTGGCCCTTCTCGTCGCGGTAGTAGCCGCCGCTGGCGTACGAAGGTACCGACGTCGAGTGGCCGCCGAGCAGCCTGTGGAGCGGCTCGCCGGCGGCCTTGCCTTTCACGTCCCAGAGCGCAATGTCGACCGTCGAGATGGCGCGCAACAACAGCCCGGTCCGACCGATCTGGACGGTGCCGTTGTACATCTCGTGCCAGAGCCGTTCGGTGTCGCGTGGGTCTTCACCGAGCAGCATCGGTCGCAACAACGACTCAACGGCCTCGGCGATGAGTGGGGCCCCTTCGTACCCGAGCGAGTAACCAACTCCCTCGTGGCCCTCGTCGGTTCTGACGTACGTTATGGCGTGATCCCGAAAGGTGAGCGTCCGGTTGGAGAAGGAAACGGGCGACTCCAACGGGAGCTTGATCGGAAATGACTCGACTGCTGTTATCTCCATGCCTGAGCCGATATCCCTACTGATAAATAATTCTGTATACGGGCAACCGCCGCACGGGACCGGCACGCGATCACTATTTGTGGCTCCCGGCCGACGCCGCACCTATGGAGTTTCCCACCCGCGGCGATGTCGACCACTTGATCGACCCGCAGCCGCTCCCGTCGTTCGCCCGCGTGCGGTACGAACCACCGAGTGAGACCCTCGATGCACCTGTCGCGGTCGCCCGCGAGGAGCTCGACGAGCTCGACGTCTCGGGGCTTGAGCCGGGGGCGACTGTCGCCATCGGCGTCGGGAGCCGCGGCATCCATCAGATCGATGACGTCGCAGCCGCGGCCGTCATGTGGGCGACCGACCGTGGGTTCGAGCCAATCGTGGTGCCGGCGATGGGGAGTCACGGGGGGGCGACCGCGGCGGGCCAACGAGAGGTGCTCGCCTCGCTGGGCATGGACGAGGAACGGCTCGGCGCTCCGATCGACGCCCGGATGGACGCCGAGCAGATTGCGACCGTGTCGGTGGGCGACACCGAGGTTCCGGTATACGTCGCGGCGGCCGCACGCGAGGCCGACGGCGTGGTCGTCGTGAATCGGATAAAAGCCCACACCAATTTTACCGGCCCGATCGAGAGCGGGCTGGCGAAGATGACGGTCGTCGGACTCGGCAAGCAGCGCGGTGCGAAGTCGTTTCACTCCGCCGCCATCGCCGAGGGATACGTCGAGACGCTCTCGGCCGCACTCGAGGCCATCGAGTCGACGATCCCGTTGCTTGGCGGGCTCGCACTGATAGAGAACTTCGACGAAGAGCTCACGCACGTCGAGGCCGTCCCGGCCGGGTCGTTTCTCGACCGAGAGCCGGCACTGTTGCGGCGCGCGTACGACGAGATGGCGACGCTGCCGGTCGAAGACGTCGACCTACTCGTCGTCGACGAGATTGGCAAGGAGATATCTGGCGCTGGGATGGACACCAACGTCATCGGCCGATACCGCGTGCTCAACGCGCCCGATCCCGAGACGCCGGCCATCGACTTGATCTACGTCCGTGGACTGACTGAGGCGACGAAAGGGAACGGCAACGGGCTCGGCCTCGCCGACCTCACCCGGCGGTCTGCGGTCGACGCGCTCGACGTACAGAAGGCGTACGCGAACGCGCTCACGAGTGGTTCACTCGCGAAATCGAAGCTGCCGGTCGTCGCCCCAGATGACGAGTTCGCGCTCCGCACCGCCTGTGCCGCGCTGGGGGGGTACGACCCAGAGACTGCCCGCATCGTCTGGATCCGAAACACCGAGGATCTCGGTGAGCTCCATGTCTCCGAGGCGGTCGTCGCGGACCTCCCGTCGGCGGCAACAGTCGTTGACCCCGACGTCTCGGTCGGGTTCACCGACGGAACCGCGTCGTTCGTCCCGGAGTGAATCGCCCGTGACCGAAAGATTATCAGGGATCTCCGTGATGGTCCGCAGCATGAGTCACGAGACTTCCGGCGAGACGTCGGGACGTGCGGAGTGGTGGCGATGAAGCCAGTCCCGTTCGACGAGGCTGAGACCTATGAGCCGGACGAAGGGTGGCGTCGGGTGTCGATGGCCGGCAGCGACCAGTTCTCTTTCGAGTGGTTCGAGAAGCCGCCGGGACACACCTCGCCGATGCACGACCACGCGAACGAGCAGGTGTGTCTCTGTCTGGAGGGCGAACTCACCGTGGTGACCCCAGACGACTCGGTCACGCTCGCACCGAACGACTCGGTGTTACTGGAGTCTGATGAGCCACACCGCGTCGAGAACACCGGTGAGGAGTTGGCGGTCGGTCTCGACGTCTTCGCGCCGGGTCGCTCGTTCGACTTCTGGACGGACCGCGAGGAATGAAGTACCTCGCACGCACTTCGACGGGCCGGCCACTCCTCGGCGACGAGGATGGATTCGTGCCGCTCGCGGCGGTCGAGCCGGAGCTTGACAGCGTTCGCGCCGCGCTGCCCCGCGCCGCCGCCGGCACTCTCGGTGACCTCGATACAGCACCGACCGCACGCGTCCCCCGCGAGGACCTCACCTTCGGGCCGCCGCTTGACCGTTTCGGGAAGCTCTGGGGAATCGGACTGAACTACGAGGAACACGCGGGTGACCTCGATGAGGATCGCCCTGAGGAACCGGCGAGTTTTCTGAAGCCGTCGACGGCGCTTGCCGGCCCTGGTGGTCCGATCCGACTCCCGTCCACCACACAGTCGGAGCGGGTGACGGCCGAGGCGGAACTCGCCGTGGTGATGGGTCGTACGTGTCGAAACGTCGAACGCGATGCGGTCGACGACGTGGTCGCCGGGTACCTGCCGGTGATAGATATGACTGCCGAAGACGTGTTACAGCGCAATCCGCGGTTTCTCACCCGCGCGAAGAGCTACGACACGTTCATCATTCCAGGACCGGTCATCGCGGTGCCTGAAGCACCGATGGACCTCTCGAAACTCTCGGTCCGAACGGAAATTGACGGCGTCGTGAAAGCCGAAAACGTTGTTGACAACATGCTCTTTCCGCCTGCGGAGATTGTAGCGTTCCACTCCCGGGTGATGACGCTTGAGCCGGGTGACCTGTTTAGCACGGGCACACCCGGTGCAGCACCCATCGAGCCCGGAGACCACGTTCGTGCGTTCGTCGAGTCGGTCGGGTCGGTTGAGGCGCCAGTGACACGATAGGCTAGACTCACCCACTGCGGTGGCGCGCGCCTCGCGAGCCGCCGAAGGCGTGCCCGCGAGCGCGTGCGAGGGATGAGCGAGTCGCCAAGGGCGACTCGCGAATCGGCTGGGGAGGGTGTGGCCAATTGGTGTCCGGCGGTCGTGCGGTCATGTTGGGTGCACTACCAGAGACACACACGTGTGAGGGAGGGTGTGGCCAATTGGTGTCCGGCGGTCGTGCCAGTTCCACTACCACCGCTACACACGTATGAGAGAGGGTGTGACTGAAACTGGCCCCTCGCTGGTGTGCGGCCTCGGTTATGCCACCCCTCTCGTCACCGAGATCCACGCCCCGGAAGGAAGGTTTATCAGGGACGATATTGAGGGTGCGTATGATGTACCGAGTACTCGTTCCCGTCGGAGAAGACGCAGATCGCGCGCTGGCAGCCGCCGAGGCGGTCACCGCGCTGCCGAGTGCGGCCGAGTCGATAGACGCACTCGTGTTGAACGTGTTCGAGGAGTTCGATGTAGCCGGGGAAGCCGGCCGGGTACGGTCCGAAGACGTCTGGGACGAGTCGAACTACCCGGAGAGCGTCGAGGCAGTCGTTGACGCGCTCTCCGACGTCGGCGTCTCGGTATCGACGCGGCGCGAACACGGCGACGTCACCGAAGAGATCCTTGCGGTCGCAGCCGAGTACGACGCGGACGTCATCATCATGGGCGGCCGAAAGCGCAGCCCCACGGGAAAAGTGCTGTTCGGTAGCACGACACAGTCCGTGATGCTTTCTGCATCGTGTCCAGTGACGGTGTCGCTCACCGAGTGACCAGCAGCGAACATTCACACAGAGGGGCTTCTCACCGCTTTTCAGGGCCGTATGTATGGACTACTGACAGTTGACCGAGCGATCTGGAACGCGGCACGACCCATCGCCGCCGGATCATCTATTCTGCCTGAACAAAAGAGATACATTATTATGTATCCGGGTGAACGTCACAGTCGTACATGGCAGATACACCCGTGGACCGACGAAAGTTCCTGTACGGCACCGCAGTCGCTGGCGTAACCGGCCTCGCCGGCTGTAGCGGTGGTGGCGGCTCGGGCGGAGAGACAGAAGAAAGCGGTGACTCCGGCGGTGAGAGCGGCGGCAGCGACGCCGAAAGCGACTCGGGGAGCGACGAGAGCAGCAGTGAGGAGAGCGCGAGCCTTGAGCTCCGCGTCGGGACCTCGGCCGGCGGAACCCGTGACGTCGGACTGGCCGTTGAGCGCGCGGTAAGCCAGGAGAGCGACACCCTGAACTACTCGACCATCGAGAGCCCGGGGTACATCGGCACCATCTATCGGATGGCACAGAACCAGTTCAACGCCGGGATCACCGACAACAACTCGCTGAACAAGGCGCAAAACGACGAGGGGCAGTTCGCCGAGCAGTCGGTATCTCGGCTCCCGTACTACGGGTTCAGCGCGTTCCCGTACAGCATCTACATCATCGCCCGTGACGGCACGGACATCGAAACGTTCGACGACCTCGCCGGGAAGAACGTCTACCCTGCGGAGCCGGGCTACTCGACGCGTGGGACCACCCTCGACGTCTGGTCACAGGAGCCCACCGCGGACATCTACGAGCAAATGAACATCCAGAACATGGCGGTCGGCGACGCGCCGGGCGCGATGGAGGAAGGAAGCATCGACGCCAGCATCGCCTACGGGACGCCCGGCGTTCGGTACACCGGTTTCGTCCAGGAGATCGCCTCCCGCGTCGACATCCACTACGTCGAGCCAACGGACGCGCTCATCGAGTCCGCAGAGTCGTTCTCGGGCGCCGGGACGACGACGACGCCGTACAGCGAGTGGGAGATGCCCCAGGACATCGGCACAGACGAAGTGTTCACCTGGGACCTTGAGGTGCTGTACACGTTCAACCCCGAGGCCAACGCCGACGCCGTCTACGAACTGTGTCGCGTCGTGAACGAGGCCAACGACATCGTGAACGAGGGTGAAGAACAGTTCAACGACTTCGAGGGCGCCGGTGACATGCTTGGGTACGCACAAGAAAGCACCCCCGTGCACCCCGGTGCAGTCCAGTACTACGAAGACGAGGGTGTCTGGGACGACAGCCTCCAAGTCGGCGAGTAACGCCCTACGTCGGGGCGGCTCAGTGGCGGCACGAGAGTCGGAGCATTCATACTAACCTTACCGTACAATTTAGCTCACTCAACAATGGACACACACGCGGAACAACCCAACGGCCCCGCACGCTGGCTTCGCGGCCTTGACGTCACCGTCACACTCGCTGCCGTGCTGTTTTGGCTCGTCGCACTTTGGTGGACGTACACGCAGTCGTTCTCGACAGTCAAGTACGGAACGCTGTTCGTCGGCGGGGTACTCACGGTGTACGCGATCAACGAGACACGAGAATCGCTCGAAGAAGGTAGCTGGGTCGATGCACTAGTACTACTCCCCGCTGCGGGAGTGCTCATTACCGCCTCGGCGTACTTCTTCACGAACTTCGAGACGGTGTACCTGCTCCGACAGGGATTCGCGACGCCACATGAGTACATGCTCGCGCGGCTGATCATCGTCTCGCTTCTGTACCTCACCTGGCGTGAGTTCGGAAACCTCTTTTTGGGACTCGTGATCGGCGTGATGGCGTACGCCATCTACGGCGACGCTGTCCCAGGCGTGCTCGGGCACGCGGGGATGACCGAAATAACACTGTTGCAGGCGACGGTCACTGACCTGTACGGCTTCTACGGCTCGTTGACGCAGCTCACTGCGTCATGGATCGCGCCGTTCCTCTTGTACGCCGGATTGTTGTTCGCATACGGCGCGTTCGACCTGATCCTCCGGCTCGCGATCGTCGCGGCCGGACGCATCCGGTCGGGCGTGGCACAGACGGCCGTGCTCTCGTCTGCGGTCATTGGGTCGATAAACGGCTCGTACACCGCGAACGCGGCGATGACGGGCTCGTTCACGATCCCGACAATGAAAGAGAGCGGGATGGCAGGCCACCGCGCGGCGGGTATTGAGGCCGTCGCTTCCACCGCCGGACAGGTGCTCCCGCCGGTCATGGGTGCGTCCGCGTTCGTGATGGCGTCGTACCTCGGCGTGGCGTACCTCAACATCGTCGTCGCCGGACTGATGCCGGCGGCAATCCTCGTGGCGTCGATCGCCATCGCGGTCCACTACACGGCGATAAGCGACTCGAGCAGCCAAGACATGGAGTTCTCCGAGTTCTTCGACGACCCGATGACGTCCAACCAGAAGGTGTTCGAGGCGATCCGCTTCGGGGTGCCGTTCGGCGTCCTGATCTATTTCCTCGGGATCGCACAGTACACCGTGATGACCTCCGCGCTGTACACGGTCCTCGCGATGATCGCGACCGGCGTGGCGATGCCGCCGCTACAGCGGCTCGTCGACGGTTCGGGGACATCCGCGGTCGGTGAGCTCCGGACGCAGGTCGAAAACACGATCCGTGGCTTCCGCCGCGGTGCGATCATCCTCGCGCCCATCGCCATCATCTTGGTCGTGGTGAGCGGTGCCGTGAACCTCTTTTCGACTACCGGTGTTCCAGCGAAGATCGCGTTGTTGATGATCAACCTCTCCGGCGGGGTGCTGTTGTTCGCCGTGCTGCTCGGGATGGCAGTCGCCATCGTGATGGGGATCGGGATGCCGACCGTCGCCGCGTACGTCATCGTTGCGATCCTGATCGTGCCGACGTTCGTCTCCGACTTCGGGGTCGCCGAGATCACGGCACACTATACGATGTTTTACGCCGCTATCCTCGCCGGGATCACACCACCGGTGGCGACGGCCGCGGTGGTGGCCGCGGGGATCGCCGAGGCGAACTTCTGGCGAACGTGTGGCGCGGCGATGAAGATTGCCGCCCCGTTGTTCGTGCTCCCGGTCGCGTTCGTCTACAACCCCGGATTGATCACGATGACACCGGGCGGCGCCACGCTGCTGCTCGGTGGGCTCGTCATGCTCGGTGCGATCGCCATCATCTACGGACTGAACTACCCGTTCAGACTCTCTGTGGGCCGGCTGCTGCTCGTGCGCGCCGCGCTGACAGTACTCGGTGTGTTCGTGATGACGCACCCGATGATGGCCGTCAAGCTCGGCGGTGTCGCGGTCTTCATCACGGTCTTCGTCGCCGAGAAGGTGATGGCCCGGGGACTGCAGCTGCCGTTCGCGCAGGGGGTAGAACAATGAGCGGCGACGCTCCAGAAGATGGCGTCGAGACAGCCCAGGTCGGCGGACTCGACGAGCTGATCCCAGAGCCACTCATGCCGTTGTGGCGACGGATCGAGCTGATCCAGGAGTTCCGCGAGACGCACAGTGACACGTACGTGACGGTGCTCGAGGTGCTCACGGCGCTCGTGCTCGCTGCCGGATACGCTTGGTGGGCGTACCTCTACTTTTTCACCAGCGGGGCGGCGAGCATCTAGCGGCTGTCAAGCGCTCGCCTCACGCACAACACAAACCATTTCACGGAACGCATCGAATCCCAATCGTGGTACGTCCCCGCAATACTCTCCCGCGACGACTGTCTGGTACTCACCCCGACGCGTGCACCCATCGCCGACAGCGAGCGATACGGAGGGCCACTGCGTGAGCACCGTTCGGTCGTCTGCCGTCGCCGGCCTGCTCGTGTTCGCCCTCCTCGGAGGAATGCTCGCCGGCAGCGTCGGCCCGGCCGTGGCACAAGAATCGACGCAGAACGTCCAGATCGACGCGACGGTCGTAGGCGGCTCTGACCCGGTCGCAGACGAGACGACGGTCATCGAAGCCACGGTCTCGAACCTCGAGAGCAGTACTGACAGCGTTGATGTCGACTCGATTCGGGTCCGCGACGCTGACACCCTCGATATTCTGAGCCGCGTCGACGACGTGAGCAGCGTTGACCCCGGCGGCTCGCTAACTGTGTCGGTCCCCACCAGGTTCGAAGAGCCCGGTGAACGGTTGCTCTCTGTCGTCGTCTACGTCGAAGACAGCGACGGGACGGGAGTCGCAAAGTACGAACGACCGGTCTACGTCGACGTCGACGCGCCGACGGTTCGCGCACAACTCGACGCGACGGTTCCCGGGAACCAGTACGGCGTCACCGACGTCGCTGTCCAAAACGTCGGTAACACCAACTGGACCGACGTGACGCTCACCGCGTCGGCAAATCAAACAGTCATCGATCGGGTGCTTCTCGACGGCGTTACACGAGCGACGAACCGGACAGTTGCGCTCGACACCCGCGCCGTCGCGGGCACACCGGTGACGGTCACGCTCACCTACACCGCAAACGATGCGACACACACGGTCACCGACGTGATCGACCTCGGCGAGCGCGAGACCGTGCTCGGTGCGGTCCGACTCACGAGTGTTGAGCGCACCTCAACGACGACCGGCATCCGGATCGAAGGCGACGCCGCGAACGTCGGCGGCACGGACGTCTCTTCGGTGCTTGTCCGGATACCGAACACGAGCACGGTGACGCCAACATCGCCGGCGGCCGACTACTTCGTCGGGAGCATCGAGGCGAGCGAGTTCGCGACGTTCGAGCTCACAGCCGAGACGGCGGGGAACGTCTCGCGCATCCCGGTCGAGATCACCTACATCGCCGAGAACGAACGCCGAACCCACACGCAGCTGGTCGACCTCGACTCTTCAACGACGGGAGCTGCTGGTGCGTCCGGAGCGCAGGCGACCGACAGCGCGGCAGCGACAACCGACGACTCCGGCGGCGGCGTTCCGGCGGTGATAATCGGGGTCGTGATCGCGGTGCTCGTCGCCGCACTCGGGGTGGTCCGATGGCGCCGGGGGTGACTGTCGTCCAGCTCACGAACGTGACGAAACGCTACCAAAGCGGTGAGGGGACCATAGAGGCGCTCTCGGACGTCGACTTCCACGCTGACCGCGGCGAGATGGTCACGGTGATCGGTCCTTCGGGGTCGGGAAAGAGCACGATGCTCAACGTGATCGGACTCCTCGATACGCCGACCGAGGGCACTGTCCAACTCAAAGGGACCGACGTGACGGAGTTCACCGAAGACGAACTCACCGAAGAGCGTCGCTCCGTGATCGGGTTCGTCTTTCAAGACTTTCACCTCCTTCCGATGTTGACTGCGACAGAGAACGTCGAGCTACCGTCGATGTGGGACACCGACGTCGATCGACGGGACCGGGCAGTCGACCTGCTCCAGCGGGTCGGGCTCGGCGACCGGCTCGAGCACACGCCGGACGAGCTCTCGGGCGGGCAGCGACAGCGGGTGGCCATCGCTCGAGCACTGATCAATGAGCCAGACATCGTTCTCGCGGACGAGCCCACCGGGAATCTCGACAGGGACACCGGCGAAACGATCCTTGATGAGCTCACTGCGCTGAAGACGAACGAAGACGTCGCCATCGTGGCCGTCACCCACGACGAGCAGTTGGTATCGTACACCGACCGCGTCGTTGAGCTCGTCGACGGAAAGGTGTCTTCGTGAGCGGGACCGACTTCCTCTGGCGGTTCCCGAGCGCCAAGATGGCGTGGCGGAACCTCGGCCGGAACCGCATCCGAACCGCGCTCGCGACGCTCGGCGTCGTCATCGGCGTGATCGCCATCGCCTCGCTCGGCATGACGGGTGCCGCGCTCCAACAGCAGGCGGACACGAACCTCGGGTCGCTCACGAACGAGGTCTCCGTGAGCGGGGGTGCAGACAGCGACGTCGATGGTGTGACCGCGGCACAGCTCGACGACATCGAGAGCGTCGTCGTCGACGGGACGGTCGTCCCACAGCGCTCCGATGCGACGACACTCTCCACGCGGAGCGGCGACTCACAACGGGTCACGGTGACTGGAGTGACAGACGCAGCCGCCCTATACGAGACGTCGGCCGGTCAGGCTCCAGAACGCCTCCGCACGGGGGCGCTGTTGACAGACGACACCGCCAGCGACCTTGGCCTCGAGATTGGCGATCCCGTCGAGTACGACGACCGCCTCTACCGGATCGTCGGGCTCATCGAGTCGGACAGCGGCTTTGGCCCTGGCGGCAGTGAGCTGGTGCTCCCCATCGACGCGGTCGCCGAGGGTGACGCCGAGTACGACAGCGTCACGATCCTCACTGCGGACGGCGCATCGGCGACCGCGATCGCGGACACACTCGAAGCCGAGTTCAACGACGAAGACGACGAGGAGCTCAGTGTCTCGAGCTTCGCGAGCGCACAAGAAGACGTCGATAGTTTTCTGAACACGCTGAACCTCGCGTTGCTCGGGATTGGCTCGATCTCACTCGTCGTTGCTAGCGTGGCGATCCTCAACGTGATGTTGATGAGTACGGTCGAGCGCCGCGGCGAGATCGGCGTGCTCCGGGCCGTCGGTATTCGCCGCGGTGAGGTCCTCCGGATGATCCTCGCGGAGGCGGCATTCTTGGGCGTCCTCGGCGGCATCGTCGGCGGCGTACTCTCGATCGGCGTCGGCTTGGTCGTCTTCGACGTGCTCGCCGGCGACCGGTTGTTGGTCTTCGGGTGGCCGAGCGCCCGATACGTGGTGGGGGGCTTCGGCTTCGCGGTCGGTGCGAGCGTGCTCAGTGGCCTCTACCCCGCGTGGAAGGCCGCGAACGACCCACCGGTCGAGGCGCTCCGCGGGTGAGGTGGGGTCGGCGACGACGCCCGCACAATTTATTAATCTGTGTAGTATAGTTACTATTGTACACAAATGAATCGACCACACGTCACCGGATCACGGTCTGGGTGGGGTGTCGGCGACGTCTCTGAGCGTGCCCTCGGGGGAGGGGGCGTCGTCGCGCTGGCTGTCCTTTCGGCGATCGCGCTCGCGACGGCGGTGACCCCAAAACTGGTCGCGATCTCGTGGGTCGCCTTCGCGGCGATGGCAATCGGTGCGCCACTCGGCGCACGCGCCGCCCGGACAGCAAGCCCTATCGAGACCGTCTGGGGGTACGGCCTCGCAAGCGGGGCGATGGTGACGAGTACGGCGCTGTTCTTGATCCCGCAGGCGCTCGGTCAACACGGCCGGTTCGGGAGCCTCGGCATCGCCGCCGGGTTCCTCGCCGGCTACGCGGGACACGCGGTCGGCCACCGACTCACGCACCACGACCTGCCGATCGATCGCACCGCCGCAGAGCTGACGGCACACGCGCTCGCCGCTGGCGCGATCATCGGCACGATCTATTCGGCTATGCCCTCGTTGACGTCGATTCTCGGCGTCGCACTCGTCTCACACAAAGCCCCTGCCGGGTACGCCGCGGCCCGCCGGTTAGCCGACGACGACCGCGCTGTCGTGACCCTCCTTCTCCCGGCTGCGGCGGTGGGTCTCGTTGCACTCCCGGTCGGGATCGTTGGGATGGCGCCGTCGCCTGTGGTACGTGGCCTGCTCTTCGGTGTTGCCGCCGGCGTCTTCTTGCACGTCGCTGTCGACCTCCTCCCGGAGTGTTCTGCCGGCAGCGACACCTGTCCCGTTGACGCAGCATTGGGGAGCGACGAGCACCGCGCACGAGACCGACTGCGGGTGCACGCCGCCGGCAGCGCCATCGGTGGTGGGGTCGCCGTCGCGCTCGCGTGGGCGCTGGTCGCTGGTTGACATCCTCCCCGCGCTGAAGCGCGAGGATTCCCACCGTACGAGCGACCCGCCAAGCGAACGATAACTCCACGCGCTATCGGCACCCGTCTGACGAACGTATAAATCGTTCGCGCTGATATATGACCTCATGGTGAAGAGTACCGTTCGATTCCCCGAGTCGGTCGTCGACGAGATCGAGGCGCTCGTCGACGCGGGGCAGTTCGAGAGCAAGTCCGAGTTCTACCGGTTCTCGACCGATTACGTGTTGACCCAGCTCGTCGACGCGTACGAGCCGGAGACCATCGACTACGAGCAGATCCGCGCCGACGTCTTACCGGAGGCCGAACACGCACTCGGCAGCGACGCGGCAGCAGACGGCCCGCCGTTCTTCGAGTCCGTCTCGTTCGTTCGTAAGCTCGCGCTCCGGGGGCGGTTCAGCGACGCCGAGGACTTCATCGACCACCAGTACGTGCCAGGCGATAGAGACGCGATTCTGCTCGAGGAACTGCTCCGGCTCTACCGACAGCTGGAGGCCGACCGCCCGGCTGCGGCCGAGCGCGACCGCACGACCGACTAGTGGCACACCGCGTCCGTCCCAAAGACTCTTGTGTCGACCTGTCATGTGGAATTGTATGGAAGCTACAATACGCACAATACTCTGTTGGCGTGAGACGGACGGAGGTGTCGTCGCGTGATACGTCAGGGACTGCGTGGGCTCAAGTCCAACCTCCTGTACGTGGTCATCGGCTCGCTTGTCGCCGGGTTGGCGTTCGGACAAGTCGCAGGAACCGGAACGAAGGGGCTGCTCCGGGCGGCCGTCGTCCCCATCCTGTTTTTGATGATCTACCCGATGATGATCAACATCGATCTGCAGGAGGTCATCAACGTCAGAAAACACGCGGCGGCCGTCGGCCTCAGTCTGCTCGTCAACTTTGGAGTCGCACCCCTCGTCGCGGTCGGACTCGCACGGCTCTTTTTCGGCGGGAGCGTCGAGTACGCGATCGGGCTCTACTTCATCGCGTTGATCCCCACCTCGGGAATGACGGCGGCGTGGACCGGGTTAGCCGGCGGTGACTTAGAGGCCGCACTGGTCGCGATGGCGGTCAACCTCCTCGCGGCCGTCGCCATCCTGCCCGCGTACCTCTCCGTGTTGGTTCCCGCGAGCGTGGGCTTCGACCCCACCGCGTTGTACCGGCAGCTCGCGCAGGTCGTCGTCGTGCCGATGGTCGCCGGAAACCTCACTCGGCGCGGGCTCCTCCGCCGATACGGGCCAGAGGGGTTCAAGCGACTCAAGCCGACGTTCGGCGGGCTCTCTTCGCTCGGCGTCATGCTCATCGTCTTCGTCGCGATGACGCTCCGGTCGACGCAGATTCTCGCCGATCCGATCGCATCCGCGACAACGATCGCTCCGCTCGTCGCCTTCTACGTCGTGATCCTGCTCGTCGGGAGCGGCCTGGGTCGCCTGCTTTTAGACACCGAGCGGGCCATCGCCCTGGTGTACGCAACGAGTATGCGGAACCTCTCTATCGCACTGGCGATCGTCGTCGCCGCCGACGCGGTTCCCGATGCAGCCGTGCTCCCGATCGCGTTGGCGTACGTGATCCAGCCCCCGCTCGGGGCGGTGTACGTTCACTACCGACGCGACGTGGTTGCAGAGGGGCTGTCGGTTCGCGAGGCGATCGGCCGGCTCGTGAGCGACCGCGGGTGACCGGCGTGTCGGCCGCGGCGAGCGAGTGATCCCATCGCATCGGTCGACTCCGAATGTTTTACTACCCCACCGACGCAGGCACACTGACATGGCCCTCCAACTCGGCCGGGCGATCAGCGACGGCCTCGGACGCGTACTCTCGACGACCGGCGCGGCTCTCTTTGCGGGACTCCTCGCGATACAACTCGTGACGCAGGTCGGTATCAACACCGCAATTGTCGGGTTCCTTCCGCCGGAGGCCGCACCGGCGGCGGCGACCGGGTCAACCGGGCTCTCACTGCCTCTCCCACCCGAAGTCGGTGTCGCACTCACACTCGTCGGTATCGTCGTGAGCACCGTCTACTTCGTCGTCCTCGCCCGGGCCCTCTCGCGTCCCCGGAGTGAGCTCTCGACGCTCCCATCGACCCTCTACTCCCGACGAATCGTCCGGGCGACGCTCGCGACCTTCCTCGGCGGCCTCGTGGTCTCGATAGCGGTGAGCATTGGGTTCGTGCTGTTGGTGCTTCCCGGGATATTCCTCGCTGCATCGTTTCTCTTGTTCATCTTCGCAGCTGGCGTCGAAGACCGCGGCGCGCTCGGGAGCCTCCGGCGAAGCTGGGGGCTCGCCCGGGGGAATCGACTCAAGCTCTCACTGCTTGTCGTCGCCGTCGGCGTCGTGGGTGGGCTCGTCGGCACCGTCGGAACGATTCTCGACGTTGCCGGACTCGGGAGCCTCTCTGACGTCGCGGTGACCGTCGTCAACAGTGGCTTTTTCATCGTCGTGTACGGCACGTTAGCGGCGGCATACCGCCAGCTTCGAGACGAGGAGTCTGCCGCGGCCGCGGGCTCAGCGAGTGGCACTGACAAGACGGCAAAACTGTAGCCACGGACATAAGTCGACGGCCAGTCGTCTCTCACTCCCGCCGCATTGACGCTACCGCTCCAAGCACGAGGATCGCTACGACCGCGATGAGAGACCCGAACCCAGGCGCTGACGCGCCGCTCTCCCCTGAAGCGGTGGTTCCGTCGGTCACAGCATCGGCATCAGTGCTGGCGGTCTCGTTTTCGCCTGCTGAGTCTGTTGTCCCACTGTCAGTTGTCGTCGCGTTCGTCTCAGCCTGGGTCGTTGTCGACTGGTTCTCGGTGGCCGTCGCGGTCGATTGATTCCCGGTGGTCGTAGTTGGCTGGTCTCCTGCGGTAGTCACCTCGACGTCGACGCGATCGGTGCTGTCGGCCGCTTCCACCTCGAGGACGTACGTGTCCGGCGCCAGCCCGCTCGTGTTCAGGGTCGTCGACCACGCCCCGTCGGTTCCCCACTGGTCGGTCGCGTTGGCGGCGAGCACCGTGCCGTTCTCTGTCCGCAGTTCGACGAGGACGGCGTTGTCGTCGGGGCGCAGGTTCGTCTCCCCGCGAACGACCGTCGTCTCGTTCGGTCGTATCGTCGCGCCGATCGTCGGGCGCTCGACGTCGGTGTCGTTGTCGGCCGGACCGACGGCCGTGATCGAGACGCTCGCGGGTGCATACTGTATCTGCCCTGAGGCCTGCGCCGAACCCGACGCAGTCGGTGAGATTGCAGGTGCGCCACTCACCACAGCTGCAGTCGAGGCGACGAGAATCGACCCGATCACGAGCGCTATGACTACCCGTGTGACACACAGATTGGTGCGTCGCCTCGGCGGTCGACGCGGTGTCTCGGTAGCCGTCCCGAATTCGTCGCGATTCCGTGTCATAGACGCGTCCAGCAGTTGATACGGCCGTGAGCGGGGAAACGGTTTCGTCGCCCGCTCACTCGGCCGACGCCGGAAACACCTTCCCTGGATTGAGCGTTCCAGCCGGATCGAGCGCGTCTTTTACCGCCTGCATCGTCGCAACGCCGGTCTCACCGTGTTCGACCGGGAGGAACTCGCGCTTGGCACGACCAATTCCGTGTTCGCCCGTGGCGGTGCCGCCGAGTTCGATCCCGCGAGTCACTATCGACTCGTAGATCGTGTGTGCCTCGGCGACGGCCGCCTCGTCCGTGGGGTCGACGAGCACATCGAAGTGGACGTTCCCGTCGCCTGCGTGGCCGAACGTCGGGATCGGAACGTCGTGAGCCGTTGAGAGCTCGTGGATGTGTTCGACGATCGCCGATAGCGCCCCGAGTGGGACTGCGACGTCACCGGCGTGGAGCGACCGACGGTCGGGATAGTACTCCCGAACTGCGTCCGCCAACTCGCGCCGCGGCTTCCAGATGGCCGACTCGTCGGTCCCCGCTTCGAGTACCAGCGTCGTCGGATCGTGCGATGCAAGCGTATCGCGACACGCTTCGACTGCCGCGTCGAGCCCGTAGTCGGCCTGCAGTTCGACGAACAAGGTCGGCCCTTCCTCAAGTGACGACCCGACGTAGTCGTTTACCATCCGCGCACTCAACCCGTCGACGAGCTCGAGCGCGCTGACGTCGACACCCGCAGCGACTAGTGCCGCGGCCGCACCGGTCGCATCTGCGAGCTGTGTGAACGTCGCCCGCCCGACCCGGCTTTCAGCCGGTCGGCCGGTGAGCGACAGGGTTGCGCGCGTCACCACGCCGAGCGTTCCCTCACTGCCGACGATCAGGTCACGCAGATCGTACCCCGAAGAAGTCTTTTCAGCGCGCGTTCCCGCGGTGAGTACAGAGCCGTCTGCCAGCACGACCTCGATCTCGCGAACCCAGTCGCCGACCTTCCCGTACTTCACCGTCCGCTTCCCGCTGGCATTTGTGGCGAGCATTCCTCCTACCGTCGCAAGGTCGCCGGAGGTCGGTAACGCCGGAAAAAAGAGCCCGTGGTCGGCGACCGCATCGTTGATCACGTCGCCAACGACGCCGGCCTCGACGTCTATCTGCCGGTCAGCTGGACGCACGTCCATGATATCGTTCATGCGCGTCAGATCGAGGCTGATCCCGCCGTGCGTCGGGACCGCGTTGCCTGCGATCCCCGAGCCGGCGGCGAACGGTGTGACGGGGACACCGCGCTCTGTTGCGGCCGCGAGAACGGCTGCGACCTCCGCGGTCGACTCTGGCCAGACGACGACGTCCGGTGGGGCGGTTTCATCGGGGGCGGTCCCCCAATCGGCACCGTGAGCCGTGCGGTCCGTGGCGGTTCGCGACACCTGGTCGGGTGAGAGCGTCGCCTCGAGAAACGCGTGGTCGGTCATGCACAACGGTGACCAGTCGCGGAGAAAAACCTAGCGACCGACTGCCACCACGACTGCCGCTACGTCCAGTCAAATCCCCGTGCGGCGACCGATCGACCGACCCCGGTACGCTTATTTATTTGTATCTATCTTTATGCACCGTGATGCACACCGAATCACACGATTCGACGACGGACCGGCACCCGAGAGGAACGCATGCGTAAGCTGACGAGCGACTCCACGAGCGTGAGCCGACGCCGACTTCTCGCCGGGGCTGCGGCCGCGGGTGTTGCTGGCGTCGCCGGCTGTACGGGCGGCAGCAGTGATGGGAGCGACGATCGCGTTCCGATGGACGTCACCGAGTGGCCTCCGGAGGAGTTCAGTTCGAGTCTCAACGTGTGGAACTGGTACGACGACTGGGCCTCCTGGGCCGCTGGGACGTTCGGGGACGCCTACGACGTGGAGGTGAGTACCTCGGGGTACTCGGCGCCGAACCAGTGGTACTCGCAGCTCCAGGCCGGTAACGACGAGATCGACAACATCGCCGCACAGACGAACTGGGTCGAGCGGTCGATCAAGAACGACTTCTTACACGAACTGCCGGTCGACGTGATGCCCGCGTGGGAAAATATCACCGACCGGATTAAAGCAGCGAGCTCCTACCAGCAGGACGGGGCGACGTACGCGGTCCCGGAGTCGCTCGTTCTGTACCCGCTCACGTACAACGACGAGTACTTCGACTCGGCGCCGGACTCCTGGGGTGTCCTCTGGGACGACGAACACGAGGGCAACCTCTGTATGTGGGACAACGCCACTGTCTCCTGTCAGATTGCGGCACTATACACCGGACAGGATCCGATCGAGCCGGACGACTACGACGACATCGAGGAGTCGCTGATCCAACAGAAGCCGTTGTTACAGACGTACTGGGGCGACTATCAGCAGGGAATGAGCCTCTTCGTCAACGAGGACGTCGTAGCTGGGCCGCTCACCATGGGCCGAACGTACACCGCGCGGTTTGGTGAGGGCGCACCGGTCCACTACACCGCCCCACAGGAGGGCGCGATGTACACGAGCGACCTCTTCGTGATCCCGAAGGGCGCGCCGAACCCGATCGCGAGCCTCCAGTTCACCAACTGGGCCTCTGAGACGGAGAACGCGGCACAGCTCTTCGAGACTATGGGGTACCAGCCCGCCGTCGACATCTCCGCGGAGCTCTCCGAGGAGGACGCCGAGTTCACGAACTGGCCAGACGACTGGAACCTGGTCTTTTCGGAGACCCTCTCCGATTCGGTTCGCTCCCGCTACGACGAGATCTGGACCGCCGTGAAAGCCGCCTAGTATGTCGTTGTTGCGCGTCCGCAGGCTGACCAAGCGGTTCGGCGACCTCCTCGCGGTCAACGACGTCGACTTCGACGTCGCTGACGGCGAGTTTGTCTCGATCCTCGGTCCGAGCGGATCGGGCAAGTCGACGGTGCTCCGGATGGTCGCGGGCTTCGAGACGCCGACCGACGGTGAGATCGGCTTGAACGGCGAGCCCGTGGTCGGCACGCCGCCGTTCGAGCGCGACGTGAACATGGTGTTTCAGGATCTCGCGTTGTTTCCGCATCTGACGGTCGCCGAAAACATCGGGTACGGCCTGAAACAGGCGGGGGTACCCGCCGACGAGCGACGCGACCGCGCCGAGCGAATGCTGGAGATGGTTCGGCTCGACGGATACGACGACCGGATGCCAGACGAGCTCTCGGGCGGCGAACAACAGCGGGTCGCGCTCGCACGAGCGCTCGTCAACGAGCCCGCGCTCGTGCTCTTCGATGAGCCGCTCTCCTCGCTCGACCGTAAGCTCCGTCAGCACATGCAAAGCGAGCTCCAGCGGCTCCAAGCGGAGACGGAGACGACGTTCTTGTACGTCACGCACGATCAGGAGGTCGCGCTCGCTGTTTCCGACCGACTCGTCGTACTCGACGACGGGGCGATCCAGCAGATCGGAACGGTCGAAGCACTGTACGAGGACCCGCAGAGCCGGTTCGTCGCCGACTTCATCGGTGACGTCAATTCGATTCCCGCTCGCATCACAGACGCGACCGACGATACAGTGATCGTCGACGTCGGGTCCGACCGTGTCTCGATACCGCGCTCGGTCGCCGACGACGTCACGATCGATGCGTCAGTCGACGTATGCGTGCGACCGTTTCGAATTCGCGTCGGTCCGGTGGATGACACTGGGGCTGAGCAGTCGGAGACGGACGAACCCACCGCGGACGGTGGGGACCGTGACCGGGCGACCGATACCGGAATCGGTGAGCGGTTCGCGACGACGGGCACGGTTCAAAGTCGAAGCTATCAGGGCAGCGACTCGCTGTACGAGATTGCGACCGACGAGTGGGGACGACTCACCGCCGAGGTCCGCTCGAACGCCTACGAACCCGGTGAGCGCGTGGCCGTGGCGTGGGATGCATCCGACGTCCACGTCTTCGCCCGGTCAGCCGACGATCACACCGGCAGCAGAGGTGACGACGCCTGATGACGGATCGTGATCGCCTCGGTACGGTTTCGGCGTTCTTCCGTGAGCGTCCCCGACTTCGGACGCTCGCGATCGCCGGCCCGCCGTCGGCGATACTCGTCGTCTTCTTCGCACTGCCGCTCGTCGCGATGTTGGTCGTCTCGTTTCAGACAGGACAGATCGGTGGAGCGTGGACCCTCGAGAACTATCTGGGGTTCATCGGTTCGGAGACGTATCTCACCGTCGTGTGGCGGACGCTGTTGCTCAGCGCGCAGGTAACCGCGATCGTCGCGGCAATCGGGTACGCGCTGGCGTACAGCATCGTTCGATTCTCCCGCCGCACGACGCTGTTGTTGTTGCTCGTCATCCTCCCGTTCTGGACGAGCTACATCATCCGCATGTACGCGTGGATCAACATTCTTCAGAGCGGTGGCGTGCTCGACTCGATCCTCGGGCTCGTCGGCCTGCCTGCGGTCGGGCTCCTGTACACCGGGACCGCCGTACGTATTGGATTCACCTACGTCTGGCTCCCACTCGCGGTGTTACCGTTTTACGCGTCGTTGAGCAGCCTCGATCCGGACCTGATCGAGGCGTCGAAAGACCTCGGTGCGGGCCCGATACGGACGTTCGTCTCCGTGACGCTTCCACTCACGGCGACCGGCGTGATAACTGGACTCGTGCTCGTGTTCATCCCGACGTTCGGCTCGTTCATCACCCCACGGCTGCTCGGCGGAACGAACAACATCATGATCGGCATGGTGATAGAAAACCAGTTCAAAAGCGCGTTCAACTGGCCGTTCGGTGCGGCGATCGGGATGGTGATCACCGCGGTCGTCGTCGTACTGCTCGTGCTCGCGACGCGATTCGGCGGAGACCTCCTCGGTGGCGGGGGTGAGCCGTCGTGAACGGCCGTCGTACCATCGCCGGGGCCATCGAGCGGTTCGTTCACGCACACGCCGCTCGGCTGGCGGGTGTCGTGACGATCGCCGTGCTCGCGTTTCTTTGGTTGCCGATCGGCGTGCTCGTGTTTATGTCGTTTGCGGACGGCGGAGTACTCTCGTTTCCCCCCGATCAGCTCACGCTTCGGTGGTACAGAGTGTTCCTCGAGAACGAGGCGGCTCGCGGTGCGATCGTCACGACGCTCACCATCTCGGTACCGTCAACGATCCTCACGGTCACGCTCGCGACGATGACCGCGTACGCGGTCGACCGGTACGGCTTCCGCGGCCGTGGGATCCTTCAGCTGCTGTCGACGCTGCCGATCGTCGTTCCGCTCGTGGTGACCGGTGTCGCGTTGGTGCTCTTTGTAGACGGGACGCTCGGGCTCCCCGATTACCTCTCCGTGGTTCTCGCACACGTGATCCGAACGATCCCGTTCGCAACGTTAGTGATCCTCCCGACGTTCGTGCGCTTCGACCGCAGGCTCGAGGAGGCCTCGAAGGACTTGGGCGCGGACGAACTCGCCACGTTCAGACAGGTGACGCTTCCGAACGTCTTCCCGGGCGTCGTCGCTGGCGGGTTGCTCGCGTTCACGCTTTCGTTCAACGAGTTCGTGTACACGTACTTCGTAAAGGGATCTGGTGACCCGACGCTGCCGGTGTACATCTGGAATCAAATCCGGTACAACGTGACGCCGGAGGTCAACGTGATCAGCGTGGTGTTTCTCGTCGTCGCGGTGACGTTGGTGCTCGTTGCCGTCTCGCTTACGCGAGTCGAGCTCCTCACCGAGCGGTGAGCTGCGATCCTCGCTGGCAGGCGTTCGACCGCTCGACTGACGGGGGGCACACACCTGGGGGTCGACGTGCCGTCACGTGTTCGTCCGCAAATTATCGAGCGTAGTAATCGGCTCCCGTGGTTTTTATACGGGTCTCAGAATTGGTCGAACGATCTATGTTGGACGCACTTCGACTGAATCGACTCGGACTCGGTCCAAAGCTCGTGCTCGCGTTCGTACTGGTCGCCACGCTCGTCGCGGTGACCGGTGCGGTTGGCTACACGGCGGTCGGAACCGTCGACGGGCAGGCCCACCAGATAGCCGACGACGGGCGCGCGATGGACACCGCCTCGGAGATGGTAATCGTCACGGAAAAACAACAACAGGCCGTGCTCCAGGCTCGGCTCGGTGAGCCAGGGGCACGAGAATCGTTTCAGACCCAGCAGGCCCGATACGCTGAGCTCGAGCGTGAACTGGCGTCTCTCGGGTTAACCGACGAACAGACCGCTCAGTACGAGACGCTTCAGGCGACACACGAGGAGTACGCCTCGGTTGCGACGGCGTACTTCGAGGCGCGCGCCGCGGGCAACGACGCGGTCGCCGCCCGCCGAGCGACCGAACTCGAGTCGCTCGTCGCCCAAGTCGAGACCGACGTCGAGGCGCTCGCCGCCTCCACGGAAGCCGACATGGAAGCACAGGTAGCCGCCGCAGACGATACGACGGGAACTGCACAGACCGAACTTCTCGCGCTCACCGTCCTCGCGTTTCTCGCGGCGATCGGGATCGGGACGTTCGTCACCCGCCGGATCAGCCCACCAATTCGACAGCTCTCGGCCGCGGCCGTCGCCGCGAGTGAGGGCGACCTCACGGCGCCCGTCGACGACCACGTCGAAACCGACGAGATCGGCAGGATGGTCGAGGGATTCCAGCAGATGCAGTCAAATCTTCGAGCCGCCTTCGACGAGCTCGAGACCGTCGCCTCGGGGCTCGAACGCGGTGATCTCGACCGCTCGATCGACACCGACTACCCGGGCGCGTACGGTGCGGTTCTCGACAGTATGGCCGCCGGCGGCAACGCACTCACCGCCTCATTCGACGAGATACAGCGCGCTAGCGACGGGCTCCGGACTGGCGACCTCGACCGACAGATCGACGTCGATCAACCCGGCCAGTACGGTGAGACGCTCGGAGGACTCGAAGACGGAACAGACCGACTCGAGTCGAGCTTCGCACAGATTCGTCGCGCGAGCCACGGCCTTCGCGACGGCGATCTCGAGCAATCGATCGACACCGACCGGCCTGGCGCCTACGGGGCCGTACTCGACGCACTAGACGGCGGAATCGACCGTCTCGACGAGAGTCTCGGGACCGTTCGTCACGTCGCCGACGCGGTAGCCTCCTCCAGTGAGTCGGTTGCACACGACACCGCAGAGATCGAAGCCGGTAGCCAGGAAGCAGCCGGGTCGGTCGAAGAAATTTCACATGGTGCCGAACGACAGAGTGACCACCTACAGGAGGTCGCCTCGGAGATGAACGAGCTGTCGGCGACCGTCGAGGAGATCGCGGCGTCGGCTGAAGAAGTCACCGCGACCGCGACCACGGCCGTCGAGCGCTCCGAGCTCGGCCAACGACACGCAGCAGAGGCGACCGAGGAGCTTGCGGCCATCGAAGCGCGTGCTGACGAAGCTACGGCACACGTCGAACAACTCGACGACGAGATGACCGAGATAAGCGAGGTCGTCGAGCTCATCACGACGATCGCAGAACAGACCAATCTCCTCGCGTTGAACGCCTCGATCGAAGCGGCCCGCGCCGGGGAGGCGGGTGAAGGGTTCGCTGTCGTTGCCGGTGAGATCAAGAGCCTCGCCGAGGACGTCTCTGCGGCGACCGCAGACGTCGAAGCGCGGATCGACGCGCTCCAGTCGACGACGACGGAGACCGTCGACGGAATGGAGTCGATGAGCGAGCGAGTTACACACGGTGCCGAGACAATCGGCGAGGCGATCGAGACGTTCGACGCCATCGCGGGCGCGGTGAGCGAGGCGGAGACCGGCATCGAAGAGATCAGTCGGGCGACCGACGACCAGGCCGCATCCTCCGAAGAGGTCGTTGCGATGGTCGACGAGGTGGCGAGCGTGAGCCAGCAGACCGCAGCGGAAGCAAGTACGGTCTCGGCGGTGACCGAAGAACAGACCGCCTCGCTCGCGAACGTCGGGGAGAGCGTCCAGACCCTCTCGTCGCTCGCATCCGACCTCCACGACCAGGTCGCGACATTCGACCTCAGCGACGACGCCGTCGGTACGGACGGCCCATCGGCTCCTGCCGTGCCCGGGCCCGAGCGCGTTCGCGCCGACGGGGGAGACAACGAGCAGTAGACGGCTCGAGAGCACCGCAGAGAGCCCCTTTTATGTGTGATACCGTGGGATATATTCTATGAACCGGACCGACTCGGTGGTACTGGCAATCGCGGGCGTCATCGGGGCGACCGTGCTCGCCGTGGTCGTCGTTGCCGCGGTGGTGTTTGGACTGGAGGCGTCTGCGCTCCGGCCCTTCACGCTACTCGTCCGCGAGCCCTTCGCGTGGATAGTCGTCGCCGCACTCGTCGTCGCTGCCGTTGGGAACGTGTACCTCGAGTAGCATCGCTGTGTGCTGGAAAGACGCGTATGTGGACCGCAAGAAAGCCGTCTGTGTCGGTATCCGCCTATTGGCCGCCGTCGGTCAAGGCGACACGGTCGTCGTCCCGTGTCGGTGACGCGTCGGCCGCGGTGGTCGGAGCCGTCGCCCGCTGTTCTATCGATGCCGGCTCGTCGGTGTGGTGTCGCCACACGGTGATCCCAGCGACCGCGTAGGCAACGAGGTCGTAGTGGACCGCGCCGTCGAAGCCGGTGAACGCGGCGAGGGTGCTGTAGCCGAAGACGGCACAGACGCCACCGACGAACGCGGCCTCACGCGTGACTCGACCGCTTTTGAGTCCGGAAACTGCGCGTCGGATGGTTGGCCCGCACGCCACGAGGAACGCAACCCCGGAGAGTGCGGCGAGATTCACGAAGAAGTGCGTCGCCACGTGTGAGTCGAGAATCGACTGGAGGTACGCGACGGTTACAGGGTCGTAAAACAGCCACTCGACCCGCGTTGGGTACAACACGCCGACGTACGGGGTCGCGACCATAAGCCCGAAGAGGACGGCCACGGCGACGCGAGCGGAGGCGAACTGTGCGGCGCGCCGGTTGGTGAACGCGTCGTCTCCGGGAGCGACGACGAGGCCATACTCGGTGAGGATATCTCGGAGGCCGTCCCGCGAGAGCGCGTCGTCGTGGTGAATCCCGACGGTATCGGTGCGGTGTGTCGCGGAGGCGCTGCTGATCCCGTTGTGGTCAGCAAGCACTGCTTGGAGCAACGCTTCGTCTCGGGTTGTCTCCAGTCCACTCACCTCGAAGGTGTCGTGATCGTGCGACGCCGGGACCGTTGCGGTCCGCGGACCGGTGCCCGAGACGGGGTCGGCGATGCCCCGGTCGGCCGCCGCGGCCTCGAGCGCCCGTCGAGGCCCGCCGTGCTGGTTCGATGGCATGTACGCGTAGTCGGGCGGTGGTTTAATGAAACTTCCCCCCTCGGCGGTCTCCGTGATGTCGTGTCGCCGCAGTGAGCCCGCCCCAGTGTGATCACGGGACTGGAACCCGATCCGAAAGGTTCAATTGTATCCCACAGATACTTTCCAATGCGTCAGCAAGCCCCTGCGGGTTGGTAGTCTAGTCCGGTTATGACACCTCCTTGACATGGAGGAGGCCGGCAGTTCAAATCTGCCCCAACCCATTCTCGTTCGATGCACCACCGTTACAACGCCGAGCATTTGCCTCGTGTAACCGCTCATACGACACGCTGCGGTGGCGCGCGCCTCGTGAGCCGCCAGCGGCGTGCTCGCGAGCGCGTGCGAGGGATGAACGAGTCGCCCGTGGGCGACGAGTGAATCGGCTGGGGAGGGTGTGGCTGAAAGTTGTGTCCGTGTATCACGGGGTCGTCTCGCTCACGTGGGTACCGTCGCATGCGTGTTGGAGAGGGTGTGACAGACACTAGTTCCCACGTAGTAGCGTGTCAGTTTCGTCGTGCGCCGACCGACGCCTGCTGCGCACAGGCAACCCATCGCTCAGCCGTTCCGCCGACTCGCCCGTTCCGCCGACTCGTTCGCTCCGTTCGCCGATCCGTTCGTCCCGTTCATTCCGTTCGTCGACGCTTTTGACCCCGCCGTCACCGCATCTCCGGAGTCGACTGCATCGTCGGCCGCCCGCGTCAGGGCGTCGGCGTCGTCGGTGCCGAACGCCGAGTCGACGAGCATCTGCCCGCCGAGCACCGAAGGCGAAATCACACGGTCGGCCCCGGCACGGCGGAGTTTGTCGATATTTTCTCGCTGGGTCGCGGCCGCAACGATTCTGACGTCCGGGTTGAGCTGTCTGGCTGTGAGGATGGCGAGTGCATCGCGTGCGTCGTCGGCAGCCGCGACGACGACGGCCCGAGCATCCTCGATGCGGACGCGGCGAAGCGGGTCGACGTCGCTCGGGTCGGCAGTGAGCACCGGCACCGACCGCTCTGTCAGCCGACGGGCGGCCGTCTCGTCGGTCGTCACGACGGCGTGTGCGTGTCCCTGTTCGTCGAGTCCGTCGAGGATGGGCTCCGTGAGGTCGCCGTACCCCAACACGAGGACGTGATCGTCAAGGAGTTCGAACTGTCTGTTTGTCATGGTTCCAAGCGCCTTCGAGAGCTGTGCCTCGATGGCAGGGGTGAGGAGGACACCGAGTGCGACCGCGAAGGCCGCGACGTTCAACACGAGCGAGGAGAGCACGAACAGCTTTGTGATTCCGGTGGCGGGCGTCACGTCGCCGTACCCGACCGTCGAGGCGGTAACGATAGTGAAGTAGAACGCGTCGACGAGCGTGTCGACGCCAGCGAACTCCTCGCGCAGCGCGTACGATCCGACGGTGCCGTACGCGACCGCAGCACCGAGCGCAGTCCCGGCGGCGAGCTGTGTCGGTGACGGGACGAATCGTCGGTCGAAGCGCCCCCGATTGACCGCAAGCGGCACGACGGAGGCGAGTGAGAACGCCACAAGCAACAGCGAGACGGCGGACGTCTGGAGCAGTCCCTGTGCGGCCGCAAGCGGGAGCAACACCGCCGTCGAGTACCACCCGATACGGTAGCCCCGGAGCAGCGCGAATCCGCTTGCGAGCATCGCAACACCGGTCACTGTCCCGGTGAACCCGACCGCCTGCTGGATCGATGACGGAACGTACGACGCGAGCGGGCCACCGACGCCGACCCCACCGATGTGTAACAGGCCGACGACGACCGAACACACGGCGACGGCAAACGTCAGGAGTACCGACGCCCGGACCGAGACCCACTCACGGCTCAGCTCCATGCCCGCCCGTCTCCGGGGACCGTCCTAAATCCACCGAGGACGCAACGCTCATCACTCGTCCGCGCGCGATGGAGGTGTATGGAGTGGAAGCTGTTCGCGGATATCGCGGAGATCGCCGGTGACCGCGTTGTTGACGTCGACGTGTCCGCCGGAGACACCGTCGGGGATGCCCTCGACGAGTTGCTCGCGACGCATCCGGCGCTTCGTGACCGCGTCCTCGAAGACGACGACGTTGCAGACCACATCAACGTCCTGCACAACGGCCGAAACGTCCACCACGAGGACGGACTGGAGACGACACTGGACGCAGGCGACGAGCTGGCGCTGTTTCCGCCGGTGAGTGGCGGATGAGTCACTCACGTGCGTGCCGATCGGTCGGTTCAAACCTGGGCACACCACACTGGTGGGCATGACCGACGACACCGACGAGGAGAGCGAAACGCACACCGACGAGGAGAGCGACCGAGAAGAGTTCAGCCACGATCCCGTCGGACACGCGCGGGTTGAGGCAGGGATGACTACCGGCGAGCTGCTAGACGCCTACGGTGAGGCCGGGATCGGTGCGACTGCCCTCCACGAAGCCGGCGATGTCCTCACTGAGATGCTCGCGAACGACGACTGCACCGTGTTCTGCTCGCTTGCCGGCGCGATGGTCCCTGCGGGGATGCGCCGGGTCGTCTCCGATCTTATCCGTGACGGATATATCGACGCACTCGTCACCACTGGCGCGAACCTGACACACGACGCGATCGAAGCGATCGGCGGAAAACACCACCACGGCCGCACCCACGACCCGGAACGCAGCCTCCGCGAGCACGACGAGACGCTGCGTGAGGAGGGGGTCGACCGGATATACAACGTTTACTTACCGCAAGAGCACTTCACCGCGTTCGAACACCACCTCTGTGAGGCGGTGTTTCCGGCACTCGAGGGGTCCGGACCCGTCTCCATCGCGGAGCTGTGTGCGGCGCTCGGCGAGGCGAACGCCCGAGTGAACGAGCGCGATGATGTCGCTGAGGATCCGGGCATAGCCGCCGCCGCGGTTGATACAGACGTACCGATATACTGTCCGGCGGTCCAAGACTCTGTGTTGGGCTTACAGGCGTGGATGTACGCACAGACCGCTGACTTCACGCTGGACGCACTCGCCGACATGACGGCGCTCACCGACCTCGCGTTTGCGGCCGACGACGCGGGCTGTCTGCTCGTCGGTGGTGGCGTCCCGAAGAACTTCACGCTCCAGACGATGCTCGTGACCCCGCGTGCGTACAACTACGCTGTCCAGCTCACCATGGACCCCGAGGCGACGGGCGGACTCTCGGGGGCCACGCTCGAGGAGGCGCGCTCGTGGGGCAAACTGGAGCCGGACGCCCGAAACGCCTCGGTGTACGGGGACGCGACGGTGACACTCCCGCTTCTCGTCGCGGCCGCCCGTGAGCGAATCGAAGGCGCCAATTAGATATAATTAGCTTTTTTGTCGAGGGGTCACACCATCCGTGTGATGAGCGAGTACACCACCATTTCGCTGCGCAAGGAGTTCGTCGCGGACGTAGAAGCGTACATCGAAGACGAGCCGTTCGGCTCGGTGAAAGAGTTCGTGAAACACGTCGTGGTTCGAGAGATGGAGACCGACGAGCCGATCTCAGCGGCCGAAGCGAAACAGATTGCCGCGAAACTCCGCGAGTTGGGCTACATGGAGTGAGTCGATGTCGGGCTCGACCCTCTCCACAGATCTCGACCGCGCGGATGTGATCCTCGGCGGTATGCCAGTGGTGTTTTTCGGGACGTCCGGCGTCGGGACCCTCGCGTTCGACGCCTGGGTCGTCGCCGTCTGTGGTGCGGCCCTGCTCTGTTGTCTGCTCGTGGCTGATGGGCTCTTTGTGCATCCGCCGTCAGACGGATGAGCCCACAGATATACGAGTCACTCAAGAAGAGAGCAGACAGGCAGCAGTGAAACGCGGGTTATCAGTTAGTGATCGCCGGTTTTCGACTGCCAGGCGTAGTCGCGTCGCTTCGCGGAGTCGCCGAAGCCACAGGAGGCGCACCGTTCTTTCGTGAGGTGGTACGACTTCTCGCCGCAGCGGCGGCACTTTACGTGCACCGTCTTGTTCTTTTTCCCTTGAGAGGGCGTGCCGGAGCCGGTCATGCTTTGATTGTGACGACGTTATCGCCGCGTATAATCGTTGTGTCTTCGATTGCGACGGCGAACTCACCGTCGAGATCGCCGTCGACGCGGTCGTCAACGGCCGGCTCCGGTTCGATCACGATGTTCATGTGCTGGTCGTAGCCGCCGAGGACACCGTAGTACGTCGTCCCGTCTTTGAGGTGTACCGTCACCGGCTCCTCGAGCGACGCTTCGAGCACGTCGAGGGGTCGTCCACTCATTACCTTCACCGGTGCCCGTGAAACTATTAAAAATACCGGGAGACGGACGGATTGGTGCGTTCGACCGAGACGAAACGCTTTGACCCCTCACCCGAGTTCCTCGTTCCATCGCCGATAGAGACCGATTCCGAAGGCGAGGATCACACCGCCCACGCCGATCTGCCGGCCGACCGTCCCGACGTCACCCGCGTTGAGTGCGACGACCGCTCGGACGGTCACCACGGCCGTGACGAGCCCGACCAGCGCGAGTGCGACGTCTCGAGTCTCCATACGATTCGGTCACGTGTACGCTGTATAAACGACCAGGTTGTCACACGACAAGCCGCCCGTTAATCTAGTCGATGTATGAGTGTAACTCGTACGCGTGTAAAACGCGGGTGTGCCCGGCATGATAGACCCAGTTCTCGCCAGTCGGCTACAGTTCGCCATTACGACCATCGTCCACATCATCTTCCCGGTGATGAGCATGGGGTTGGCGCCGTTTCTCATTTACTTCACGTGGAAGGATATTCGGACAGGGGCACCGATCTACGAGCAGTTACGTCGGTTCTGGACCAAGATGTTCGCCATCTCGTTCGTCGTCGGGACGGTAACGGGGATCGTCTTGGAGTTCGAGTTCGGGACGAACTTCGCAGCGTTCTCGACGGCCGCGGGCGAGCTGTTGGGCGGGCCACTCGCAGTCGAGGGGATGATGGCGTTCATGCTCGAGGCCACGTTCCTCGGCGTCTTTGTCTTCGGCCGCGATCGATGATGAGACTGTCCTCGTTGACGTCAGACTCGACACCGAGTTCCGCGGCGAGCGGACCGCCCTGCCCGGCACGGTCGAATCGGCGGTTCGCGGGGGACACGTGCCGGGCGCGATCAACGTGCTGTGGGCCGAGAATCTTCGGCCGGACCGTCGGTTCAAACCTCCGGCAGCACTTCGAGCGCTGTATGCGGACCACTGGATCACGGTCGACGAGACCGTGATCGCCTACTGTCGGATCGGTGAGCGGTCGTCTATCACTTGGTTCGCCTTATCGGAGCTGTTGGGTTTCGATCGCGTGGCTAACTACGATGGGTCCTGGACCGAGTGGGGGAACCTCGTTGGTGTGCCGATCGAGACGGGGGTGACGTCGCGGTGAGCAGAACGGCGCGACGATCGGGGCGGTGAGGACGGTGAAGGCGGTGAGGACGGTGAGGACGGTGAAGACGGTGAGGACGGTGTGACGGCCGGGGCGTCATAGGGGGCGTGACATACCGTCGTTCACGCGCCGACGATGCCGAGACGGTCGCCGCGGCGACGATCCCCGGTGTTTTTATCATCTCGCGGTTTACCGTTTGGTACCACACTCCCGCGGGACACGGTGAGCCGACGTCGGCTCGGCCGTAGCGGGGCCTTCACCGACACGCGGTTAGACGCCGGGGCTGACGGCTCCTGTGCGGGGTACCAGTGAGAGACCGCCGAACGGCGGCGATTGAACCCACACTACCATGGAAATCGAAATTGCGACAATCGGCGGCTACGAAGAGGTCGGCAGACAGATGACGGCAGTCCGTGCGGGCGAGGATATCGTCATCTTCGATATGGGCCTGAACCTGAGTAAGGTCCTCATCCACGACAACGTGGAGACCGAGAAGATGCATAGTCTCGATCTGATCGATATGGGCGCGATTCCCGACGACCGGATCATGAGCGATCTCGAGGGTGACGTCCAGGCCATCGTCCCGACGCACGGCCACCTCGACCACATCGCCGCGATCCCTAAACTCGCCCACCGATACAACGCGCCCGTGGTCGGGTCGCCGTACACCATCGAACTGGTGAAACAGCAGGTTGCCGACGAGGGCAAGTTCAGCGTCGACAACGACCTCGTGAAGATGAAAGCCGGCGCCACGATGGCGATCGGTGACTCCGAACAGGTGGAGTTGGAGTTCGTCAACGTCACCCACTCGATCATCGACGCGATCAACCCGGTGTTACACACGCCCGAGGGCGCCATCGTCTACGGCCTCGACAAGCGCATGGACCACACACCAGTCATCGGCGACCCGATAGACATGACGCGATTCCGCGAGATTGGTCGCCAGGACGAGGGAGTGCTCTGTTACATCGAAGACTGCACCAACGCCGGCAAGAAGGGCCGTACACCGTCGGAGTCGGTGGCCCGGAAACACCTGCACGACACGCTCAAATCGGTCGAAGACTACTCAGGTGGAATCGTGGCTACGACGTTTTCCTCACACATCGCACGGGTGAAGTCGCTCGTCGAGTTTGCCCGTGAGATCGGCAGACAGCCGGTCCTGCTCGGCCGCTCGATGGAGAAGTACTCCGGCACCGCAGAGCGGCTCGACTTCGTCGACTTCCAGGGTGACGTCGGGATGTACGGCCACCGTAAGTCGGTCGACCGCGCGTTCAAGCGGATCATGAAAGAAGGGAAGGGCAATTTCCTCCCCATCGTGACGGGCCACCAAGGTGAGCCGCGCGCGATGTTGACCCGAATGGGACGCGGTGAGACGCCGTACGAGCTCGAAAATGGTGATAAAGTCGTCTTCAGCGCTGGCATCATCCCCGAGCCGACAAACGAGGGACAGCGGTACCAGTCCGAACAGCTGCTCCGGATGCAGGGAGCGCGAATCTTCGACGACATCCACGTCTCCGGGCACCTGCGTGAGGAGGGCCACTACGAGATGCTCGATGCGCTCCAGCCGCAACACCTTCTGCCGGCCCACCAGAACATGAAGGGCCGGTCGCCGTACGTCGACCTTGCGAACTCACAGGGGTACAAGCTCGGTCGTGACCTCCACGTCACGCAGAACGGAAACACGATCCAACTCGTCGAATGACGACCGAGACGACGGAGGCGCGGGTGCTCGAGGCCATCCGCGAGCGGCGCGAGCTAGTCAACGCCGCTATCGACGAGGAGCTTCCCGTACAGCCGCCGGAGCGGCTCTACGAGGCGTCGCGGTACATCCTCGAGGCGGGTGGCAAGCGACTTCGCCCCGCGGTGACGACACTTGCAGCGGAGGCAGTGGCCGGCGTCGAGCCGATGAGCGCCGACTTTCGGTCGTTTACCGCCCCCGACGGGAGCGTCGTCGACATCATGCGTGCGGCCGTCTCGATCGAGGTTATCCAATCGTTCACGCTTATTCACGACGACATCATGGACGACGACGCGCTGCGCCGGGGTGTCCCAGCGGTCCACGAGCAGTACGACACCTCAACGGCGATCCTCGCCGGCGACACCCTCTATTCGAAGGCGTTCGAGATACTGTCCGAGACCGGCGCCGACCCGGCGTGTGGGCAGGCAGCGATGCGACTGCTCGCCTCGACGTGTACGGAGATCTGTGAGGGACAGTCGCTCGACGTCGCCTTCGAGTCACGCGACGACATCGACCCCGACGAGTACCTCGAGATGGTCGAATTAAAAACCGCCGTGTTGTACGGTGCGGCAGCCTCGATGGCGGGCGTGTTGCTTGGCGCCGACGACGAGGTCGTCGACGCGCTCTATCAGTACGGCATCGACTCCGGTCGCGCGTTCCAGATCCAAGACGACGTGCTCGACCTCACCGTCGCGTCCGACGAGCTCGGCAAACAGCGCGGCTCGGACCTCGTCGAGGGAAAAGAGACGCTCATCACCCTCCACGCCCGTCGGGCTGGCGTCGACGTCGACGGACTCGTCGACGCAGAGACGCCGGCGGCTGTCACCGAGGCGGCCGTCGACGAGGCAGTCGAGACTCTCGAGACAGCCGGGTCCATCGCGTACGCCAGAGACACGGCAGCGGAGCTCACCGAGCGCTCAAAAGAACACCTTTCGGTGCTCCCGGAGAGCGACGCGCGCCGTCTTCTCGAGGACCTCGCGGACTACCTCATCACCCGCGGGTACTGATCCCGCGGGAAACGCAAGACGGTTAGTGACGCCCGCGTGAAGACGACCATGACCGAGTACTTTGAGGTTCACGAGCGTGACGGCGCGGCGAGGATCGGTGAGGTGCGACTCACCGATCCGGTGACCACGCCCGCGCTCGCCGACCCGTTCCTCGTCGATGCCGGCAGTCTCTGGGCTGCTGATCGCGAGGAGCCAACCGGTGATCCCGCGGCGCTTACGTTGCTTCCACACCGATCGTTCCCAGCAGGGACGCGTACAGCGGTTCGCGAGGCGTTTCAGGTTGATCACCCCGACATCGACGCGCCGACCGCGGCCGTCGTCGACAGCGCATCACCGGAACCGGTCGGCGCGGACGCGTACCTCTTAGCGGATACCGCCGGGTTCATTGGCCACGGCGAGGCGTTTCGTGACGCGATCTGTGCGGCGAAGGCGGCACTGCCCGCAGACACCGCGCTGTATCTCGCCGGCGTAGCGACACCTGCGAACGTTGCGACGCTTGTCGCTGCGGGCGTTGACCTCGTCGACGCGACGCTGGCACAAACGAAGGGGACCCAAGGAAAGTACCTCACCGAGTCGGGTGACCACTTCCTTGAGGACCTTACCGAGCTGCCGTGTGCCTGTCCGGCGTGTGCGACGCCTCGCGACTCGTTCACCCGTACCGACTGTGCTGAGCACAACGTGAACGCGCTTACAGCCGCGCTGCGCCGGGTTCGTGAGTTGATTCGAGCCGGACGATTGCGCGACTATCTTGAGGGGCAAGCGCGCCACGAGGCGTGGCTCACGGCAACGCTCCGGGAGTTCGACGACCAGTGGACGTATCTCGAAACACGGGCCCCGGTGTTTCGAAACGCCGAGCTCACCGCCGCGTCGGCCGAGACGCTCGACAGAGTGGCGATCAAACGGTTCGCTGACCGTGTGACGACTCGATATCGGAACCGGTTCACGGACCAACCGCTGGTGCTCGTTCCCTGCTCGGCGACGAAGCCGTACAGCGACTCCCAGAGCCACCGGCAGTTTCACGACGCGATCCAGTGGCGCGGACACACCGTCTCGATGACCTCGCCCATCGGGGTCGTGCCACAAGAACTCGAGACGACGTATCCCGCCCAACACTACGACTCGGTCGTCACGGGCGATTGGGCCGAAGACGAGATCGGCTTCGTCGCCGAGGTGCTCCGGCGGTACCTGGCTCGTACCGACTACGACCGAGTTATCGCACACGTGCCGACTGACGGGTACCGCGAGATATGTGAGCGCGTCGAGGCCGACCCGGCCGTCGATATTCCGTTCGAGTACACCTGTGAGGACCACCCAACGACCGACGCGTCGCTTGCGGCGCTTGATGCCGCACTCGCCGGCGAGCCGGCCTACAGCAAGCGCGAACGCGAACACAATACGGTTCGGGCACTCGCCGACTACCTGATCGGTGACGGCGCAGGAGACGCGCTGTTCACCGATCTTTCGACGACGGGCCGCTATCCCAAGCTCCAAGCGTGGACGAACGAGGGTGACGACCGCGAGCAGCTCGCAACGATGGTGCCACAGTACGGCACGCTCTCGTTCACGCTCGCGGGGGCTCGCCGGTGGGTCGAAAGCGATGCGCCGACACGTCGCGTCGAGATCGACGGCTTTGTTCCACACGGATCGGTGCTCGCGCCGGGTGTCGTCGACGCGACCGACGCGATCCGTGTCGGCGACGAGGTGGTCATCGAGGGACCGAAGGCATTCGCGGTCGGCCGCGCTGAGATGGCCGGCACAGAGATGGCGGAGTCGACTCGCGGCGTCGCCGCGACGGTCCGCCACGTTGAGGAAACGTGAGGTGGTCGATCACTCGACGGGGACGTACGTCTCGAGCCGGGTGAGCTGCCCGTCGGCGACGGTAAACACGTCGAGAAACGTGAACAGCTCATCGCCAGCGGCGTCGAGGAGCCGACCGCGAACGGCGATGCCGGTCTCCTCGCTGCTCGAGTCACCGCTCGACGTGCCGCCGCCTGGGTCGGTCGTGTACACCGCGTCGACGACGTGTTCGGTGTCGGTCATCGGCCGTTCCTCGCGCATGAACGTAACGAACCGATCGCGGCCCCGGAGCGTCTGGTCCGGACGCGCGTGGACGAACGCCGGGTCAAGCCGGTCGGCGAGCGCCTCGTATCGGTCGGTATCTATCGTCTCGTAGTACGACCGCGCAAGCGCTGCGGGTGTCGGCTCACACATCGGCGAGGCTGGCGAACTCGCTTGCTGACGTGCGGGTGCCTTTCGATATGATGACGTCGCCGACGCGGATGGTGGTGTCGAGGTCGGGGCCGACGAGCCATCCCTCCTTCGGGCGCCGAATCGCGAGCACACTCGTCGAGACGTCCGTGGCCGGCACACCGTCTTCGACACGCGTACCTGCCAGGTCGCTTCCAGCCCCAACAGGCGTTCGCGTGATGATCTCGTCTGATTCGCGGACGGCCATCTCGACGACCGGGTGCACGCTTAGGTCGCGTAAGACTCCCTCAGCGATCTCAACGGCGGCGTCGGAGACCTCTTCGGTCGCGACGCCGAGGTGGATGAGCCCCCGGAGCGAAACCGGATCCGCTGCTGCCTTTGCCGCCCGCAGCGTCCACGCTTCGAACCGCGACTGCAAGGCGTCGACTTCCACCTCGAGGTTAGATACCTCCGTCGCGAGGGCCTCGGTATCGAAGAGTACGGCGCCGTACGCTAAGTCGACGGCGAGTTCGGAGAGGTTCTTCATCAACACGATAGAATCGACGGCCCGCTCAAGATCGTCGATGGCGGGCTCTGCGGGGGGGTCAGGCTCAAACGGTTCGCCAGAAAGCGCCGGGTACGCCTCGGTGACGCCCGCTTCAGGACCGCGAAGCAGTGTCACGTCGCCCGGATTAAGTCGCGTCGCCGGCCCGGGGTTGAGTATCCAGTCGTCGTCGCGTCTCACGGCGATAACTCGCACACCCGTTACCGACTCCAAGTCGACGTCGCCAAGCGTTCGGCCGGCGTACGGCGAGTCGGCTACGACGGTGCCGCGCACGAGGGTCTCGACGCCTTCGGTGAGTGCGCCGCGCATCGCGTCCGGAAGGCCGATCTCGTCGCTCACGATCTTTGCGATGTCGCCGGCGGCGTCAGAGATCTTGTCGGCGGCGGCAACGACGCCGAGCACGGGGGCCAGTGTCTCGGCCTCACTCGGGCTTCGCGCCGCGAGCATGAGGCTCATCCGGGCTCGAAGCTGGAGGACGTCCATCCGGTGTTCGAGCTCGACCACCTCGTGTGCGACCGACGGGCTGCCGTGAAGCACCGCGGAGTACGAGAGGTCGATGAGGAGCTCTGCGGTGTCTTTCATCTCCACGAGCAACTCCTTCACGCTCGTGGGCTCGTACGACACCGTCTCGGCTGGCCCTCGTTCGTCGAATCCGGGCATGTGATCGTGGTCACTGGCTCCGGCAAAAAGGCTTGTCACGGCGGTGAGCCGTCGGATTCGAGCGCGTCGCCGGCGACGTACGCGGGCGACTCGGTCACCCTACCGTCGATTGGCGTCGCCAGATCGACGAGTGTGAGCCACCCCAACAGCCGGCCCGCGCGATCGACCCACGTCTGCTCCCATGAGGGGTCCCGCGCGCGGTCGTGTCGCGGAACGTCCTCACGTGTCGCCGCGAAGAGCGATTCCGGTGTGACCGGTGTCACGGGTGTTGCCTCGCGGAGGCGATCAACTGCGGCAGGGACGTGTAACACTCCGTCACGGAGGCCTCGTCGGATCGCCTCGGCCGTCGGGTCGACGTCGGCTCGGACGAATCCGTGCGGCGTCTCGCGGACGAGACCGAGCGTGCGGAGGAACCCGAGCCAGTCGTTCGCGACCTGTCGGTTCGCAAGCCCACAGCGGTCACGGAGTCGGGCACAACAGTCGTCGGTATCGCCAGGCACGAGCGGGACCGCTCGCTGGTGTGCTCCGAGCGCGTCGAGATCGACTGGGGGTTCTGGAACGCGCTTGAGCCGCATCAGCGGTAGCCAAAGGAGTCGGCGAGCAGCGCCTCATCGGTCTCGCCGACCGTGTAGACGGGTCCATCGACGACGTCGACAGTGACCTGTGCGGGCGCAAACACGCTTTCAGGCACCGCATAGAAGTCCCATTCGGCGTCGTCGAACACCTCAACGAAGGGGGTGCCGTAGTCTTCACGGACGGTTGAGACGATCTGGTCAAACCGGTCGTCGTCACGGGCCACTTGGAGATGCACCCGCCCGCCGTATGCTAGGGCGTCGTTCGTTCGGCCCATCGCCAACGCCTCGTCGTGGGTTGCCGGCGCGACCGGTGCGCTGCCGGCCGCGTGAAGCACGTCGGTCGGTTCGTACCCGACTTCAAGGAGGCGAAACACCGCGAGTTCTGCGGCGCGTGCCGCGGTCGCGACCGACCCCGCCATCGAGCCGGTGGCGTAGGTTGGCAAGAAGACGCCCTCCGGGTCGACCTCCGCGAGGTCGGCGACGTGCTCGGCGACCGTCTCGTCTGGAAGTGTTGCGGACTCGACGGCGAGCGTCGCGAACTCGGCGGAGTCGTAGTAGCCGACCCGCTCGAACTCCGTCTCCTGGCCCACGAGCGCCCGTGCCGGCCCGGAGCCGAGGCCGTCGAAGCCGTCTTCGAACGTCAGCTCCCAGCCGGCCTTCTGTGCACATAACAGTGCGACTGCTGGATGGTCCGTCGAGAGCTCGACGTACTCTCTTGGGGCCCCGGCGAGCTCGCCGAGTCGCGTGTTTACGCTCGCGAGTCCAGCCGTCTGAATCTCTGTCAAAAGCAGTCCGGCCTCCACTCCGCCGGTAGCGTCCACCCCAAAGTCGATCACCGTCGCGCCGTTATCGAGTTCGTACCCCGCTACGTCGAGTTCGCCCGCGAAGTCGAGCGCCTCGTCGACGAGCTCGATTGCGGTCCGATTGATGCTCTCCATACCCGGCATTCGACCCCCACACTAAGGGGTTTGCCGGTCGCGGTTGAGCCACATTGGTGGGACCAGTAGCGGGGCTACCAGAATCCTCCCGAGCCGCTTGGGCCGCCAGGCCCGCGTGGGCCCGACGGTCGCGGGTCAGGGTCGATCCGAACCCGCTCACCCTCGGGGCGTGGGTCGATCTCCGTACCGTGTTCGTACCGGACGAACGAGAGGTAAAACGGCTCGCCACAGCCTGGGTCGCCCTCGCTCTCGCCAGATGGATCCCAGGTGACGCCCTCGCTCTCGCCGCAGACGAACCGAACGCCGTCGGCCGCGCCGTCCTCGAATGGGGCCGTCGGCTCGACGTACTCCCACCCCTCGAACGGATACGGCGTCACCGCCTTGTCGGCGAGGTAGCCGTCTCGTTCGAGAGCGACGATGGTTTCACAGTGAGGGCAGTGATAGGTGACGGGGTAGCTCATGCGGGTATTTAGAGCGGACCCAACAAACATCCGTCGGCAACGACGCCGACTCGGTCTCCTTGGTGGGTGCTCGTGGAACGCCGGCTCCTCGGCTCGTGTCCGGCGGGCCCGCAATCGCTTTGGGCGGGGGCGTCGACTCTGTGTCCATGATCGACGAGACGGTCACCGAGATACGAGCGATGCGAACGCACAGCACCTCGACGGTGGCGGTGAAAGCGACGCAGTCGCTCGCAGAGCTGCTCGAGCGTGAGTACACGGCCGTCGACGAGTTCGAACGGGATCTTGAGCACAACGCCGGCGTGTTACGACGGTCGAATCCGTCACACGCCGCGCTCCACAACGCGATGCGAGAGGTTGAGCGGGCGGTGATCGGTGAGCCGACCACCGTGGAGGGCGCAAAACAACGGCTCGAATCGGTGATCGACCGCGTCGTCGAGGATATCGAAACGGCAAAAGCGGCCGCAGCGGCCAACGCTGCCGCCCAGATAGCCGACGGTGAGACGATACTGGTCCACGACTACTCGAGTACGGTGCTCGAATCGATCGAGACCGCAGCCCGCAACGGCGCCCACCTAACGGTGTACGTGACGGAAGCCCGCCCACGGACGATGGGCCGCAAGACCGCGCGCGTACTCGCGGGCATGGACCGAGTCGACACGCACCTCGTCGTCGACGCGGCGATGGGGTATGCCCTCCGCGACTGCGACCGCGTCTTACTCGGAATCACGTGTATAACTGGCGGGACGTACTACAACCGAATCGGGACGTTCCCCGTAGTCGTCACCGCGCGCGAGCTCGGTGTTCCCGTAACCGCAGTTGGGTCGGGCGCGAAGACGATCGCTGAGTTCCGGTTCGAAAACGAGTTTCGCGACGACGTCGAAGTGATGCGCGAGCCCGTTGAGGGCGTGACGATCGAGAATCCGAGCTACGATGCGACCCCCATCGACATGCTCGATACCGTGATCACAGATGAGGGCGTACGCGAGTGATCGACCGCGGCACGCCGGCGATCGCGGCCAGGATCGGGGGCGCCACAACGGTTTTGGTGTGTGCTGCGTTGACGTGGTGTATGAGCGTGCATCGCGGCGGCGAGATCAGGTTCCGGATTCCGGCCCGAGAGACGCTCGAATCCGGCTGTGTGGGATCGGGGTGTGACCCGCTCGCAGTCGTGAGTGACCCCGCAGTCGTGGCCGCACTCGTCTGTGCCGGCCTGTTTCTCACGGTCGCCGTGGCGTATATTCGCGATGCGAAAGCGACGTGTCGCCAGGAGCGCCGACGGGTCGTCGACGAGCGCGACGCGTTTGAGGAGTTCGGCGACCGCGTCGCGGCACTGTCCCCTACCACGACCCGAGAGGGGTCTGCAGGGCCCGCGACCCTCACGGCCCCCGGTCTCACCGCCGCCCTGCCAACCGCGAACGGCGACCGCGGTCGGGTGCTGGCCGCCTACCGGGATACCGTCTTCTCGTTACCACATTACCGGGCGGAGTACGACGAGACGGTCGGCGAGAGCCTTGCTGCCGAGCTCGGTGAGGACGCAGCCGTCTCGCTGGCATCGAACAAGACGCTCTCGCCGGAGTTCCAATCTGCACTCGTCGACCGAAGCCGGCGCGCCGCGGCGGCGCGGGGGTCGCTCGCGGCCGCCATCGACATCGAGGTCGACCGCCTTGAGCAAGCGGGCGACCGAGTGGCCGGTATCGACCGGCGCCGCGAACGCCTCGTCGACCACCTTACGGGACTCACCGGCGAGACCGCACTCGACGCATCGATCGACGTCTGGGAGCGGCTCGACGCTCTTGAAGCCGAGTGTGATGCGGTTGCTGGCGACCGCCAGACGCAACTGTCAGAGCCACCGCGGCAGATACGCGATTCCGGGCCGTCGCCGTCCGTCGACGTCGCGTTCACCGAGTATCTATACGAGCCGAGTACGGGCCCCGATCACCCCGTGTTGGCGGCGATTGCAGCGGTCGCCGACCGGCTTCGACGCGACCGTGACCGTGTCGCTACCCGCATTGCGGAGTCGTGAGTCCACGGCCACCGCCCGGACGCGTCCGAGCCCCGATCACGCCGGTTCGTCCGTCCGGCGGTGGGCGTACTGCGTCCACACGAGGTGTGTGAATACGCCGAGCAGAAACGCCAGCCCGAGGTTCGTGAAGACACCGAGCCCGCCGACCGCGACCACGAGCTGGATGACCGTACTGAATCACCTATCGCTCCGGTGAACTCACCCCGGTCGAACGCGACCCGACCGTCGGTGGCTGAGGCGACGAATCCGCCCATATGCTGGCCGTCGCGTCGGCCCTGCTTGAACGTTGGCAGTAATCGGGTCCCCGCACGCTCGACAGTCACGTAGCCGGTTTCAATTTCGCGCGTGGAAGGCATCCTGCGCTGGGTGCGCGGTCAGAACGGCCACCACGACCGGTCGTAAACGAGGCCGCGGAGACGCGAGAGCCGGCTGCCTCGAGACGTCCGGTTGGCCGGGGCACGGCGATCCCATCCCGCCAACTCGGCCGCCTCACGAACCGGCCGGTACTCCCAGTCGGTGGCGTCAGCGATCTGTCGGTCGGTCCGTCCGGTGCCGACGAAGACGTGCCGAGGCGTGTCGGTCGCCTCGCGGATCGCCTCCATCGTCCCCCACTTGTCCCACCGCCGGATCGTGTAGTCGTTCTCGACGCCGTGTCGGTCAACGAACGCCTCCACGGCGCGTGTGTCGTTCGCGATGACACCGACGTGGGCGCTCCAACACCTGGCGTCGGCGAACGCTGCTTCTGGGTCTGCGAGTGACCGGGCGGCACCGAGACTAAAGAGCAGGGTCAACTCAGCGCCCTCAGCAGGGGCGGCGTCGGAACGATCGGTCGTGGTCACGAGTGATCGGCCGATCGATCGCCCGCACTGGGGATAAATCTCGCGCGGGCGGTCACGCCGAACCCGCTTCGGTCTCGGTCACGAGTCGCTTAAGAGGACGTGCCCCCGATCGTAGGCATGGTGGCGATGACGACCAGTTACCCCCTCTGAGCCCCGTGTGACGATGGGTTTCCACCGAGCCACCGTCTCTGCGACGAGAGCGACGGCCACGCGGATCGAGCGTCTCGCCTCTGCAGCGACAACGGGCGAGACACCTCACGGGCGCGTGCAAACGGGATTGGCGACGGCCGTTTTTATACCGACGCGTCCCGTTGGGCCGACCATGGAACTGGAGCTCCGCTTTTTCGCGACCTTCCGCGAGGCGGCCGGCGGGAAGACGGTCGTTCGCGAGTTCGAGGCCGCCACGGATGTCGGGGACGTGCTCCGCGCGCTGGAGGCCGAGTATGACGGGATGGCCGGACGACTGATCGTCGACGGTGACCTCGCCCCGCAGATCAACGTGTTGAAGAACGGCCGAGAGGTGCTCCACCTCGAGGGACTCTCGACCCCGCTCGAAGACGGGGACCGACTCTCTGTGTTCCCACCGGTGGCTGGTGGAGCAGTCGACGCCGAGCGCGACGACAGCGAGGATGGCAAGCGCAACCACACAGCAAACGCCGAACGCGACGCCGACCCCACCGACGAGCTGGTCGATGCCGACGAACGGGTGCCCGCTGAGGCGGGCTGGGTCCGCCGATCGGTTGCATACCGTGGGATATCTCGCCGGCTCGCCGCACATTACCTCGCGAATCTCGGTGGCCAGTTCGTCGACGCGGAGACGCCGGACGCGGCAACCCGGATCGACGGCGATGGGTGGCGGGCGTCGCTCGAGGCAGTCGAGGTGCGGGCCGCGGGGTCGATCACGCTCACCGAGGTTCGTGTGTCGTTCGCAGGCGACGAGTCGGTGCTCGAGGGGCTATTACCCCGGTTCGAACGGAAGGCGATGCGTGCAGGGGGCTGATGGACGACGCCGACCCCGACGCCGGTGACCACCCAATCGGTGGCACACCACTCGTGAAAACAGCCGCGCTAGCGAGCGTCCCTGCAGACCGGCTTTCACCGCTTCTCGCACAGGTGCAGCGGAGCCTCGAACCACAACTCGAGACGTACCGGCGTCGATACGAGCGCGTCGAGTGTGGCGCCGACCGTGAGTCGTTTCTCGTCGAATCGGATCACTGGGAGTCACTCGGAGACGAGTTGCAGCTTGCCGACCGCGAGCGCGACGCGGCACAGCGTGCCCACGAGACAGCAGTCGTCTACGACGGCACGCGGGCCGGCCGACGCGACGAGCTCGAGACGGCCCTCGAGATCCGGTCGGCGGTCGTGATCGGGACGACGAACGAGACGTGAGACCTCGGACGAGATGGGGCAGAAGGTGGTCTCAGAGCTGCTCACGCGATTCCTGGGACGAGCACAAAGAAGCTGTACGCTAGGATCGTCGACACCGACGGCCCGATGATCCACATGGAGACGTACTTAATGATCGCGCGAGGGTTGAACAGATCGCCCGCGTTGAGCACGGGTTCGGGCTCTGCGGTACCGATCGGCTCGGCAGGCTCGCCAGCCATCCCCTCGGCGGTGATCGCTCCCGCGGCGATCTCTTTGTCTTTTGTGTCACGGCTGACCGCCTCCCGAAAGGTGATTGGCCGGGTCGCTCGTCCCCATCCGATTCCAACGATCGTCATCACCGTTGCCATCACCAAGCTGATCGGAATCCCGATCGCCGAGAGCGCTGTCGTGATGGTCGAGGCAGTCGCCATGACGAACAGCGCAGCGAGAAGCGGAATGTCGCTCAGCTCGCCGCCGACCGACTCCATCGTTCGCCGGGCGATGGTGAACCCGCCGACGCCGATGGCGATCGTCGCGATGACGATCGCCAGGTTCTCGGGGAGCCCTGCGGCACCACCAACCAATGGCGCGGCGGCGTTCGGGACGTTGCTTGCGCCGGCGCTGAACGACATGTAACACCCGATAACGAGCACTACCGCTGTACTCCACAGCTCCGAGGTGGTCGTGTTCGGGCCGAGAGTCGGTTGCGGGAGGGTACCCGTACGGTCGAATGTCAATAACGGCCCCTCAGATGCCTCGATCTCGACCCGCTGGTTCACCGCAGGGTACACGTATCGACCGATGACGCCGCCGACCCAGAAGCCGATAATCGGGGTGACGATCCACCACGTGATGATCTGGGTGACGGTCTCGTAGTTGAGCGTGCCCGTTGCGAGTCCGAAGCCCGCGATTGCGCCGACAGTTGTCATTGAGGTGGGCACGGGAACGCCAAAGAGGTTCGCGATGAGGATCCCAAATCCAATAAAAAAGAGCACTGCGACGCCCCCGCTCAAGGACAGATCGGTCGTGACGATTCCCTCACTCAACGTGTCCATCACGTTCCGGCCAACGGTCCACCCGCCCAAGAAGACGAAAAACGTCATCAGTGCTGCCGCCGAGGTCTTCCCGATGGTCCCTGCGCCGACCGGCGGGCCCCACGCGATCCCGGTCGAAGAGCCCCCGATGTTGAAGCCGACGAACAAAGAGGCCACGATGCCGACGGCTAGCAGCGTTTCAATCATTATCCTGTTGTACGCCGATACGGCTAAAGTAAGCATCGTCATGGAGCGGCAGTGACGTTCAGGTGACCTGCTTCCACGGCTTCAGTCGTGAGTCGATGTCACGTGGCCGCTCATCAGCATAGCAACGGACAGTTTCCACTCGGGTTGAGCCACTCACGCTGTCAGGGTACGTCTGTAAGAGAAACTGATGCTCCGGCTGGGATTCGAACCCAGGTCATTGCCGTGAGAGGGCAATATGATTGGCCGGACTACACCACCGGAGCACGCATCTGTGTCGTGGCGCATCAACGGATAAACCGCTGTAGAGTAAAACAGTTCCGCTTCGGCCCCGCCGTGACTCGGTTTGACGCGGCTGACGACCCACAGGGTGAGGCCGGTGACCCCGGTCAACGCTACACGACGATGGGAGTACACTCGGGAACAGCAGGTGGTCGGCCGGACGATCATCGCAGTCACAGACCGGCACAACCGACTTAGGCGTCGCCGACCTCAAAATGATATGCATCTTCTTCGAAGCCTCCGTGCGGTCTCGGAGGCATCCGGGGTCGGCGTCGTTGACTGGGAGCAGGCCGGCGTGGCGGCAAAAGCCGGCACCGACCCAGGGTCGCTTGCAGCAAGCGAGACGGACCGAGCGGGGTACGCCACCGACGTCCGCGACGCGAGGGATCGGCTGCGAGAGGTCACCGGTGTCGCGTTCGACCTGCCTGAGACGGTCGAACTCCAGAACCGCCACCACTGGATCGACGCGAACCGCGCGACGTTTCGGCGCGTGGTCGCCCCGGCCGAAGCAGTGGCGGCCAAGACAGCAGGCGACACCACTCGAATCGTCAACACCGGCTCTATAGCGTTTGCACTCGGATTTCTCGCCCGAAACGTCGTGGGGCAGTACGACCCACTGTTGCTCACCGAAGAGCCCGACGCCGACCACGGGCTCTACTTCGTGCACCCGAACGTCGTCGCCGTCGCTACCGAGCTCGACGTGCCGTACCCCCGATTTCGCCGATGGATCGCGTTCCACGAGGTGACACACGCCGCCGAGTTCGGGGCGGCGCCATGGCTCACTGGGTACCTCGAGTCGCGGATCGAACGGGGGGTGAGCGAACTGACGAGCGGTGCTGTCGACCGGGAGGCCCTCGCCGAGCTCCAGGCGGCGATGACCGCCGTCGAGGGGTACGCGGAGGTGTTGATGGACCGGGCGTTCGACGACGAGTACGCCGACCTCCGTCGGAAACTCGACGCCCGCCGCGGGGGTGGCGACCCGTTCTCGCAGCTCGCTCGACGACTCCTCGGACTCGGCCTCAAGCGCCAACAGTACGAGCGCGGCGCCGCCTTCTTCAACCGGATCGTCGACGAACGAGGACTGGACGCCGCAACGGTGGTGTGGGACCGCCCTGAGACTCTCCCAACCGACCGTGAAATCGACGACCCCGGGGCGTGGCTCACCCGTATCGATCCATGAGGGCGTCGAGCAGACGACGACCGTGTCGCGACCACCGACGCAAATCCGCGAGGATGTGTTCTCCACCAGCGCGGGTCACTGCCGGTGGATTTAGGCGCCGCCCACGCGCAGTGAACGCATGAGACTCACCGGGCCGTGGGACCGCGAGCAGGTCGATGAGTTCCTCGCGACGGCACAGATCCCGGTGCGACTGGGCTGTCACACACCGGCCGACGACCCGTGGATCGTCTCGCTGTGGTTCCGGTGGGACGGTGCCGTCCACTGTGCAACCAGTGCTGACGCCGACTTGGTGTCGTTCCTCGCGGCTGACGACTACGTCTCCTTCGAGGTGTCGACAAACGATCCGCCGTACGCGGGCGTTCGTGGACGTGGGACGGCGACGGTTGAGCCAGACACCGACAAGCAGTTGTTACGGACGCTCTTCGAGCGCTATCTCGGCGGGACCGATAACGACCTTGCCGACATGCTGTTGCGCCCAGAGCGCGAGGAAGTCCACATTGGGATCGAGCCCGATCGACTCCACACATGGGACTTCTCGGGACGGATGTCTGGCGGGCCGACGGACGGCGCCACCGATATCGCAGAGGGTGAGTAGGCCCGACTCAACGCCCGAGGTCTGCGAGTCGCTCCGTCTCGATGCGAGCAGGGAGCCGGTCGAGTGCGGTCGGGTCCCAGTCGTCGTGTCCGAGGGTAATGTCGGTCTCAGGGTTTGCAACCGCGAGCCGCCTGATGCCTTCAGCAGCCGCGGCCTGTGCGGCGACATCGACGCGCTCTGGGACCTCTGCGGTGAACGGATAGCTTTCGGAGAGCGCGCGGGGGAACGGGCCAAACGGTGGGACCACCCGCCACACCGCGTCGTACGAGTGTGTCGACGGCGACTTCGACTCCGTGAGAAGCAGCCGTGCCGGCACATCGAGCCGGTCAAGCCGGTCGTGGTGTCGGCGGACCTCTGGCCGGCGAGCCGCCTCGTGTGATGTGTAAAAAAAGGCGTCTTTCGAGGCGGGGTCGGTCGCTTCGAGCTGGTCGGCGTGGTCGAGTAACGCTCGGTACCCATCGAGCATGGCTGGATGCCCCCGTGCTCGGCGATCGACCAACTCGAGGAGCGTCCCGTTGCGAATCGCGGCTTTGATCCGCCGGATCTCTTCGAAGGTCACGTGGAGATTGTGCTCGGCGAGGAGCCGCTCGCACTTGTCGTCGTCACGGTCGCGCAGGTCGGCCGGCGTGTGCGCGAGACACACCGGACATGAGCACGGAAATGCCGACATCTCCGCAAGGTGTTCGGTTCCGGAAACAGTCAAGTATCGGCCGTCGCGCGCCATCAGTGCGTAGGCGGCCGAGTCGAATAAGTCGCAGCCGACCGCAACCGCGAGCGCCAGCATCATCGGATGGCCGGCACCGAAGAGGTGGACGGGACAGTCGGGATCGAGCCCGCGCTTTGCGGCCGCCACGGCGTCGACGACGTCGGCGTAGCGGTAAGCGTTCAACAACGGAACCATGGCGCCGACAGGAAACACATCGAGGTCAGTCGCGGCCGCATGTCTCCCGGCTGACGCACGAATGTCGGCGTGTGTCGAGCCCTGTACGGGGGCGTTAACCAGCATTTCTCCGGTGGCTGCGGATTCGGCGTCTTCGAGCGCGCGCATGGTAGTCTCGAGTTCCGATTCGGCTCGGTCACGGTCGACGTCGGGTGGCGTCGGTACATCGACTGGCGTGGCGACGTCGCTGCCGATCCGGCGCTGAAATTCGAGGATTTCGTCGGTGGTGACGTCGATATCGCCGTACTCAGCGAGCTGGAACGAGCCGGAGTCGGTCATGATCGCCCCGTCGAACCCGAGATACGTGTGCAGTCCTTCCTCGAGCACCTGCTCGCGGATCCGGTCGGTCTGAGAGATGATGTACGCGTTCGTGATGAGCATCTCCGCGCCGAACTCCGCTCGAAGTCGAGCGGGCTCGATCGTGAGCACGTTCGGGTTGACGACCGGTAAGAGCGCGGGCGTCTCGATGGTGACCCCCGCACGCGGAACCGTGAGCCGGCCAATCCGTCCGGCGGCGTCGTGGTTCCGCACCTCGAAGTGATCGCGCATACCTCGAGTGCGACGAGGCGGACGGTAAGCGTTGCGTTCTACCGGATCCGGCTCTGGGGGATCGTGCCCGTCCGTCGCCGTGACGGCCGCGGAGACCGGTCAGGTCGGCTCGACCGCGAAGACGACTCGTACCGTCACCGAGACGTCGACGTCGCCTGGCTCGACCCCGGTCGTCGGCCCGCCCGACCCGCCTGCCGCCTCGGCTTCGAGCCCCGTGCTCCGATACGGAGTCGTCCGGACGTTCGTCGTCGACACGGTGTGAACGCCGGTGATCGTGAGATTCGCGTTCGAAGCGAGCACGTCGGCTTGCCCGCGCGCGCCACTCATCGCGTCGGTGAGCGCTTGCTCGCGGACGGCCGCTTCGCGTTCTGCGGTGAGACCAAACTGCACGCGCTCGACGCGGTCGGCTCCGGCACCGATCGCGACGTCGATGACGTCACCGACTGCATCGACCGCATCGAGTTCTAGCGCGTACACGTGGGTTCCCACGTACTGCGGGTCGTCACGCTCTGTCGTCGGCTGCGGTTCTCGCCGCTGCCGGACATCGTATCGCTCGGTCCGAACGTCGTCTTCGGTCAGTCCCCAGTCGAAGAGAGCGGCTCGGAGCGCGTCGTCAGAGGCCGCGAGGTCGTCTCTCACGGCTTGTGCGTCGGGGCCGGTGGACTCGACGGCCACGAGCAGCGTCGCGCGGTCTGGCGCACCGGATGCCTCGCCGTCCGCGGTCACCTCGATGGAGCGGTCGGGTCCGGCCGCAGTACCGCCCGTGGTCGCCCCGCCTGCACACCCTGCTAAGAGTATGCACGCCGCGAGGGCGACAGCTGCAAGACTATGTCGTTGCGTTCGCATCATCTCGCCTGTACGTCGCCTACGAAAATAACCTGGTGGGTGTTCTCTCGCGCCGATAGCCTCGACATCGGGCCTATCGGGTGTGACTACCTGACACAAGGAGAGAGTCTCGCCGTTCACGGCGAGGAGGATGTCATAGTCCGGTTGGGTGCGAGACGAAGGTGGTCTCGAGTCCCCACTCTTCGACGAGTGTCTGTAGTGAGCGGACACCAAACGTCTCTGTGGCGTAGTGGCCTGCAAGAAACACCGTGAGGCCCGCCTCACGAGCCGTGTGGTACGCCTGTTGTTTTCCCTCGCCCGTGATCAGCGCGTCGGCCCCGGCGGCGTCGGCCTCCTCAAGCCAGTCGGTTCCCGACCCGGTGACGACCGCGACGCGTTCTATCGTATCTGGCCCGAATGCGAGTGCGCGAGTCTCGTCTGTCTGCCCCTCAAATGCGTCGAGTCGGCCACAAATCGTCTCCGTCGAGAGCGGTTCTCTCGTCTCGCCGATCGTCCCGATAGTTGCTGGTCCGAGCGCGCCGAACGGTTCGCGTTCAGAGAGGCCAAGCGCGTCGGCAACCCCCGCCGCGTTGCCGAGCGTCTGATGTCCATCGAGTGGGAGGTGTGAGACATACAGCGAGAGGTCCGCGTCGACGAGGGCGGCGATCCGGTCGTACGTTCGACCGGTCACGTACTCGATTCCACCCCACGAGAGCCCGTGGTGGGTGACGAGCACGTCTGCGCCGGCCGCAGCCGCCTCGTCTATCGTCGCTGTGGCTGCATCGACCGCGAACGCGGCGTGCCCGACGGTCTCCGTGGCTGGCCCGACTTGGAGGCCGTTTGCGCTGGCGTCCACCTCGCTGTACGAACCGGTCTCGAGTCGGTCGTCGAGTCGGTCGACAAGCGTCTGAGTCTGCATATCGGAGGGTACGAGGGCCGAATCAAAAGGGTTCCCGTCGTGTTGCCACGGCGTGCCCGTGGTTTAGTCGTCCAGCTCGTCGAACGGTGGATCACCGGCACCAGCGAACGGGACGCCGGCGGGCGGCCCTCCCTCGCCCCGTTCACCCGGCGTTTCCGGTGGAGCGTCGAACTCGGGATCGAACAACTCGAGGGCCGTTCGAATCGTCTCCCAGTCGTCCTCGCCGGCGGCGTCCCGCAGCGAGTGGGTCGGCGCGGCGAGGAGCTGTCCGACGAGCGCGTCCGCGAGCGACTGCACCGTCTCGCGCTGGGCGTCGGTGAGGCCACCCTGCGCCTCGAGTTTTGTGATCGCCCGATCGACCTCACGAGCCTTGACCCGGTCCGCACTCGCGTACATCATCGAGATGGCGTCATCGGCACGTTTGCGCTTGTACGACCGGAGGATACGATCGAGCTCCTCGTCGACTATCGACTCGACCTCTCGTGCGGCCGCCTCACGTCGCTCCCGAGTTCGGTGCGTGATGTCTTCGAGCGCGTCGATGTCGAAGAGGGAAACCCCCGAGTGGTTCGCCGCCGCAGGGTCGACGTCCCGTGGCTGTGCGATGTCGATACACACTACGTCCGTCGCGTCCGCGAAGTCGGCCGATTCGAGGATCGGATCGGAACTCCCCGTCGCCGTGATCACGAGGTCCGCCGCGGCGACGACGTCCGGAAGATCATGCAGGTGCGCGACTGAGGACGCCGTTTCGACTGCCTCGGAAACAAACGCCGCATGCGGTATCGTCCGGTTCGCAACGACGATCTTCGAGACAGGTGTATCGTCGAGGCTACGGGCTGCGAGCGTCCCCATTTCGCCGGCACCGACGACCACCGCCGTGGCGTTAGTGAGATCGACCTCGCTGGCAGCGAGTCTGACTGCTGCTGAACCAAGCGAGACGACGCCCTCGTTGATCGACGTCTCCGTTCGCGCACGTTCACCGACGTGGATCGCTTTCGTGACCGCATCCTCCAATACTGGTCCGATGCCACCGGCGGCACGGGCTTCCTCGTACGCGTCGCGAACCTGGCCGATTATCTGGTCTTCGCCGAGCACGAGCGACTCGAGCCCGGCGGCGACGCACATGAGATGTCGCAGACTTCCTTCGTGGTCGAACCGCTGTACTGCACCGCCACGGACGGTGGGGGCGAACGAGTCGAGCGCCGCGTGACCGTCACCGGTGTGATCGGTGACGACGAACGCCTCCGAGCGGTTACACGTCTGGAGGGCGAACGCCTCTTCGACTCCTTCTCGTGCGAGCAGATCGGAGACGGTCGCTCGGACGCTATCTCCACCAGCCGCGTCGATCTCGTCGACAGTTGCCGCGTCGTGTGCGACGCTCACGCCCGTGATGGCACCCGGCTCGTTCATCGGTCGACGACCTCTTCGATCACGTTGTACGCCTCGTCACGAGCGTAGGATCTCCCCTTTTGTAAACCCTTCCAAACCGCCGGAGATCGCACGACTCGACGGATAGCGGCTCGCCGCTCGGCTGGGTCGACGCCGGCGTCTGCAAGGGCCGTTCTGAGCTCTCCTGAGAGGACTGCCATCTCCCCTGCGCCATCGATCGCCGACTCGATTCGCTGGCGGAGCGCTTTCGCGAGCGCCGGACTTTGTCCCCCTGTCGAGATCGCCACGCGCACCGGATCGTCATCCACCGTCGCTGGGACAACGACGCTTCCCGGGTCGCGCGCGCCAGAGACGTCTGTCCGATTGACGAGTGCCCCCGCCTCGGTTGCTGCCGTCTCTGCTGCCTCGTTTACTGCCTCGTCGTCGGTTGCCGCAACGACGAGTGCCGGTGAGAGTCGCTCGATCCATCCACTAACCGTCGATGGCGACGGTGCCGCCCTGACGAGCTCTACGGACCGCGAAGATGCCTCCTCGGCCGATCTCCTCGCCGCCTCCAGCAGCCGCTCGTCGAAGTCGGGACTGAGGACGACGACGTGGGCTTCCGAGCAGAATCGCATCGCTTTGCGAGCCCCGACGGTGCCGCCACCGACGACGAGTACGATGGCGTTCGTGAAGTCGTGATAGAGCGGTATCATCGGTTCAGGTGACTGCGTGACGTCGGTGCTGCCGGCGCCCGCCTTTCGTGTCGGTAAGTCACGCCGTGTTGCTCTCGGCGCGCTCGGCGATCCGGATACCTGTCTTCTTTAGAATCCGCGTCGAAAACAGCGTGTCCCAGTCGTCCGAGCCGACGTCCCAGTAGTCGGCCATCGTCTCACGAACCTGTGCGACTCGGCGCTCGCTTTCGGCTTCCGTCCGGCCGTGTGTCATCGCAAAGAAGTTGTACTCCCACACTCCGGCGTGGCGCGGGCGCTCGTAGCAGTGGGTGACGAACTCGAGGTCGGCGACGACCGGGCCGACCTCGTCGAGGACGTCTTCGGGCACGTCCCAGACGGTCATGCCGTTCTCGGTGTACCCGAGCGCGTAGTGGTTCGGGATCACACCAACCCGACGAACCTTCCCCTCGCGGCGGAATCGTTCTATCGTCTCGATAACCCACTCGACGTCCGCGTCTATCGCCGCAGCGACGTCCGCATATGGGGTCTCGGTGATGGGTAGTCCGCCCTGAATCTCGACGACGAGGTCGCGCTCGTCTGGCGTTAGCGTCGACCGATCCGACGGATCGACCGCAGGCGCCAGTCCGGACAGGTCGACGTCGCCGTCGGGAACCGGTCCGTCGACGAGGAACTTCGCACCGACGTGGAACTCCTGGAGCTTCGGGAGGTTGTACGTCTCCTGGCCGGTCGCCGCTTCGATCTCCGCGAGCACCTCTTCGACTCGATCGTCGCCGTCTTTGTCCGGGTCTGGGTGGTCGGCGACGCTCACCACGAACCACACGTTGAGGTGTGGATGTTCCCGCTCGTAGTTGTGTGCGACCTCGGTGAAGTCGTTCACCGTCTCGACGACCTCGTCGAACCGCTCGGCTGGCGCGTGCATGGCGACGAGCGATGCGGCACCCCCGATCGCTTCTGCGTTGACCAGTGCACCGAACCGCGAGAGCACGCCCGTATCGTCCAACTCACAGACACGCTCACAGAGCTCGCTGCCCGTCACCTCGACGCCGTGGTCTCCGAGTGCGGCTGCGGCGGGTTCGAACGGTTGCCGAGTCACCGGAAACCCGCCCTGGAAGGCGTTGATGATCGCTCGGTCGAGCGCCGACAGATCCGCGTCGACCTCTCTCATATGCATCGTTCAGAGGCGCGGGAGAATAAGCGATCCGACCCATGGCCGGTTGGCACCGACGGTGGTCGACGCACGGACGTCGACGACGGTCACTCGTCGAGACGTTCGGCGATGTCTGTGAGCGAGGATCGTGGTCCACGCACGACGTCGTACACGGTTCGCTCCCCCGGGAGCCGAAGTCCGTACTGCTCGCCCGGAATGACGACGTCGAGCACCACGCTGTCTCCCGGTTCGCGGTCGCTCGCGCCGAGCCACTCGGTCAATCGATTCTGTCCCTCGCCGGGCGTCCGCGCGCGCCGGCGGTCGTCGAATGCCCCGCGAAGCAGTCGCCCCTCCGTGTCGGCGTCCACCCGTGCGTGGTACGTCGACCGGTCGATATCGAGTCGGATCAGGTCGCTGTCGGTGAGTGAGAGCGTGTCACACGAGCCGGACTCGACCCGACCTTCGAGGGCTGTGTCCGCCGGCAGACGCACACAGAGATGTCGTGTGCCACCGCTCCGGGCGAGCGACACGCGGACGGCGGCAACGCTCTCGTCGTCGGAGGCAACACGCGGCATCGATGTGGATTATTCGTCGTCTGCAAACGCGGCAGCAACGTCCCCGTCGCCGTCGATGACCGCAACGTTGATCTGCGCCACGTCGTCAGCGATCTCACCGCCGCGAACCGTGATTCGCTTTCGCTCGCCTTCACGGGAGGGTTTGAACCCGACGCCGCCCTCCAAGAGAAGCTCCTTCAGGCGGGTGCCGGAGACGTCAGCACGCATCGGGCGACCGGTCTCGTCGGAGCCGCCGGTGATCTCGACGGTGTACTCAGAGAGCCCCACAGCGCCGCCATCGACCTCTTCTCCGATGCTTCGACCAAGGAACCGGTTCGCATCCTGTCCGTCTATCGTTCGCTGGACCGTTTCGCCGGAGTCGGGGTCGGCGACGACGACGTTGAATTCGACCATGCGCCAATTGAGACGCCCGCGAATAAAAAGCACGTCGAAAGGGTCCACACGCTCACGGCTGGTCACTCCCGGTCGGCATCTCGTCACCGACACGGGTGACAGCGATCTCGGGGAACCGCTCTCGAACCGTGGTGTCGGCGCCTACGTCGGCCTCAACGCAGGGTCCGACCTGGCTATCGTCGGTTGTTGTGTGACTGGAGTTACCCTCGGTATGCCCGTTGTTCTCGCACAGCAAGGAACACAGGGCGAACTCGACTGCCCGCCTGATATGGGTGGTATCTGCCGGTCCACCAGCTGCCTCCACGCTTCCGACCGATGCGGGGTCGAAATCGACCGCGAGCGCATCGTAGGTAGGCGTGAGCACCCGGCTGAGGGCCGTCGAATCCGCAACCGTCGGTACCAGACAGCCCGCGACGAGTGCCGCGTCGGCACGGACGCGCTGTGCGAGTCCGATCAGCTTTCCGCCCTCGTTGACGCGAACGGAGTGATCCCCAGGACAGAACGACTCCGGGGGCTCGCCGGAGTCCACGGCCGCACCAAGGTCCCGGAGCGCTCGCCGAACGACCCGGCCAACCGTCGTGTAGCGGTCGTCGATCGAACCCCTGTGTTCATCACGTGGCATGGCAACCGCGAACGCAAGCGTCTCCCCAGAGTACGCGACCGCACGACCGCCGACAGAGCGCTCAACCGGGACGAAACCGGCTCGCTCGGCGGCGCGGCGAGCGTGTTCGTATCCTGAGTTCCTACTGTCTCGCCGACCGAACGCGACTTGCCTGGGTGGTGCCCAAACGCGCACGCCTGGTACTCCACTCTCGGCGTTTTCGAGCAGCTGTGCCGTCAGCTCACGGTCCTGGACAGGATCGGTTGCCCGGCCGCGAAAGAGATGCACGATGGGTGTTCGTCCCCGTGGAAAAAACCCGTTTCGACCGGCATGCGACGGGGATTTGATGCCACAACGCGACAGGTCTGTATGCACGTTCGCCTGCCGTCGTCTGTCGTCGGTCAGTACGAGCGGTTCTCGCGGTACAACTCGCCGTATCCTGCACACGACGCCGGCTGTGCGGTCGATCTGTACCCGGCCGGTGAGGTGGCCGTCTCACCGGTAGCTGGTGTGGTTCGTGAGACACACACTGTGGGGTGTCCGAGTCGAGCCTACGCTGCGTCTGTCGACCACCTGATAGTCGTCGACCTCGCCGACGAGTGGTGTGCGACGGCCGGTGTCGCGGCCGGTACCGTTGCGCGGGTCCTCCACGTCAATCCCGCGGTGAACACAGGAGATCGGCTCGCCGTCGGCGACCCGTTGGGACGGCTGACGCGGTCCGGCTTCTTCGGTCGGTGGGTCGCGAACCACCTCCACCTCGGGTTTCGGCCACCCGAGGCGAACGCCTTGCGCGCGAGCGGGTCGCTAACCGTCGACGTCGACGTCGACGTAGTTGGTGTCGCGTGGGACGGCACCGGAACCGTCATCGAGACCGGACCGACACACGTCGTCCTCGACGGTCCAAATCACCCCGAGCCGGGTGGTCGGTTTGCGGCGCTCGCAAGCGACGAGGGTGTCCCGCTCGACGGCGGCCTGTGTCACTACGTCGGAGGCGGGACGTTTCGTGAGGAGTCCACCCCGGCCGAGGTGTCACTGTGGGGGACGCGGATCGGGGTGCGAACCGAGCAGGGAGTCAAATGGGACCCAGTCGACGTGGTAGCCGACGGAACGCGCGCCGTCGGCCTCTCACTCTTCGCGGAGATCGACGACCTCGGCGTGAAGGTCGTCTGTCCAGACCACGGCCTCGCTGTCGGCGACCACGTGACTGTCGAGACTGAGCTGAGCACGAATCCAATTCGGCTCGGACGCGACCACCGGGCGTAGCCACTCACGCGCATCGGGGAGAGCGAAGACGATGCGGGAGCACGCGTGATGGCGAACAGCCGGTGTGGAGGAGTCACGACGGCCCACCGGACTGGTCCTCGGACGTCGCGGTCGATGCGTCAGCGCACGGGGTGGCTGGTGCGCGATAGTATATAAGGAGTCGCTGTACGCAGCGGACACCTAAGCCGCGCCGGTCGACACCGACATCCCTTAGTCGGCGGACGTCCTTGCGGGAGTCGTGGTGGGATGGCAGAGCGGCCCATTGCGCCGGTCTTGAAAACCGGTAGCCTCACGGCTTCCTGGGTTCGAATCCCAGTCCCACCGTCGGAGGCGGCCACCAACTCATCTCGCGCGCGGTCCGAGGCGTACGAATGTAACCAATTTACATTACGTTCCGTTTGCTTTCTGGACATTCCTAGCGCAGACTCCGCGAGAACGCACACACGGTGAATCGACACGAGGTCGCTCAAGTCGGGCGAAATTGGGATGTTCGCCGCCTGCTGACGTGTGGTATCACGTGCCGCATTATCTTTAACACGAATCGCTTCCATCGTGAATACAGGTGATACGAGTATGAGCTACGAACTTGACCCGCTTCCGTACGAGTACGACGCGCTCGAACCCCACATCTCCGAGCAGGTGCTCGAGTGGCACCACGATACCCACCACCAGGGATACGTCAACGGCTGGAACGCCGCCGAGGAGACGCTTGAGGGGAACCGCGAAGAGGGCGAGTTCTCCTCGTCTGCTGGTGCGATCCGCAGCGTAACCCACAACTCGTCGGGCCACATCCTCCACGACCTGTTCTGGCAGAACATGTCGCCAGAGGGTGGTAACGAGCCTGAGGGGTCGCTTGCTGACCGAATCGAGGCCGACTTCGGCTCGTATGAGGCGTGGAAAGGCGAGTTCGAAGCGGCCGCCGGCGACGCAAGCGGCTGGGCGCTGCTCGTCTACGACACGTTCTCGAATCAGCTTCGCAACGTCGTGGTGGACAACCACGACGAGGGCGCGGTTTGGGGCGGTCACCCGATCCTCGCGCTGGACGTGTGGGAGCACTCCTACTACTACGACTACGGCCCGGCCCGCGGCGACTTCGTCGAGAATTTCTTCGAGGTCGTCGACTGGGAGGAGCCGGCAGCCCGCTACGAGCAGGCCGTCGAGCTGTTCGAGTAACGCCAGCCAGACGCGCGGTACGCGCGTCGAATCCTGTGTTTTTCGATCGAAACCAGCGACAGCGTCGACCGAGGTGTTCCCGATGTGAACGGACCGTCGTGTGTCGGGAGACAGGTGATATCCTCAGTATTTATCCGGCAGACCCGTCATGCAGGCAGTATGCCGGAGCCGAGAGACGCCTTCGAGACGACGTTTCCGTGTGACTTCTACGAGCCGAGTGACCTCTTCGAGCCGGAGCTGTTGTACACGATCCCGGAGATCGGGCGACTACTTCAGGGACTTGAGCCGGACGCCGAGGTGGACCCAGAGACGGAGGCAGTCTTGGTCGACTGGGCGGTCCCGTGGGTGCTTGTCAACGCCGACGACCTCGTCGTCGCCGAGCCGCTCACCGAGAACGGACCGGGGTACTATGGGCTCGCCGAGCACGCGCTCAACGATGAGAATCACTGATAACTCCTGAGCGACTCAGGACGTCCGAGTCGTCGGAGTCGTCGGACTACGCCTCTTGGCGTTTGGTGTACGCGTCAAGTGCCGTCTCGATCGTCGAGAGCGACTCGGTGACGCGACTGTCGGCGACTCGCATCAGTCCGGGTGTGTACGCCGGGGAGTAGTCGAAGATGCGATTGACGGCGCGTTTCGAGACGGTAATCGGAGTGAACGACTCGACGGTGTACACCTGCGTGGCCGGGAAGGCGGTCCACAGCGTGCTGCTGGCCCAGCGATCCTCATCGAGGAACGTCTGGCCGACGCGGCCCGTTGCGACGTACTCGCCGTCGTCGTAAAACAACAGCAGGTCGTCCGGCTCCATCTGCTCGAACGTCGAGCCACTCCCGGTGTCGTCACCGATCGCCCACAGGCGCGCCTCCTCGGCGTCAGCAATTGCGTCCGGTCGGTCGGCGTACGTGGTGAGATCGACGGGGGACCGGACCGTTCGGTCGAAGTTCTCCGGCTCGATCGGAACCAGGAACACGTTCTCGCTCATTCGATCAGAACTTCGAGGGTGGGATTTAAAAGCATTCGTTGTCGAGCCGGTCACGCCTCGGCGTACAGGCGGTCCATCCGCGCCGCCATCACGAAGTCCGACCGGTGGAGGCCGTCGATGTCGTGACTCCAGAGCTCGATGCCAACTGCGCCCCACGAGAGGTGGATGTCTGGATGGTGCCACTCCGCCTCGGCGAGTTCACCAACCTCGTTCGTGAACGCCAATGCCTCCGCGAAGTCGTCGAACGAGTACGTTGCTTCGAGGTGGTGCTCGTCGACGACCTCCCAGACGTCGTCGAGTGACGCAAGCAGTGGCTCGTACGCAGCTGGTGTGAGTGGGTCATCGTCATCGGATGACGGTTCGACCGGCTCGTCTGCGAGCGACGTAGACATACATGACCATTTGGTGTCGACTGGTTTGTAGCTTCGGTACGTCGGCGGCGAGGTGCGGGAGGAAGGGATGGCTTGCGGTCGCCGCGGGGAGCGGGAGAGTTGTATAAGATTATAATTCAGTCGACACACGAGGAGACATGGATATTGAAACGACGTTCGGGACGGCGAATCCGGTGATCGGCATGGTCCACCTCGGCCCACTACCAGGTGCACCGAAGGCCTCTGCTGACGGTGCAGCGGCGATGCGGTCCGTCCTCGACCGGGCAGTCGAGGACGTGCGTGCCCTTGAGCGGGGAGGCGTCGACGGCGTGATGATAGAGAACTTTGGTGACGCCCCGTTTTACCCCGACGACGTGCCAAAACACACGGTCGCGGCGACGACCCGTGCGGCGGCGACTGTCGCGGACGCGACGACCCTCCCGATCGGTATCAACGTGCTCCGGAACGACGCCGAGGCGGCCATTTCTGTCGCTGCCGCAGTCGACGCCGCGTTCGTCCGCGTGAACGTCCACACCGGCGCACGCGTCACTGACCAAGGCATCGTCGAGGGGCGGGCCCATGAGACGATCCGACTACGCGAGCGCCTCGGCGTGGACGTCAGCATCTTCGCCGATACTGACGTGAAACACTCTGCTCCACTCACCCCGGAGACGTACTCGGCCGAGTCGTTCGCCGACACGGCGGAACGAGGGCTCGCCGACGCGGTCATCGCTTCGGGGTCCGGAACCGGTGCGGCGATAGACCGTGCGGCGCTGGAGGCCGTGGTCGACGAGCGGGAACGACACGGCCTTGAGACTCCTGTTTTCGTCGGGAGCGGTGTCCATCCGGAGACGATCGCCGACCTGCTTAATCTCGCCGACGGCGTGATCGTTGGCACCGCACTGAAAGAGGGGGGTGAAACGACCGCGCCGGTCGACGAAGCCCGTGTGGCGGCGCTTGTCTCGCGCGCAGATGAATGTCGGTGACCCGGGCCCAGACTTGCGTCACTCGTCCACGCCGCATCCACGCTCCGCGAGGAACCGCTGAACTGCCTCGCGCGTCGGCAGGCCAGCCTGTGTGGACCGCTCGGTGCAGTTGATCGCGGCCACCGCGGCCGCGAACTGGACCGCATCGTCGATCGAATCAGATGTGTCCGACGACCCCCCGCCAGCAGCCACCGATCGGTCAGGCCGGCGATAAACGCGTCACCAGCGCCCGTGGTGTCGACGACATCCACGTCGAACGCGTCGTATCGTCGAACCCCTCCGTCCATGATCGCGGTCATCCCATCGGCACCGTGGGTGAGCACTGCCGGTCCCACTTCGGCAGTCCGGACCTGCTTGAGCCGCTTGACCGCCGCCGCGTCTGAGCCAAAGTACGCCGGTGCGGCGACGCCGCCGGCGACGAACAGGTCGGCATGGTGGACATACGCATGAATCGTCTCGGCTGCTGTTCCACGCCCGACGAGTTCGGTGACCGGCCCGGAGAGATCAAAGACGACCGCCGGACGGTCAGCGGCAGGTCGCGAGACGACGGCATCGAGGAGTCGACGCGCGACGCGATCCGGCGTGTACGCGGTGACGAAGATGACCTCGCTTTCGAGTATCCGCTCCAGCGTCGCGTCGTCAAGCTGGAGTGACCGAAAGCTCTCACCGGTGGTGACGATCGCTCGTTCTCCAGTGGGGTCGCGGAGGACGAGTGACCTGGTTGTGGGTTCGTCGCCGACGACGACACGGTCTGTATTGACGCCTGTGTCAGCGAGCCACGTGGTTGCTTGGCGGCCGTACTCGTCGTCTCCAACGCGACTCACGAGACCGACGTCGCAGCCGAGTCGGTCGAGAGCCACGGCGACGTTGGCGCCGACCCCGCCGGGTACAGCGGTCACATCGTGTGCGAACGCGCCGCCGTCCGGCTCTGGGATGTTCGACACTGCGTACACCTCGTCGACGGCAGCCGCGCCGACGGCGGTGACCCGCGGAGTGGGGGCCGACTCGTCTCGCCGCTTACGCCCCACCGTTGTCGCCTCCGAAGACCGACTCGTGGAGTCGCATCGCAGCGTCGGTCGCGACCGGGCCCTCGACGCTCGCCTCACCGTCGGCACGCCTGATCACCTCTGTAGCCGGAATCGTGACTACGTCGCCGGTGAGTTCGTCAAGGGTCTCACCACTGACACCGAAGACGACCCGATCGATCCCGGCGTAGTGGATAGCAGTGGCGCACATTGGACAGGGCTCGGTGCTGGCGTACATCGTGCAGTTCGCCAGCTCGTCGGCGTCGAGCTCGCGCCCCGCCCAGCGCGCAAGCTTGAGTTCGGGGTGTGCGGTGACGTCCTCGGCTGTCCGGGTCGTGTTCTGTGACTCGCGCACCACCTCGCCGTCGACGGTCAACAGGGCGCCAAATGGCGTGTTTCCGGCGTCCACCGCTTCGGCTGCTACTTCGATCGTACGTTCAATGTGCTCGTCTCGGGTCACGACTCCGCTTCGAGCGGAACGACCTAATGGTTCGCGTCGCGGTCGTCTGCGCCGGAATCTGCTGGGTCTCGTCTCGTCCCGTCTTGGCCGGTCGCGTTCTGGTCATCGGATGCGTCCGTCCCCTCGGATGCCTCTCCGCTCTCATCTGTGTTCGTCCCCGTCTCGTGGTCAGGCGTATCGGCCGGCGGCTGCCGAAGCGATCGCAGTGCGTCGACCGCGTCGTCCGTCGCGTCCGTTCTGGTCTTGGTCACGGCATCGGGGTCGAGTTGGGTCGGGCTACTCGTTGCCGGCGGGTCGGTGGCGTCGGATGAGGCCGCGTCGTCGGATGGTGTCTCCTCGGTAGGGTCGGCGCCACCGAGTACTGAGGCGAGTGCGTCACGGATCGACTCAAGAATGGATATCAATTGTGTGGTATCGTACCGTTGATCAGTAGTGTTTGAACAACAAGGCGCGGACGTCGTCTTTGGTCCGTGCGGCCTCGACGCGGCCGTCAGGGAGTTCGACCTCATAGCGGGCGTCTCCGGCAGACTCGTCCCACTTGTCGGCGTGGGTGTCGAGGAGCCGCATCATCGCGTTCAGCTGTCCAGCACCCCCATCGTTCGCGTGGTCGTCGTCAGCGGTCTCGTCGGCACTAGCCGACGAGTTGGTAGACGATTCTGGCTCGGGCGTTGTCTCGGTCGCTGTCTGGCCGGGGAGTTCGAGGTCGACCAACGCGAAGGGAGTCGCAGAGAGCGTGGTCGCTCGGTTGAGGATTGCCTCGACGAGCTCGTCTTTTTGCATGTCGCTGCGACCGGTGATGTCGAAGGTGGCTGCGATCCCGTGGAGGTCGAGCTGGTCGGCCGACTCGGGGTCACCGTGGCGGAGGTTCCGGTTCTCGAGCGCATCGCGCGCCGCATCGCGGTCGAACGGTGGCTCGGATGTGTTCTGAACGGCCAGTTCGTCGGGGTCGGCGCGGTGACCAGGGTCGTCGACGGCGTCGGCGAGATCAAGCAGGTACGTGATCGTCTCACCTGTGCCGACCGTCGCGTACGGTCCTGCATGGTCATCAGTCAGCGCGGCGCGCAGCCGCTCGATCCGATCGTTCTGTTCGGCGGTTAGTTCCAGTGTTGGCATCTCACTCTCTCCTTGCGAACCGTTCGAGCGCCTCCGCCCACGTCTCGACGGCGCGCGGCTCACCGGAGTGGTCGGCCTCAACGCCGACGTAGCCACACTCCTCACACGAGACCGCCTCGGCGCCGCCGAGGCTGAGCGTCGTCAGCCTCGATCCACATCGCGGACACTCTCTCGACACGCGTTCTCGGGCGAGGACACGACGCCGGTGGTGAAAAACACCGGGGTCGATCGGCGGCGATCGCCGGGGCAACAGTCATTAGACTCCGCACAGACGTCGACGTATGAGCGACTCGAGTGAAGAAACGAACCCACTTCTAGGGTACTACCGACGGTACATCGGCGACCCCGATCGAACCGTCGACGTGTACGCCGGATTCGGGCTCTTCTTCGTAGGGCTTGGACTGGGGGTCGTGGGCGTCGCCGTCTTCCTGTACAGTGCGACGCTTCCACCGAACACCATTCCGATGTATTCGGTCCGTGAGGTAGCCGCGGTGGCGGCCGCACTCGGCCTCCCTGGACTCCTCCTCGGCGTGGTCGTGCTTCTCCCGGTCGACCGTCGAATGCTCTATCTCGGCGGTGCCGGGTCGGCAGTCACTGTGGTCGCCATCGGGTGGTTCGTCACGGTGTACCCATACGACTGGAACGTGCCGGAGCCCCCAGACTACAGCGCCCAGGTCGTCGCGCTGTATAGTGCCGGTCTCGTCGCTGTGATCGCCGCAACCGGCGCCGCGCTCGTCGCCCACCGGGTGGAGCAGGCGACCGACAGTGTCACAGTCGACCCAGATTCAGCCGCCATGGATCACTCATCCGGGTCGGACGACGACAGCACCGAGACAGTGACCGATGAGGCGGTTCGGGCGGATATCGAGCGGGAACTCGACAAGACGGAGCTCACCTGGGGCGGCGTCGAGCGTTCGAAGGGGCGACAACTCCAACTCGACACGTCTGCCGTCGACGACGCAGACATCGACCCGGGCACGCTCTCGGGCTCAGCAACCGAAACGCGGACCACCTCAGGCACGGTCAATGACGCCGTCTCACAACTTGCTGGATTACAGGGTGGAACACAAAACACCGCGAGCGGCGAGAGTACCGATGATCAGGCGGACGCGCTCCGCGCCCTCCGCGAACAACAGCGCGCAGAAGACGTTGCTGAGGCCGAAGACGACTCCGTCGTTGACCGGCTCCGCGGACTGTTCGACTGAGCGACCGACCGCTCGATCGCGCCACCGGCTCTCGGCCGGCTCGCGGTCGCCTCCGTACTACGGCGACCTGTAGCCCTAGGACCCGTCGCCCACGGATTCGGTCCCGGCCCTTTTGTACGATTGGGTGACTACTCTCACTCGTGTCCAGCGTTACCGTCAGTATCGACCCCCACGTTCACTCTGTGGCCAGCTACGATGGACACGAACCCGTCGAGCTGATACTCGAACATGCCGCAGAAATTGGGTTGGACGCCGTCGTGATCACCGACCACGACACAATGGGGGCCTCCCGGCGTGCCGCAGCCATCGCTGGGGAGTACGGACTGATCGGGATACCGGGCGTCGAGGTGTCGACGGCACACGGGCATCTGCTCGCGCTCGGTGTCGACCGGATGCCGCCGCGCCGCGCAGCCTACGCCGATACCATCCAGTGGATCCACGACCATGGTGGCGTGGCCATCGTACCCCACCCGTTCCAGCGCTCCCGACACGGCGTCCGCCGTCGCGACGTCCCGCTCGCCGACGACGTGAGGAGCCCTCCCAGCGATGAGAGCGACCGGGGTGGTCCAATGCCCGATGCCATCGAGGTGTTCAACGCGTGGCTTTTCACCGGCTACCGTAATCGTCGCGCGCGCCGTTTCGCGACGAGCTACGGCTTCCCCGGCGTCGCCGCGAGCGACGCCCATCACCTCCAGTACGTCGGCCGCGCGTTCACCGAGGTCCGCATCGACGGCCGAGCGAGCGTCGATCGCGTGACGACCGAAGACGTGATCACGGCGATTCAAAGCGGAACGACTCGGGTCGACGGCCGCCGCGCACCTGTCAGGATGGCTGCGCGGCACTATCTGACCGCGGCCGAACAAAAGTCGCGGTACTACGCCGTACGCGGGGCTGTACGCGGCGTGACGGCAACCGTGGCAGGAACGAGAGCGGCTGCAACGCTCGGGCGAGTGGGGTTCGCACAGGGCCTTCATCGGACACGCCGTGCGTTCTCATGGTTTCGGTGAGCGACGGGCGCTCGTGTGTATCTGGTCTGTGACGGACGCCGTCGCGGGCGGCGGGGTTTTTGACTCCGGGGGCGAAACGAGCGGGCATGAGCCACGACAGACGGGAGGCTGGGTTCAAGCGTCGAACCCGAGTCGAGGAAGCGCGGTCGACGCTCCTCGCGGCCGCCGAGGCCCACGGACGGACTGAGACCGTCCCGCTTTCGGCCGCCGACGGACGGGTGCTTGCAGAGCCCATCGACGCCCCCGCGCCGGTGCCAGGGTACGACCGGGCTGCCATGGACGGCTACGCGGTTCGCGCGGCCGACACCTTCGGTGCGTCCGATCGAGCGCCGACCGTGCTGCGCGAGGTCCCCCTCGAAGACGGGTCGGTCGGTCCCGACGAGGCGGCACGGGTCCATACCGGGAGCGCGCTTCCAGACGGCGCAGACGCGGTCGTCATGATCGAGCAGGTGGAGACCGTCGGCGACGATGTCGAGACGTTCGACGCGGTGGCGCGCGGCGAGAACGTCGGCCCGGTAGGCGAAGACGTGGCTGAGGGACAGCGGCTCTACGACGTCGGCGAGACGCTCCGACCGTCGGATCTGGGACTCTGTCGATCGGTCGGGTTGAGCACTGTCACCGTGTACGAGCCGCCGACGGTCGCGGTGATTCCGACAGGCGAGGAGCTGGTCGAGTCAAATCCCGGCGCTGGTGAGGTGATCGAGACGAACGGACTCACCGTCTCGCGGCTGGTGACGCGGTGGGGCGGTGATGCCCGCTACAGAGACATTGTGACCGACGACGAAACGGCGCTTGCGGCCGCCATCGAGACCGACCTCGACGCCGACGTGATCGTAACCACCGGCGGCTCCTCCGTTGGCGAACGCGACCTTCTCCCCGAGGTCGTCGACGACCTCGGGTCCGTGCTCGTCCACGGCGTCGCGCTCAAACCGGGTCACCCCGTGTGTCTCGGTCGCGTAGACGACACGCCGGTGGTGTCGCTGCCGGGGTACCCGGTCGCCTGCATCGTCAACGCGGTGCAGTTCCTCCGGCCAGTGCAAAAGCGGGTCGGCGGCACGGACGGCGGACCGATCCCGACTACTCGTGCCCGACTGGCGCGGAAGATCGCGAGTGAGCCGGGCACACGGACGTTCGCCCGGGTGACACTGTCACGCGAGACGGCGTCCGAAGACGCAGTCGACCCCGACGACCCCGCCCACGTCGCGACGCCGACGCGTGCGAGCGGCTCCGGCATCCTCTCGAGCGTCGCGCTCGCGGACGGCTGGGTCGTCGTCCCGGAGTCACAGGAGGGATTCGATGCCGACGCGGTCGTCGACGTCGAGCGATGGGAGGTGACCGAATGACCGACCGAAAGGAGTTTCGCGACCTCGCGACGCCCGCAGCAGCACACGACGCGATCGACTCGTTGGAGCTCACGCCAGCGCCCGAGTTGGTTCCACTGACAGCGGCTCGCGGTCGGGTCCTCGCCGAGCGTATCGACGCCGGTATCGACGTTCCGGGGTTCGACCGCGCGTCGGTGGACGGGTACGCGGTTCGCGCTGCCGACACCTTCGGTGCCGACGAGGCCGACCCGGTCGAGTTGTCCCTCGTCGGTGCGGTTCACGCTGGTGCCGCTCCCGAGGTATCCGTCGAGACCGGCACGTGCGTCGAGGTGTCGACCGGGGCCGTGTTGCCTCCCGGCGCCGACGCCGTTGTGATGGTCGAGCGAACGACAGAGCACCTCGACGAGGACGGCGAACCGACCGAGGTAACCGTCAGGACGGCGGTCGCACCCGGCGACCGCGTCATGGCCGCCGGCGCCGACATCGCCGCGGGTGCCCGAGCGCTCGGACCTGGTACCCGCCTCACCCCGCGCGAAATCGGGCTCCTCTCCGCGCTCGGCGTCGACGAGGTCCCGGTTCGCGGTCGCCCGACCGTCGGTATCGTCTCGACGGGAGACGAGCTGGTGCGCCCGGGCGACGAGCTCGACGCAGACCGCGGTGAGATCTACGACGTCAACTCGACGACGATCGCCACCGGGGTCGAAGCAGCGGGCGGTGAGCCGGTGTTGTACCCACACGCTGGTGACGACTACGACGAGATGGAACGGCTGCTCAGAACGGCGGCCGACGAGTGTGACTTGGTGCTCTCGTCCGGCTCGACCTCTGCGAGCGCCGTCGACGTGATCTACCGCGTGATAGAAGAGCGCGGCGAGCTGTTGCTCCACGGCGTCGCGGTCAAGCCCGGCAAGCCGATGCTCGTCGGCCGAATCGACCGTGCCGACGGCGGCGAGTCGGCGTACGTGGGATTGCCCGGATATCCCGTCTCTGCGCTGACGATCTTCCGAACGTTCGTCGCACCCGCGATTCGCGCGGCTGCCGGCCGCTCCGAGCCGGCGACCGCGACCGTCGTCGGTGAGATGGCTGTCCGCGAGCGCTACGCGGAGGGGCGAAAGCGGCTCCTCCCGGTCGGCGTGTTGGACGTCCACAATGAGTCGACGGCGGGTGCGGAGGGCGGTCGGCCGCTCGTCTACCCGGTCGACAAGGGGTCGGGAGCAACCACGAGTCTGGTCGAGGCCGATGGCGTCGTCGCCGTCGATCCGGACACCGAGTACCTCGACGCCGGCGAGACCGTCACGGTGCAGCTCTTCTCGCCGGGGGTCGCGCCGCCGACGCTCCTCGGTGCCGGTGAGGACGACCCCGCGTTGAACCGACTGCTCGACGAACTCGCCGCGCCGCGCTACCTCCCGGTCGGTTCCCGAGAGGGGCTCCGCCGACTCAGGGCGGGCGTCCCAGACGTCGCGGTGACCGCCGGCCCGACCGACCGGCAGGTCGAGAGCGTCGACCTCGGCGGGTGGCAGCGTACGTGGGGACTCGCCGTTCCCGCCGGCAACCCCGACGGTATCACCGACCTCGGCGACGTCGTCGACGACGACCAGCGACTCGTGAACCGGCCGGCAGAGACGGGGCTCAGACGCGCGCTCGACGACGCGATGGCGGATCTCGCCGCCGGGCGGGGCGTCGACCGACGCGACCTCACCGACGCGGTCGACGGCTACGCGATGACCCGCCGCGGGTTCGAGAGTCCGGTTCGCGCGGTGTGTGAGGGGCGCGCGGACGTGGGCCTCGCGCTCCGAGAGACGGCCGAGCGGCTCGGCTGTGACTTCGTCCCGCTCGGCGAGCAGTCGGTCGTCGTCCGAGCGGCACCGGACCGCGCCGACCGGAAAGCCGTTCGGGCGGTCGATGCGGCGCTCTCTGGGGAGCCGTTCGCGGAGACGCTCGCGTCACTCCCGGGCTACGAGCGTCGGTAGGATCTGGTGGCGTCGAGCCGACGCGGGTAGGTGTGTGGCGGCGTGCCGCGGCTACGCACGGACGATCCGTCGACCATTCTCGTCGTCGACGACGTCGAGGCCGTGCTCGTGGACGAATGCCGCGGTGTGGTCGGGGACGATTCGCTCGGCCGCGAAACGAGCTCTGAGCTGTGGGATCGTATCGAGGAGGTCACCGCGGGTCTCGAGTGCGGGCAACGACTGGAGGAAGTCGACGTCGAGGCCGGCGTCAGCGCCGCGCGCGGCGAGCGTGGTGAGTGCGGGTCCCTCGAACGCGCCCGTGAAGTTGATCGGCTCGGTGAACCCCGCGTAGTACGTGCGGCCGCGAGTCGACGGACCGAGCACCACCTGCGTGGTTCGCAGCTTCATCGCCGCGGCGTCGACGATGCTCCGCGAGAGCAGCGGAGCGGTCGGCGTCACGACGGCGACCGAATCGGCGTCTTCTTCGCGGAGGAGGTGCGTGACGGTGTTGCCGGCGCGAGCGCTGAACGAAGAGCCGACTTGCGGCTCGAATCGAGCGCTCTCGGTTCCGCCGAGGGTGTCTGCGACGAGCGCCCGAAGGGTCGCCTCCGGCGACGACGCAGACTGGTGGGACGCGGGTAGCTGGTCGGCCGTCGGGTAGTTGACGAGGAGTTCACCGCCTGAGCGATCGACCGCGAGCACGGCATCTCTGAACGCGGCCTCGTACAGCTCTGCGGCCTCCGCGGTCGACAACGGCGTCGAGTCCGCGAGGTCGGTCGCGACGAGATCTTCGCGTGGCGGATCGGCCATTACAGCGACGACGGTCATAGCAGATCCTGTCGCGTCGGTGTCTTCAACCCGCCGACTCGGCGCGTCCGTGGTCGGCTCACGCGAAGTCGCGCCGCATCGCGATCTCGAACCACGGGCAGAGCCGGAGCTGGCGGTACAACGCCGGGTTGTCGTGGAGGTGATCGTAATCGACCCACAGCCGCCCACCTATCTCATTGGGGTCGGGGTCGAGTGCCGCCTCCTCGAGTGTCACTTTGAGCACCGCACACACTTCCCACTCGACGCCCTCGTTCGGGTAGTACCGTTTGTACTCGAACCGGTCAGTAACGCGAAGGTCGTCGTACTGTGCGGGGGTGATCCCGAGCTCCTCTTCGAGCCGGATCGCTGTTGCCTCCTCCTGTGACTGCCCCTCAACGGGATGTGATGCGACCGTGCCGTCCCAGTGACCGTCCCACAACCGCTTCGTCGGGGCGCGCTGGGCCAGCAGGATGCGACCGTCGGTGTCGAACACCAGACAGGTGAACGCGCGGTGGCGGACTCCGTCGCCGGTGTGCGCTTCGAGCCGGTTGACCGTTCCACTCGGGGTGTCGTCTGTGTCGACCGCGACGACGTCCTGGGCGGCGTTCTCGTGGTCGAGATCCTCCCCTCCGAGACCGCCCGCCGGATCCGGGCGCTCGGCATCCTCTGAGCTCATACTGTCTCTCTCATCAACCGAGGATAATAAGCGTTCGATACACGCGACCGGACGGTGACGAGTCCCCGCGGCTCCGGTCGTCGCTTCGACGCGCTTAAACGGCCCGCACGGCTATGTGGCGGGGATGAGTGACCCGGCGCTTGACGTTGTCGAGTTCGTTTTAACCACGCATTTTTACACCGAGAACCGCGACCTCGACGAGAACGATCTTCCGCCTCGGTTCCGGCAGGTGTTCTGGTCCGACGACGCCGCCGACGACGCACCGGGGGGTGTCGAGCGACCGCTTTCCGCGACGGATACGACGACCCGCACGGCAACGGGAGTCGAGCGGCCGTGGGACGCAGTCTCTGACCTGCTGTTTACCCAGCACACAGACTTCGCGGGCGAGATATCGCTCACCCAGCCGTCGATGGCGCTGGAGTGGTACCGCGACCGGGCCGACGACGACCGCATCGCGTCGAACCCAACGATGGTCGCAACGCTCGAGACGACTGACGGCGTTGAGCCTCCTGTCTCTCACGCGGAGGCGCGCGAGGACGTTCGCCCGATCCAAGCCGACCGAGTCTGGATCGACGCGTTGCTCTCGGAGTACTTCGATGAGGACGAGGACGGTGAGATGTTGGACCTCGTCAACGTCCGCGCCCCCGAAGAGATCGAGACGACGATCACAGACCTCGTGTTGACCGGCAATCAAGAAGACGAGATCCAAAAGATCGTAAAGGCGATCGAACACCGCGAGTATCTCGCGAGCATCGGACTTCGAGAGATCGGCAAGCTGTTGTTCGTTGGGCCGCCGGGCACCGGCAAGACAACAATTTCTCGGGCGTTAGCACACCAGCTTGGCATCCCGCTCGTCGAGGTGAAGCTGTCGATGATCACGAGTCAGTATCTCGGTGAGACCGCAAAGAACGTCGAGAAGACGTTCGAGGTTGCAAAGCGGCTCTCGCCGTGTATCCTCTTCATCGACGAGTTCGACTCCGTGGCGAAGACGCGCCGTTCCGACGAGCACGCCGCGCTCAAGCGGGCGGTCAACACCCTCCTCAAATCGATCGACGAGGTGTCGCTGATCCGCGACGAAGTGTTGCTTATCGGGGCGACGAACCACCCAGACCAGCTCGATGCGGCCGCTTGGCGACGCTTCGATGAGATCGTCAACTTCCCCAAGCCTGACCGTGATATGCGCGCCGACATCCTCCGAGTCGTCACCCGCGAGATGGAGATTGCCGACTTCGACCCCGAGGCAGTCGCCGACCGAACGACCGGGCTCACCGGATCGGACCTCCGGATGGTGCTCCGTGAGGCGGTGTTGGGAGCGCTTACCGAAGACCGGATGACGATCACCCAGACGGACGTAATGGAGGCGGTCGCGGACTTCGAAGAGCGGGATAACCTGAAAAATATGGATATGATCGACGGCGAGGGAGCCGAAGTGCTCGGAGAGGGAGCGGGCCACGATCACGAGCACGGCGATGGTCACGAGCACGGCGATGGTCACGAGCACGATCACGCTCATGACCACGGTGATGAGACGTCTGCTGAGGATACTCGGGCACACGGCCACCCGCAGGATTGAGTCCGTCAGAATCTGTGTGAACAGTACGGCTGTGTGACGCCTAGGTCTCAGTTTTTGCCGCGTTCTCCCAAGTCTGTTTCGTACGTATACGGTGCTTGTGAGGCTGTGATCGGGATGGCTCCGTGACACCCGGACACCAGTTGGGCCACACATTCCCCAATACGCATGTGGCGGTGGTAGTGCACCCAACACGACCGCACGACCGCCGGACACCAATTGACCACACCCTCCCCAGCCGATTCGCGAGTCGCCCTGGGCGACTCGCTCATCCCTCGCACGCGCTCGCGAGTCCGCCTTCGGCGGCCTGCGAGGCGCGCGCCACCGCAAGTGGTGTGTTGGAGTCGGTGTCACGCGGATGACCGGTCAGTGAGTGTCACGCAGATTCGAAGAACTGTGGTCGGTACAACACTGCGAGATCCCGGTCGAAGGCATCGAGCTGGATGATGTCCTCGTCGTCGTACGCCCCGAATGAGTCGATGAACGCCTCGGCGTCCGCGCGGTCGGCAAACGGCGTCGGATTCATCCGCATGATGTCGTCGACGTGGTCTGTCTCGGTTACACGGACGAAATACGCCGTCTCTGCCGGACACAACTCGCCGGTTTCGTAGCCGGTCACCCATCCGTTCGCGACGGGAGACGCCGGACCGTCGAAGCGCGCTGGGTCGACGTAGTACGCCGCGAAACAACCCGAGGAACAAAAGAACGACCGCGTGCCATTCTCGTGGACCAGCTGTGCGTTCCACGTCGGATGCTCGGCGGCGACCATGTTACACACCGCACACCCCTCGTCATCCGGAACCGCCACGGCACGCTCGAGGTGGGCGGTCGATTCATGACCGGTTTCAGCCCCACCGTTGCTCGTATCGTCGACGGCGCTGCACCCAGCGAGTGCGACTGCGGCTGTCGTCCCGAGCGTCCCGACGACCGTCCGTCGGTCGAGGTGTCTGTGAGCGTCCTCCATACTGTCTCGGTTGGTGGCGGCCGGAATACCTGATCTGGTCCGCGCGTCGAACGGGAATTAGTTTCCAGGCGAATCTAGAGTGTCACCGTCCTCACCGCGAACGCCGGCGACCGTGTAGCCGAATCCTCGATCGATGACGACCGCATCGAACCCGCTCGCGTCGAGGGCAGCCGCGAGCTCGTCCGGCGATCGGAAGTGAGAGGTCATCCCGATCGCGTGCTCGGCCGCGACAAGGAGGCGACCGAGCGGGTGTGTGGGGTCGAACTCACGGATCACGAACACGCCGCCAGGAGCGAGGACGCGCGTTGCCTCGTCGATCGCGGCGGCCTGTGCTGGGAGATGGTGGAAGGCGTCGACGACGAGCACGGCGTCGACCGCGTCGTCGGCGACTGGAAGCCGGCCAGCGTCGCCGGCAACAGCCGACAATCCCCGGACCGCGCGAGCTCGACGGAGCATCGGGCGTGAGACGTCGACAACTAGCCGGTCTGGGCCCGTCACTGCGGCCGCCGCCCGTCCCGATCCCCCGCCGACGTCGAGGAGTCGGTCGATCGGGCGGGTCGCTCGGTCGAAACCAGCAGCCAGCGCGTCCCCGTTTGCGGGTGGCATCGCGAGGTCGTACAGCGGGGCGATCCGGTCGAAGAAGCCGACGTCGCCGGTCCCGTACATACCGGTTCCGGGGCCGCGAGTGGCTTGTATCGGTCGATCGTCGGCAGCCTGCACTGGGGAGCCACCAGCAGTTGCCGGCGACGCCGGGTTCGGGTGCGTGGGCTTTTCGGCCGCGCGTGATTGATACACCATATGGAGTTTACCGTCCTCGGTGCGGCGGGCACGAGCGCGTCCTGTCGGCTCGACTACCGGGCGTTTGCGTACGCCGGCAAGTTCGTCACCGGCGACACCGGGAAGGCGGTCCTCGAGACTGGGGACGGCTCGGCGGCGGCCCCGGAGTGGACACCGGACCGGTCGGTGCCGGAGACCGTCGATCCTGCGGACTTCGACGAGACCGTCATCGCCGCGGTGTCGTTCTCGCCCGACCGGACCGACCCAGCGTGTTGTCGACTCCGATACGTCACCGTCCACACCACACGCCGCGGGGACGGAATCGGCCCGGCGCTGATCCGCAGGACGGTTCGCTGGCTGGCCGACGCGGGATACGATCAGATTCGGATCGCAGTCAACAATCCGTTCGCGTACGAAGCGCTGTACAAGTGTGGGTTCGCGTACACTGGTGAGCAGACGGGGCTCGCCGAACTTGAGCTGGCGCGCCCCGCGCTGACAGTGGCAGCGACCCGCGCGGACGCCGACCGCTATCGGTCAGGGCTCCGGTGGTTCCGCGACGACGACACCGAGCGACTAGACGCCGAGCGAGACTTTCTCCGATCACGGCTCGACGATGCGGACCCGGCGGCACCGCCGGCGCTTCACCGTGTGGCTGCGGAAGGAGCGTAGGTCCCGAGCGACTGTGCTCGTCTCTCAGGCGCTCGCCTCGTCCTCGTCGATTCCCGGGGCCGCGGTCGGGTCGACGTCGGCGGGCTCTTCGGTGCCGCCAACGACCGTCTCGCCGGATTCGGTCTCGACGTACACGTCATCGGCGAAGCCGGCCAGAGCGTTCTCGTACTCCGGCGTCTTGAGTCGTTCTGGTGTTGCCGGCGCGTCGGTCACGCCGGCTGCGGGGCGGAACGTCCCGAGCGGGTCGTCGATCGTTATGTCGTGGTCGGTAAAGAACGCCTCGTACCGGCGATAGTGCGCTTCAAGCTCGTCTGCTGGGATCTCCATCATCTCTGTCCAACCGTAGGTGAAGAAGTCGAAGTTGGCCTGAACGTGGGTGATCTCACGCGCCTCTGCCTCCGCGAACCCCGCCTCCAGTGCGGCGACGTAGGTGTCCATCGTGGCATCGAAGAAGTCGTCGAGGTGATCGCGACGCTCCTCTCGGCGGTCCTCATCGGCCTTGTTGAGGAAGATGCTGGTGTGGAGATCGACGAGCTTGTCGTTTGCGACGTCACCGATGACCGGTGTCGTGAGCGCCTTCTTTGCGGCCCAGTGACGGATGTTCTGGCGGATCTTCATATCTACAGTAGGGCGTGAACCCTATTCAATCTGTGGCGTCAAGCAGGTCGCCATCGCGGCTGCGTCCAGCCGGCTTCGGCAAGGTTGTGAACGATCGATCCGGATTGAATCGCCCGGATGGCAACCCACATTAACCCGGAATTCAAACGTTCGTGTATGAGCGATTCGTACGTGATCGTCGGTGATGGGATCGCTGGCGCGTCCGCCGCAGAAACCCTTCGCGAGGAGGCGCCCGCCGCCGACATCACGGTCATAACCGACGAGGGAGAGTCCCTCTACAACCGGATCCTAATCAAGGAGTACGCGAAGGGCAAGCTCCCCGAAGCTCCCATCTCCATCCACGAGGAGTCGTGGTACGACGACCACGACGTCGACCTCCGGCTCGACACGGTTGTTGTCGACATCGACGTCGACGCCGATGCGGTCCACACCCACGAGGGTGAGACGTTCACCTACGACAAACTCCTGTTGGCGATCGGCGGCACCCCACAACAGCTGCCCGTTGAGAACGCCGACGCAGACGGCATCCACCACTTCTGGACGTTCCAGGACGCACGCAAGATCAAAGCCAGCGTGGAGGACGCAGCGCAGGGCATCGTCGTCGGCGCCGGACTACTCGGTATCGATTTCGCGGCCATCTGTGGTGCCCAAGACATCGAGGCGAAGTACCTGATGCGTGGCGACTGTTGGTGGCGGTACGCGCTCTCGAATGAGGGCGCCGAAATCATGCACGAAGCGATGCGCGAGCGGGGTGTCGAGCCCGTCTTCGGCTCGGGGGTCGACCACTTCGAGGTTGACGACGATGGACACGTCGAGGCCGCTGTCGATCCAGACGGCGAACGATACGCGTGCGACTTCGCGGGCGTCGCAATTGGACTCGACCTCAACACCGAACTCATCGAGGACACACCCATCGAGGTCGACGACGGCATCGTCGTCGACGAGTACATGCAGACCTCCGTCGACAACGTGTTCGCGGCCGGCGATATCACCCGGTTTCACGACGTCGTCCTCGGCGAGCAGGCACAAAACGGCGCGTGGGGGTCGGCCAAAGAGCAGGGCACGATCGCTGCAAAGAACATGCTCGCGTACGAGAGTGAGCCCTTCGAGTGGGTGTCGTCGTACTCGATCACCCACTTCGACTTCCCATTCCTCTCGTTCGGGCACCCGACAATCGGTGACGACGCAGTCGAGGCGACGACCGGCGAGAACGAGTGGCGGCGGGTCGCGCTGAAAGACGGCCGCGTCGTCGGCGGTGTCCTCATCGGCGACCTCTCACCGCAGTCTGCGTTCAAACAGCTGATGCGTGAGAGACGGGATGTCTCCGGTCAGGCGGAGCGACTCCTCGAACCGGACTTTGCTGTCGAAGACCTCGCGGCGCCGACAGAGCAGTAGCACGTGCCTGCTGGCGGGCACACAGGCGGCTGACACGGAAGCGAAGTTGTTTTCGCCCGTGACGCGATAGCGGACGTATGGACAGTGGCGGATCAACCGACATGACGCTGGCGTTCGAGCTGTCGGCATTAAAGACGCTTGCGGACCCGAACGCCGTCTTCAACAACGCCCGGCAGTGGACCGAGTACGTCGGTGTCGTCAGCGAGAAGCCCACGTACGTCGTGACGAATTTCACGCGGAAACACCGCGTTCGCCAGGACTTCTTTTCGGGTCCCCGCGGCGTCGAAGAAAGCCTCGAGAACATCAAGAGCCAGTTCGACACGGACCGACACGTCTTCGTCGGCGTCGACGCAGACGACGAGGCAGTCGCCGACGCGACCGGCTGGGAGTTCCTCGATGTCGAAGACGCGGCTACCGCGGCTGGATGGACGGTTGGGTCCGCCGAGGAGTCCACGCCGGCCGACGCCCAGACGCGAGACGACTGGCCCTGACACCCGACTGTTGGTGAGCCGGGACGGATGCTGTTTTGACGCGCCGGGTCGAACCGCGGCCTATGGACGATAACCATAATCACGGCGAGCAAGAGCATGGCGACAACCACAATCACGACAAGAACAACCATGGCCATCGCGACCACCACGCAGACCACCACAACCACGATCACGACACTGTCGGTGTCGCGGTGCTCACCGTTTCGTCGTCACGCACACTCGAGGCCGACCCCTCTGGCGACCGGATCGTCGACGCGTTCGACGCGGCGGGTCACGAGACGGTGGCGCGCGAGCTCGTCGACGACGACCGCGAACAGGTACGCGAGGCGGTCGATCGACTCGTCGCGCACGAGACCGTCGACGCGGTCGTGACGACCGGTGGCACGGGGGTCACGCCGGACGACATCACGCCAGACGCGATCGAACCGCGCTTCGAGAAGCGACTCCCCGGTTTCGGCGAGCTGTTCAGGCGACTCTCCTACGAGGAGGTGGACGCTCGCACAGTGGGGTCACGCGCGACAGCCGGAATCGTCGACGGCACGCTCGTCTGCTGTCTGCCCGGCTCGACAAGTGCGGTGACGCTCGGCGTCGAGTCGGTACTTCTCCCGGCAATCGGTCACCTCACCGGGCTGGCGAGCCGTCACGAGTGAGTGCGGTGGCTGTCCGGAGACACGACGAACGGCTCTGGTTCAATCCGAACGAGTCGACTGCACCGACGCGAGGAAGTTCTCGATAATATCGTGGCCCGCAGCTGTGAGGACGCTCTCGGGGTGAAATTGTACGGCCTCGATTGGGTGACGTTCGTGGCGGACGCCCATCACGAGCGACTCGTCGCCGTGGGTCGTCGTCGCGGTGACGGAGAGCGTGTCAGGCACCTCCGTGGCGATAAGCGAGTGGTACCGACCCGCTCGGAACCCCTGGTCGAGTCCGGCGAAGACGCCAGCCCCGTCGTGTTCGACTGGGAACGCTTTGCCGTGGATCGGCTCGGGGGCGTGGCCAACCGTGCCGCCATACTCGTGGACTGCCGCCTCAAGGCCTAAACACACTCCGAGGGTCGGAACTGACGGCGAGAGATCTCGGAGAACCGGTCCGGTGACGCCGACGTCTCGTTCGTTCTTCGGGTGTCCCGGTCCGGGACTGATGAGGATGGCGTCCGGCTCGGCGTCCTTGACCGCCGCTAGCGACGCGGTGTTTTTGAATACCGTGATGTCGGCGGCGGGCTCGTCGCCCTCACCAGCGACTGGTTCGGTCTCGGCGGTGAATTCGCCTTCGGCCGCAACCGCCGGCCGACTGAGTGCCTGCTCGGAGACGTACTCGACGAGGTTGTAGGTGAACGAGTCAAAGTTATCGACGACGACAACGTTCATCGCTCCACCCCCTCGGTCGGTGCGGGCGCATCCGTCGGTGCTTCCTCACGGATCCGGTCGACGGCCGCGAGCACGCCCTCCATTTTGTCTTCGGTCTCCTCGTACTCGGCAGTCGGGTCAGAGTCTGCGACGAGGCCGGCACCGGCGCGGATCGTCACCTCGTCTTCACCGCGCTCGCCGACGTCCGATCGCAGCGTCGCGGTACGGATCACGATCGCGAAGTCGGCGTCGCCGGTCCACGAAAAGTATCCCACGCCGCCGCCATACGCCTCACGCGGCGTGGGTTCTAACGCGTCGATGATCTCCATGGCGCGAACCTTAGGCGCGCCAGTGAGGGTGCCAGCAGGGAACGCGGCGCGGGTCGCATCGAATGGGTCGGCCTCGGCGGCGAGCCGTCCAGTCACCGTCGACTCGATGTGCTGGACGTGGCTGTACTTCAATACGTTCATGAACTCCTCGACGCGTACCGACCCAGGCGTCGACACCCGGCGGACGTCGTTTCGCGCGAGGTCGACGAGCATCGTGTGTTCGGCCCGTTCCTTGCCGTCGGCGAGCATCTCACCCGCCAGCCGGCGGTCCTCGACCGGACTCGTCCCTCGTGGGCAGGTGCCCGCGATCGGGTTCGACACCACGCGGTTGTCTTTCACCGAGACGAGCGTCTCCGGGCTCGCGCCGACGACGGTCCGGTCGTCGTGTCTCAGTACATACATGTACGGCGACGGGTTGACGTCTCGCAGGGCCGCGTACAGTCCGAGTGGGTCGACGTCACCCCGAAGTCGACGGCTTCGAGAGACGACACCCTGGTAGATGTCGCCGTCGAGGACGTGTTGTTTCGCGGTTCGTACCGCGTCTTCGTACGCCGACGGCGAACCCGCTTCCTCGGATCGAACGCGGATCCCGTCCGGGTCCGGCGGGTCAGCACCGGCCAATGCGGCGGCGACGCGGTCGGCCTCTGCTTTGAGAGCGTCGTAGGTCGATCCGGGATCGTCGTCGACGATGGGAGTGAACACGAGCTCGACGGTGCCGTCTACCTCGTCGAAGACGACCGTCCGCGTCGTCAACAGAAACTCCGCGTCGGGAAACATCGTCTCCGGGCGCTCGATGCCGACTTCGTCGAGCCAGAGGTCGTACACGGCCTCGTACGCCAGGAATCCGACGAATCCGCCGGAGAGGATCTGACGGTCGGTGTCGGGGAAGTTCCGTCGCGCGACGTCCGGAAAGGCGGTACGAAGTCTGTCGACGACGTCACCGGCTTCGGGACCGAGCGCGTCGACGGTGCCGTCGTCGCCTCTCCCGATAAAGTCGGCCGCCGGACCGAGGCGAGTGAGGCGGGTCGTCGTCGGGTGGACGGAGATAACGGCGTCCGGATCGTATCCGACGAACGAGTACCGGGCGTGTTTGTCGGCACTTCCGCCCGCGGTGAACGCTCCGCCTGGGTCGCTTGACGCCACCTTCTCGCCGGACTCCAAGAGGAAGCCGTACGGGCTCTCTCCGACGAGTGTCGCGTACGCCGCAATGGGCGTCGTATCGGCGTCCAGTGAGGCCGCAACACGAACAACCACGGGGCCATCGGCGTCGGTGGCGTGCGTGCAGAACGCCTCACGCGAGCAGTCGAGCGTCGTCATACGATCGCGACCTCCCGGCCCGCATTTGCGACGAAGCGAGCAACGGCGTTGTGATCTTTGTGCCCCGGCGTTAATTCGACACCTGAGGAGACATCGACCGCGAACGGCTCAGCAGTCTGTACTGCCTCCGCGACGTTCTCCGGGGTGAGGCCACCGGCGAGTACGACCGGCGTCGTGAGCCTCGTCGCCAGCGTACCCGTGGCGGTCCAGTCGTGTGTCTCGCCCGTGCCGCCGGCTCCCGATTCGTCCGTCGAGTCGACGACGAGGGCGTCGGCGACTCCGTCAAACGACTCCGCGCGGGCCGGCTCGTCGGCGTCGACGGTCAGCAACACCTTTGCTTCGGTCTCGGCGCGCACGAACCCGATCTCGTCCGGCGTCCACTCGCCGTGGAGCTGTACTGCATCTGGTCCGACCGTGCGGGCGAGTTCGACCGCGCGTGGAGCGGTTTCTGGCATCGTGACCAGCGTCGCCGTGACGAACGGCGGCACGTCGGCGAGCAGCTCGGCTGCCTTCGCTGGGTCCACCGCTCGCGGGGTATCGACGGGGACCTCAGTTATCACGCCAACCGCGTCGGCACCGGCTTCGACGGCAGCTCTGAGGTCTGCGGCGTCAGTGAGCCCACATATCTTCACGCGAGCCATCAGCGGGCCTCCTCGTCTGACCCAGCCGACGCCGGCGTCTCGGCCGACTCGGCACACAGCGCCTCGAGCTTCGCTGCGGCCGACCCGTCGTCGATTGCCGACGCAGCGCGGTCGACGCCGGCCGACAGGGAGTCTACCCCCCCGGCGACGTAGATTGCAGCGCCCGCATTCGCGAGGATCAGATCGCGTTTTGGGCCGGTCACGGAGCCGTCGACGATCCCACGAAGGTCTGTGGCGTTCTCCGTGGGCGTGCCGCCGGCGACGGCCGCTATCGGCGCTTGGTCGACACCGAGGTCGGCCGGGGACAGGGTGAACTCGGTGACCGTCTCGCCGTCGACCTCGGCAACCGTCGTCTCGTCGTGAATCGCAATCTCGTCCATTCCGGCGCCGTGGACGACCAACGCGTGCTCAACGGGCATGCGAGCTACGGCCCGTGCGATGGGCGCGACGAGGGAGGCGTCGTACACCCCAAGGACCTGTGCGTCGGCACCGGCGGGGTTCGTCAGTGGGCCGAGTACGTTGAACAACGTCCGCATGCCGAGTTCCTTGCGTGGACCGATGACGGCCTTCATCGCCGGGTGGAACACCGGCGCGAGCATGAATCCGATGCCGTCAGTCTCGATGGCCGACTCGACGGCTGCCGGTTCGGCCTCGACGTCGACGCCAGCGACCGAGAGGACGTCAGCGCTGCCTGAGGAGGACGAAACCGAGTAGTTGCCGTGTTTAGCGACCGGGACGCCAGCCCCCGCAGCGACGATGGCTGCGGTCGTCGAGACGTTGATCGTATCGTAGGCGTCTCCGCCGGTCCCGCAGGTGTCGACGAGCGGTGACCGATCCGGGTCGATCGTCCGTGCCGAATCGCGCATCCCGGTGGCGAAGCCGGCTATCTCAGCCACCGTCTCGCCTTTCGCCCGCAGCGCGGTCAACAACGCCCCGATTTGCGCCTCGGTCATTTCCTCGAAGACTAACCCGGCCGCCTCGCGAGCCTCCTCGAGCGTCAAGTCGCCGCCGTCTGTCACGCGTTCGATGGTCTGTTGAGTGTCCATGGAAGATACGAATGTATGAGTCCGTGTTGTGATGTACAAGTATGTACACCGATTTAACCTTGTCGGCGACGGCCGACAGGAACGCGATATTTGGTGCCGGCGACGTCAGCGGAGCGACCGCATCGTGACGAGCGCGGTAGGAATCATGATCGGGATCGTGAGTATCGCACCCGTGATCACCACGAACGGGGCAACCTCGTCTGCGGGATATGCCAGGTGTGTCACCGTCGCCCAGTCAATCAGATTCACCGCCAGAAAATACGCTGACAGCGTGAGCGTCACAATCGTCGCGAACGCTACCGTGACGACGGCCGCGACCGGCGGTCCCTCTCGGTCGTGTCTCTCTGTGGCCTCGGCCGTCACGAGCGGATCACACTCATCGAATCTTGTACACGACTCACAATTATAAGGCGTTCGACCGAGGCGTCGGGACAACTGAGCTGTTGTGGAGCCGAACTCAACTGCGGCTCTGGAGCCGCTGTCGGCCCGTCAGTCGCGAAAGAACGCCTCGCGTTCGAACGGCTCATCCTCGCCGTCGACCGCGAGCACATCAAGCGCTGTGACGGTGGCAGCGACGTCAAGGAGACCCGCGAGACTCGGCTCGGTTCGCCCGTCGTCGCCGGAGATCAATTCCTTGATGTAGAGCCCGCCAGCCCCGTGGACTTCGATAGTCGCCTGTGTTGGAGACTCACGGGTCGTCTCAACCGCGTACACCTCGCGTTCGCGGGTCAGGTTCGCTCGGCGGTGATCGACCCGCTTTGGGGTGTACTGTTCGACGGTCGCCCCCGTGAGTCGATCGGCGGCGACCGCCAGATCGCCCTCGTCGACGGGGGCGTCGAAGTCGACCGCAGCGCGGTATCGCTTGGCTGCGTCGAGCGACTTCACCCGTTCGACCATCTCGTATGTCGCGTGTCTGAGTCCCTCAACTTCGACCGCGCCGTCGACGAAGGCGTTGATATCGCTCTCAAGCCGATCGAGGTCGGTTCGACGGCGCCGTGGCTCATCCACCTCGACCACGAACGGTCGACCGGTGCCGAGCATCAGCGCATCGACGTCTTCGCGACCCGCACCGTGAAAGGTCGCGGCCGTCCCGTCGAGGACGTCCTCAACGATCGGCGCGACGTACTCCTCGACGCTGTCGTCGTAGAGATATCCCGACCCGCCGCAGTGATCACACGGGTCCGCTCCCTGCCGACCCGACCCAGCACACTCCCGGCAGGGCCACTCGGTCTGTGGAATATCGCGCTCGAGTTTCCGATAGCGACCGTAAATAAACGTTGAGTTGACCGTCGTCTCCAGCTCGTCGGCTGCGAGATCGATCGTGAACTGAACGTCGGGTCGCTCGAACGAGACCGTCGTATCGGTGTGTGTGCCGACCCGCTTGCCGACCTCTCGATTGAACGCCGATTTGAACGGCTCGCCCGCAGCTGCGTCGAGTCCGGCCTCCTCGCGGAGCAACGTCTCGTTCTCTTCGATCAGCGGGGGCGTTCGCGTCCCGACGTTGTAGGTGGCGAACTCAACCAAGTCGACGGCGGCTGCGGCGCGCGTCGCCCACTCGTCGTGTGCCGCACACTGTCCCTCACACACCCAGCAGTCGGCCGTCTCGACCGGCTCGAAGTCGACATCCTCACGCAGCGCGAGGCCAACCCGGAGTGCCGATCCACGGTCGGCGTTTGACAGCCCGAAGCTCCGGTCGGCGACAAGTCGCCCGAGACAGGCGTCACACACCGGTCCCGTCTCGGTCGCGCGGGCGGCGACCTCCAATACGTCCATACGTGGGGGAGCCGACCGGCGCGTAACTGTCTTGCCCTTGGTCAGTCCCGCCAAGTTATACTCACTGCGGTCCTCGTGGCGCGTGTGAACGGGCCAACGAGTCGAACAGAGCGCGTCGAACTTGGGGTCCAGCTGCTCGCACATCTCGATGTCGAAGAGCTGTCGCTCGCGGCGGCGGTTGACCGAATCGAGACGGTGACCACGAGCCCGACCGTCGTTCGCGAGGTGCTCGACACAGCCGAAAAACGCGGCGTGATCGTTCGCGAAGATGCCCAGCTCCGAGTAACCCGTGGTGAGACCGTCGTTGACTTCGAGTCACAGGTGAGCAGTCGTACCGGCAAGTTCACCTGTGCGCGCTGTGGGACGGAAATCACGACCGGGTACTTCGTGCGGTTTGACCGCGGGGAGCTGGGCCCGTTCGGCTCCTCATGCGTCCGAAAGGTAACCGGCCGCGTAACGGAGTAGCCGGGACCGGCGCTGGGCCCGGCGGTTCGACCGTGCAGGCCCCTGCGGTCGGCCCCCGTTGAGTTCGATCCCCATCGGGGTCGACTACCGTCCCTGTCGCAGCTCCTCTATCAGTTGTTCTATCAGATCGGCCTGGCGCTCGATCGCCGCGTTCTGCGCTTTGACGGCCCGACGGAGGTCAGCTACCGCTTCAGCGAGTGAGTCCCCCTCTACGGCTGCGCGCTCAAACGTGTCTTCGAACCCGTCGGTATCCGATCGATTCGCCGCGTTCCCCTCGCTCTCGTCCCCCGCACGGTCGTTTGTCGTGACCTGTCTCGCCGATTCGTCATTGGAGGAGTCATCGTGGCCCGCTGCTGGTATCTTCGAAGCGGCCGCCGCATCGGCCGCGTCGGCTGATGGCGACGCAGAGAGCGGGTCCGGCCCGGCACCGAAGTCGGTCGGACTCGTCTCATCGTCGGAGGACGTGTCTTCGTCTTCCGTGTCGACGGCAACCGTACGGCGGAACGCTTCAAGACCCTCAACGTCGTGGAACGCGCACACAGCCTCGATAAGCGTCTCCCGAACCGATCGTGCAGATTCGTTCGGGGCCTTGAACCGCTCGGAGCGTCCCGAGTGTTGCAGTACCACTGTTGTTGCGACCGTTCCCTCCTCGAAGTAGAGATCAGTCAGGTCAGCGTACGGAAACGCCTCGAACTCCTCGTCCCACACCGCAGCACCGACGTGTTTCACCAGCCGTTGGTCGGTGACGACCAGCGTGAGCTCTGAGAACCGAAACGCCCGCACGATCGACTCGTCGGGTGCTGTGACGCCTCGTGCCGAGAGCACGCCGAGGAGCACCGGGTGAATAACGTCGTCGAGTTGATTTGACGGAACTGCAAGCGTCTCGTCGCCGTCAACCCCGTAGCTGAGGGTGATCTTCGCTTTGCGGCGGCCCGACGAGACCGCCAACCGTTCGGCGTCGTGAGGATACTCTTCTACGGTTTCACCCGAAAGTAGCCCCTCAGCGCGATACACGAGCGTCCGGGTGGGAGTGACCACGAGAACGTCGTCTCCCCCGAGCGGGACCCGCGTAGCAACCTGCTCGTCGCCGAGGGCTCCCGAGAGCATGTCGGGAAGGCTCATGCGAGACAGTTCCGGGCACCGCGTATAAATCCGCGGGTCGGCACCGCGTTGGTCCGCTCTCGTGTCTCCATGTGCTTGAGTGACACGCCCCTATCGGATGGGAAGGTTAAAGAGTATCATCACGGTACAGAAAAGTGAGGCCGGGTGGCTTAGCTGGACATAGCGCCGCACTCATAGGGTTCAGAGATTCGGTGCGGTACGCTGCCTTGGAAGCGTCCGCGTCCTTCCGTGGCTCCGCCGAGCCTCGGACCTGGGACATGCGGAGATCGTGGGTTCGGAGCCCACCCCGGCCATACGTTTTATACCGCCGTGAGCGACTCGCTTCACCGGTCCCGATAAACCGTCTCACCGGGTTCGACAGTTACACCAGTCCCGAGCGTCACGCCGGGGTTGAGGCTGCAGTTGACACCTGTTTTCACATCGTCTCCACACACCACGCCGAATTTCCGCCGGCCGGTGTCGACGCACTCTCCCTTTACCGTCAGTTGCACGCTCTCGCCGTCGTGTCGTAGATTCGCGACGGTCGTACCGGCGCCTAAATTAACGTTTCGTCCGAGCACGCTATCACCGAGGTAGGTGAGATGCGGGATCGCCGATCCGGCCATCACCACGCTGTTTTTCACCTCGACACCGTGGCCCACCCGCACGCCCGGCCCGAGCGATGTTGCCCCTCTAATGTACGCATTCGGCCCGATGTGGCAGTCTGCACCGATGTGTGCCGGCCCCTCCACTACAACGCCGGGTTCGACAACGGCACCCGCTTCCACACGGACGTCACCGCGGAGCGTAGCGTCGGCGTCGACGTCGCCGGCGACCTCCCGGTCGAGCGAGTCAAGCTTCCACTCGGTGGCCGCGAGCAACTCCCATGGGCGACCAACGTCGAGCCAGCGCTCGAAGGGCACCGCAGACACCGCCGTCGTCTCACATGTTCGCTGCAGGACATCAGTCAACTCGGCTTCTCCACGAGTGCTCTCGTCGACGTTGAGCCAGTCTCGCGCCTCCGCAGGAAAGACGTACGCTCCGGCGTTCACCAGGTCTGATGGCGGGTCTGCCGGCTTTTCTACAACGCCGCGAACCTGGTCGTCGTCGACGCGTAACACGCCATACGCCGACGGGTTCTCCACCCGGAACGACCCTACTGCAGGACCGGCGTCGTACAGCGACGCCAGCGACGCGCGATCGTAGAGCACGTCGCCGTTTAGCACCGCGAACGGCTCGTCACGCAGGACGTCTCGGGCCGCTCGAACCGCATCGGCGGTCCCGCGCTGGGTGGGCTGTGTGACCGTCTCGACCGGGACCGGCCACTCGCGGTCTGCAAGCACGGTACGGACCGTGTCGGCTTCGTATCCCACGACGACTGTCACCCGGCTTGCGCCCGCGGCGATGGCGTCCTCGAGACAGTGAACGACGAGGGGCCTCCCGGCTACCGGGAGCATCGGCTTCGGTGTGTGTGCAGTCAGCGGCCGCATCCGTGTCCCCTCACCGGCCGCGAGTACGACGGTTTGCATGCGCGAATTACTCTCGGTGCGTTGAAAGGTATTGCGGGCCCGGACCGATCACACAAACACAGTCAGCCGTCGTCGGCCGTCAAAAGCGCCTGCTCAACGAGGCCGGCCGCCCGCTCGAGGAGGCGGTCTGCTGCCGTCTCGTCTCGTGCTTCAGCCGTGATCCGGATCAGCGGCTGTGTTCCCGACGCCCGCAGCAGGAACCACCCGTCATCGGTCTCAGCACGGACACCATCAAGCGTCGAAATATCAGCGCGCTCGTCGGCGATACGTGACCGAACAGCGGCCATCGTCTCGGCTTTTCGGTTCGTCTCGACTGTCGACCGGCGTATCGGGTACCGGTCGAGATCAGCAAGCCGTACCGAAAGCGGTGTCGTTGACGCCAACAGCGCGAGCCTGACGGCTGCGAGCGGACCGTCCGGGCACAGCGTCTCCGTCGGAAATATCCACGCACCCGACGGTTCGCCGCCGACAGCGACATCCGGCGCTGTGGTGCGGTCGGCCACGTGGACGTCCCCAACTGGCGTGTATACGAGATCGACACCGTGCGTCTCAAGCGCGTCAGCAACGGCGAGACTCGTGTTTACCGGCGCGGCCACGCGGTCACCCGCCGATGCAACCGCCCGCCCGAAAAGCGCGAGCAGCTGATCGCCGGGGACGAACGCCCCCTCGTCGGTGACAGCGACCATCCGGTCGGCGTCACCATCGTGGGCGATGCCAAGGTCGGCGTCGACCGCCTCGACGGTGGCCGCGAGCGTCTCACAGTTCTCGGGGGTCGGTTCGCTCGGCCGGGCCGGAAAGCGACCGTCTGGCCGCGCGCCGAGCGTCTCGACGTGTGCGCCGAGATCCCGAAGCGCGTCTACGGTGATGCCCCCGGTGCCGTTGCCAACGTCGACGACGATCGAGCACGCGTCAAGCGGATCTGACTCGGAGAGATCGTCCGTCGCGGCCCGCTTCCCGGCGTCTACTACCATGCTCCGGTGGTGCTCGGCCGCCCCCGACCACCGTTCGAGGCTGCCCTGGCCATCCCACGGGGCGAAGTCGTAGCGCTCATCGCGGATCCGATCGGCGACCGCCTCCTGATGAGCGGGCGGGTAGGCCTGTCCGGAGGGTGTCCAGAGTTTGAAGCCGTTGTCCGGTGCCGGGTTGTGGGATGCCGTCACGACGACGCCGGCGTCGGCGGACCGCGCCGCAATCGCGCGGGCGACGGTCGGTGTTGCGACTTGCCCCACGTCGACGACGTCTGCACCGGTTTCACGCAGTCCCGCAATGAGGGCGTCTCGAAGCGTCTCACCCGTTGTTCGTGCGTCGCGGCCGACCACGACTCGTGACGTCTCGGTTCCAACCGCGCGCCCGACGTCGAGTGCGGTCGCCGCGGTGACGGTCTCACCCACTCGCCCGCGAATACCGCTCGTTCCGAACATACAGATACGTCCCGGCGGGGACCCTTGTACGCACCGGCGGGGAGAGAACCCACCGAGGAAACAGGAGAGCGACCGAGTATCCGGCTCAGACGGCGCTCAGAGGCGATTTTCGCGCCCCGGATCGACGTCTATCGCATCGACCGGACAGACGTCGACACACAGCATACAGTCGATGCACTGGTCTTCGTCCGCGGGATTGGCCTTCCGGTCAGATTCGGGGTGGCCGGGTGTCTCAGCCCACTCGAAGACGTCGACCGGACAGTCTTCTAGACACGCACCGTCTGCGAGACAGATGTCGAAGTCGACCGCGACGTGGGTGCCGCGGATGCCGAGCTCGTCGGGCTGCTCAACGGGCCCCCACACGTCGACCCCGTGTTCCTCATCAGTCCGCTCTAGATTCCGTTCGAAGTTCGGATCGATTCCCATTGAGGGACGCTTCCGTCCGTTGGCAGTTAAACACCCCGACGAGATGCGGCCGGCAGCGAGCACGTGAGCCCGCACCACAGGCGCTTCGACGTCGACTCAGATCGCCGTGCCGACCACAGGGCAACCGCTTACGGTAAACCGAGGAGACCGCCTCGTGTCACCGCAGGGAGGATATCAAGGGTGCGCGAAATACGCAACGAGCTCCGCGTCGGCCGCCACTCCGTTTGTCTCGTTGGGCGAATCGGCCCCATCGGTTGTATCGCTCCCGTCGGTCGAACCACCACCGAACGCGTCAAGTCGGGCAAACCCGACTCGCTCGAACTGCACGATCGTGTCGACTGGCGTGTCGGCAATACCTGGCTCGGCGTATCCGGTGATGTCGCCCTCAAGCGTGCGTAAGCACGTTTCAAGTGACTCTGTGACGGGGACCCAGTGAACAACGTCCACGTCACCCTCTCGGACCACCTCGATGTCTGCGTCGACAAAGACCAGCTCGTCTTCGTCCCGACGGACACAGCCGTACCCCTTCAGCCACACCCGCCCTCCGACCGGTGGGAGGTCACTCGATTCGAGGTAGACCCGGCCGGCCGGAACGGTTCGAGTGCCGCGGTCCGGGTGGTCTGGGTGGACGGGAGGCTGACCGGCTGCAGGCGCCGGCGCGTCGCCGTCGACGATCGAACACTTGACCGCCGGCTCGTCCGCACGGTCGCGAACGAGGAACCGGCGCTCGGCCTCGTCGTCGACGAGGTCGCGGTTGTTGGCGTACACCGACGACATCGCGAGGTCGACGTCGGAGGTCGACATGCCCAGCTCCGTCATCGACTCGACGAGCGCTTCGCCACGAATACCGCGCCGACGCACCGACTGGATCGTCGGCGCGCGCGGGTCGTCCCACCCGGACAGCTCACCTCGCTCGACGAGCGATTTGATTGTCGACGTCGAGAGCGTCACGTCGTACGCGTCGAGCTGGACGTGGCCCCAGTGGAGCACCGCTGGATACGTCCAGTCGAACGCGTCGTAGACGAACTGCTGCCGCTTCGCGGAGTCCTGGAGGTCGATTCCACGGATGATGTGTGTGACCCCCGTGAGGTGGTCGTCGACGCCCGACTGAAAGTCGAGCATCGGCCAACAGCGGTATTCAGCCGCCTCCTCGCGGGGATGCGGCGTGTCGATCAACCGGAAGGCAACCCAGTCGCGGATCGCGGGGTTCTTGTGTGTGATGTCGGTGCGCACGCGGAGCACCATCTCACCGGCAGCGTACTCGCCGGCGACCATCGCCTCGAACTCCTCGCGAACGGTCGCTGCATCCTTGTCGCGGTGCGGACACGCCTTGCCGTTGTTTTTTAGCTCGGAGAACGTCTCCGCCGGACAGGAGCAGGTGTACGCACCGCCCCGCTTGATGAGCTCGCGGGCGTGCTCGTAGTACGTCTCGAGCCGATCAGAGGCTTTCAACACGCGGTCCGGCTCGAAGCCGAGGTACGCGATGTCTTCGAGGATGTCGTCATACGCGTCGAGGTCGGGTCGTTTCGTCTCGGGGTCGGTGTCGTCGAACCGGCAGATGAACTCCCCGTCGTACCGCTGTTTGTACGTCCCGATCACCGCCGGCATCCGGGCGTGGCCGATGTGCCACGGACCGTTGGGATTGGGCGCGGCACGCATCACGACCGACCCCGACTCTGCGTTCGGCAACTCCGGGAGCACGTGCTCGTCTGCTGCGTCTTCCGCCTCAAGCTCCACGAGCATATCGGGGGCAAGCTCCGCGAGTCGGTCGCGCCGTTCGGATTCGTCCATCGCAGCGATCTTGGAGATGACGGGCGCGATTATCCCCGGAATTTCGTTACCGTGGGGACGGAAATCCGGGTTATCACCCATCAACGGGCCCATGATCGCCCCGACGTCGGGGTCGTTGCCGTGTTTGAGCGCGTTGAACAGGGCGGCTCGTTCGCCGGCCGTCCGCACCCGATCGCGGAGTTCATCGTCCATACGGGTCGATTGTGGGGGTTCGGTCAAAAACGCCGCGGAACGGCCGGCTCACGCCGCGACCACGGACCGGCGCCTGTCCACCGAAGACACCACGACGACGCTACGGGGCCAGTGCCGAAACAACGCGACACGCGGTGGCAACGCGGGTAGGGGCGCATGAGACCCAGCGCTAGGCGGTAATAAATTGTCGAGACCGTTCACGGCCGTCGTGGGCGACAGCCGATCACCTGTCGACAGATCTGCGTTTCACTGGGGAGCATTCATTTGCGTGGCGGAGTCCACGAGGTTGATACCCCCCCGGCTCGTGGTCGGCGTATGACGACACCACGGAGCGAGCCGGCGCCTCAAGATGGAGGCGGACGATGGTAGCGCCGATGTCGCGTGAAGAGCGCGACGCTGGTAATCGAAAGGTGAAAGGTGGCTTTCTGCTGCTCGTCACCGTCTCGCCGCCGCTCATCACGCTACAAGGTGACCCAACCCTCCTGCAGCTTGGAGCGGCCGGTGCGGGTGGATTCGTTCTCGGGCTCCTGCTCGTGTGGTATCTCGGCACCCTCGCCGCCGAATTCACCGACTCGTCGCGGCGGCCGCGTTGACTCAGCGGTCGGGCCCCTGCGCCGAGGGTTCTTCGGTTGTGGACCCAACACCGGATACGATCTCTGCCTCGTCACCAAGACTGGGGGCTCCCTCGTCACCTCCCTCCTCAGCCGATTGGGTTGTCTCCCCGGTGACGTCGAACGCGTCACCCGCCCGATCTCCTGCGACGGAGCGCGAGGTCGACAGCGGCGACACGCTTACTTCTCCTTCGACCGTCGCGAGCCGGTCTGACCCACGGTCGTCGGCGACGTCACCTCGGAGAAACTCCCGCCAGAAGCGATCTCGGAGCTCCATGCCCATCTCGCCGCGGCGTGTCCCGAATCCGTCGCCCCACCCGGCGTCGTCGTCGATCCCAGCCGTCTCCGCGTCGGCCGCATCGGTCCCCGGATGGAACTCGATCACGTCGAAGCCACGAGCGGGTTCCGTCACCCGATACGTCGGGTTTGCGGCCGTCTCGTCGTCGGCAGCGGGCACGTTCACGTTCAGCACGTCGGCACCGAATGGGAGCCGGCCGTCCGCGTCGACCCGGTCGGCGAACGCCCGAGCGACCCGCCCCGCGAGCGCGAAGTCGTCGTGGCTCACCGTCGGCGGAATCGGCAGATTCCCCCGGTCGTACATGGACAGTGCGACAGCGGGCGTCCCGAGGAACGAGGCCTCCATCGCCGCCCCGACCGTCCCCGACTGCCCGAGCACGTGGGCACCGATGTTCGGACCGTGATTGCAGCCGGAGACGACGAGGTCCGGCTCGACGTTGAGTGCGACGGCCGCCACGGCGACGCAATCCGCCGGAGTCCCCTTGACCGCGTAGCCGAGGTCTCGATCGCTGTACTCGACCGCCGTCTCCCACCACGAGCGGTTCCCTCCGACGCCCGACTGGTTCGTCGCCGGTGCGACGACGGTGACCTCGTGCTCGCGTGAGAGCGCCTCGTGGAGCGCTCGGAGCCCGACCGCGTCGATCCCGTCGTCGTTGGTGAGGAGGACCTCGAGTGTCATGACTTACGGTTGGGCGTCCCGGGATAAAAACGCACCCGGCCGGCGGTCGGTGATGACCGACCGAGACGGCGAGTACGAGGTGAACGAGCGTCGGGGAGGGCTGGTACTCCGGTGGTCAGGGAAACGGGTGTGGGGACCGGAAGTTGATGTGGGCAGCCGTCGTCTCGGTGCAGATCAGTCCGCAGTTACAGGATTCTCGCTGGTCGCCATCGCGACGACCTCGTCGAAGAAACCGAGCGAGTCGTGTGGGCCGGGGTTCGCCTCCGGGTGGTACTGACGTGTGATCACGTCGAGTGACTCACTGTCGAGCCCCTCCACGGTGTCGTCGTTGACGTTCACCTGCGTGACCTCAAGCGGCCCGGTGTCGTCTACTGTGTAGCCGTGGTTCTGGGTGGTCATCACGACTTTGCCCGTACGGAGATCCTTGACCGGTTGGTTAACGCCGCGGTGGCCAAACATCATCTTCTCCGTGGAGCCACCGAGCGCGCTCGCGATTATCTGCTGACCGAGACAGATCCCTGCCATGGGGAGCTCCCCGGCGAGAGCGTCGACGACCGTCTGGGCGTCAACGTAGTTCTCCGGGTCGCCGGGACCGTTCGAGACGAAGAGTACATCGGGGTCAACGGCCGTGACGTCGGCTTCCGTAGCGTCGTACGGAAGTACGTGTACGTCTGCCCCGCGGGCGGTGAGCGAGTCGATGATCGACCCTTTGGCACCACAGTCGATCAGCGCAACGGTGACCTCTCCGCCGCCCTCGTGAACCGTCGGCGTCGCGACAGAGACGTCTGCACCGATGTCAACGTGTGCGCTCATCGGCTCACACGCCTCCATCTCTGCAATCGCGTCTTCAGGCGTGACGTCGTCTCCAGCCGCGATACCACAGGCCATCGCCCCCTCCTCGCGGACCGTCGTGACGACCTCGCGGGTATCAAGATGGTCGATGGCGGGTACGTCCTCGCTTTCGAGCCAGGCGGCAATCTCGTCGGTCATCTCACGGGCGATAGCAGCACGAGGCTGGATCGTCCCCGACTCGAACCGCTCGTCTCGGACGCCGTAGTTCCCGATCAGCGGGTACGAGAACGTCAGCACTTGCTCGGCGTACGACGGGTCGGTCAGCGACTCCTCGTAGCCGGTGTACGCGGTGGTGAACACGAGCTCCCCGCGTGTCGTCCCCGGTGCGCGGGCACGTGCCTCCAGCACGCGTCCGTCGGCCAGTGCGAGATAGGCATCCGACATTACGAGAAACGTATAGATGTCCACTATTAAATGCGTCGTTCGAAGTCTAATTACGAATATCGAAGATGTGGCAGACGCGGTGCCGTCTCGTTCGGTTAACAGTGCCGGAACTGCGCACGTGACGGTACGCATCCCGGCTGAGTGCCCGTGTCCTCGTCGTATACTTCCGAAGATCGAACTCAACAAGGCGTATCATTGTGGAGTTCGAAGCGAGACTACGATATTCACAAGTCGTAAGTCGCCGCTCGCCGTGGACGAGGCATGGACGACCTCGATCGACGTATCCTCTCGATCCTTCGTCGGGACGCGCGAACTCCGTACACGGAGATCGCAGAGCGCGTGGGCACCTCCGAGGGGACGGTTCGGAACCGTGTCGACCGATTGACCGAAGACGGTGTCATCGAGCGCTTCACGGTGACCACCCGGACAGGAAACGTGAAGGCGATGATCGAGATCTCCGTCGAGATGAATGTAAACACCGCGGGCGTCAGCGAACGGCTTGTCGAGTGGGACGAGGTCGACTTCGTCTGGCAGGTCTCCGGCGAAGATGACGTCGTCCTCGTCGTGGACGCAGTCGACACCACTGCGGTCAACGATCTCATCTCTCAAGCGCGCGAGCTCGATGAAGTGAAGTCCACGAAGACACGCCTCATCCTCGACGAACGACTCGGCTAGTCGGCGTGGCTGTATGAAAGACGTCAGGCTCTCATGCACACGAGTGATGTCTTGTATCGTCCACCTCACCCCTCCGGATCGATGTCGGGCGACCGTTTGGTTGCGAACTCCTGTTCTAGCGTCCCCCGCTCCCACGTGCGTGGGGTGTCCCCGTCGATCTCGGCGCGAAGCTTCTCCTGGATGAGGTCGACGGCGACGTTGTTTGCACCCTCAGGAATGATCAGGTCGGCGTCGCCTTTCGTTGGCTCGATGAACCGCTCGTGCATGGGTTTCACCGTCGAGAGGTACTGGTCGATGACGCTCGCGAGATCTCGGCCGCGCTCCAGTACGTCCCGCCGGATACGCCGGAGGATGCGCACGTCTGCGTCCGTCTCGACGTAGAGCCGAAGGTCCATCATCTCGGTGAGATCTGGATCGTGCAGCGCGAGGATCCCCTCGACGACGACGACGTCGGTCGGCTCGACGGTCACCCGCTCGTTTCGTTGCGTGTGTGTCTCGAAGTCGTACTGTGGCATCGCGATCGGCTGTCCCTCAAGTAACGACTCGAGGTGTGTTGTGAGCAAGTCCCACTCAAACGCCGACGGGTGGTCGTAGTTGAGGTCGGCGCGGTCGTCGAAAGAGAGCTCGCTTCGGTCCTCGTAGTAGTTGTCTAGGGGCATACGGGTGACATCATCGTCGAGGTTTTGCGTGACCTGTCTGGTCACCGTGGTCTTCCCCGCGCCGGTCCCGCCCGCGATGCCGATGACGAACGAGGGGATGGTCATACCGATCTTGTGAGCCCGAGGGGCTTCAACGCACGTGGTTCGTCGTGGCGGTTGGACACCAGCGGGTACAGCGCGACGACTGGCCGGCAGGCTCAAACACCGACGGCTGCAAACAAGAACGTGTGAGCGATGAACCGTCCATGACCGGACCGCCGGGAGTACAGGTCACTCCGGCGACGACCGACGACGCCGATACCGTCGCAGACCTGTGGGTCGCGCTTGCAGCCGATCAACGCCGGCACGGGTCGACGTTGCTCGCGGCCGCGAACCACAACGCCGTCCGCGAGTGGGCGGCCAGCCGAGCGGTCACTGGTGAGCTGTTTGTGGCCCGAGATAGCGGCGAGACCGACGCCACAGCGGCGCTTCTCGGCTTCGTCGGCTTCACACTCGAGCACGGGGGCTATGATCGGGACTGTTCCCGCGGTGTCGTCAGTAACCTCTACGTCGTCCCCGAGCGACGCGGCGAGGGCATCGGATCGGCGCTGCTTCATGCGGCCGAGCAGGCGCTGTCGTCGGCGGGGGCAGACGCGGTGGTGCTCGAGGCGCTCGCGAACAACGACCAGGCTCGCGCCTTCTACGCCGACCATGGATACGATCCCCACCGCGTCGAACTGCGCAAGTCGGTGGAAACCACGAATGAGACACCCGGCGAGACAACAGAGAATCGCGGCGGTTCCTGATCGAACCGGCTCGCCGAAAGCGACACGCACTCATACTCGGACCGAGAACTGTCTCCCGTGCCAGGGGAGCATGGGCGGTTCATGCACTCGACTTGTAATCGAGACTTCCCGCGTTCAAATCGCGGCCCTGGCTCCTATCGCGGTCTCTCATTCGATGGTTCGGTCGTCGTCTATGTGTCCCGTTCCGAGCCGTGTCCCCGCGTGTGACAATTCTTGTGCGATGCCGCGGCGAACAGGCCTGTGCGCTACGTGATAGCGGAGCGAACCTCGAACGGATGTACCGCGACACTGCTGTTCGACACTGGTGGCCCGGTCGGGAGTGACCATTTGATGATCGTCACTCCCGTCAACGCGGATGCAGAGTGGGTAATAAACCGGTGGTTCTACTTCGATGAGCAGGCCGAGCCGTACATGTGGAACTTCGCCGAGAAGGTCTGCAGCGACCCAGATTACCGGCGGCAGTCACTCGAAGGCCACACCGACTGGGCCCGTGTTGCGACGCGCTACGAGTCGCTCGCTCGCCGGCTCTACGACGAGCTGGCCGCATCCGAGCGGAGCGAGTTCCCGACCATGACCGACGACTCTCGCGAGGATTCGGCCCGGTTAACATCGATCTGTGAGGAGGTGTTCGAAGGTGTCAGGGCGTTCATTCGACAGGATACAGCGCCGCACCCGGACGAGGTATACCTCGACGCACAGTCCGAACTACGGCAGTGGCTTCGAAGCGACGAGCGATGAGGCGCTACGCCCGCTTGAACACCGAGACGACTCGCAGTATCACTCCCTCACGAATGGGCGAGCGGCCAAACAACATGGTGCTCACCAAAGCATATCGCTCAGAGCGTTCTGGCCTGTGCGTCGGCAAGTGAACCAGCAGTTCAGCACCGGTCGCCCCCCGATCCCAAGTGGCCCAGTGATTGGGCTGTTGGCGCGCGCCTTGCGAGCACGCCGAAGGCGGGCTCGCGAGCGCGTGCGAGGGATGAGCGAGTCGCCCGTGGGCGACGAGTGAATCGGCTGGGGAGGGTGTGGCTGAAAAAGGTGTCCGGGTGTCACGCGGTCGTATTCGTCACAGAGTTACTGCCACACACGTACAGAATCGGCTGGGGAGGGTGTGGCGGTAATTGGTGTCCGGGTGTCCCAGAATCCTGTTGCTCACACAACCACCACCAGACACGTATTGGGGAGGGTGTGGCTGAAAGAGGTGCCCGGGTGTCACTGTGCAGTGTCGTTCACCCAGCCACAGAGACACACGCATCGAATCGGCATGAAAGGGGTCACACACAGTGTCAGTACAGCCGCTCGCTCATAGTGTGTCGCCCGCGACACTAACGACCGGTCTCATCCCTGGCGGCGTGCCGTGTCGACCGGGAAACCCTCGTGGCGGGCGGCCACCGACGCGGTGGCGGGCGGGTCGCAGCGTGCGACCGGATGTACCGTGCCTGGGTTCTCCGCGCGGTCATCGCTCCCAGTTGGGAGTACTCGGGCGGGGACTTGGGGCACGCACCCGAAGTGAGTCGCTGTGGTGGCTTAACAGCCACGGTCGGACGAACACCCGTCGAGACACCCGACGACGCCGCCCGGCGCGCGTATCCGAACGCACTTATGTGATAATCGCTCACTATCGGCAATGTCTGTACGAGTCGGCATCCTCGGTGCGACCGGTGCGGTCGGCCAACGATTCATCCAGCTGCTCGGCGACCATCCGACGTTCGAACTCGCAGCGGTCACGGCGAGCCAATCGAGCGCCGGCAAGACGTATCGCGAGGCGGCCAAGTGGCGCGTCGACACGCCCATCCCGCAAGACGTCGCCGAGATGGAGGTCAAAGCGACCGATCCGGCGGCGATCGAAGACGCCGACGTCGACCTGCTCTTCTCGTCGCTGCCCTCCGGGGCGGCCGCCGAAGTCGAGCCGGACTTCCTCGAGGCCGGTTACGTCGTCTCGTCGAACTCCTCGAACGACCGCATGGCACCGGACGTCCCGCTCACCATCCCTGAGATCAACCCGGACCACCTCGGGCTGATCGAGGTCCAGCGCGAGGAGCGCGGGTGGGACGGCGCACTGGTGAAAAACCCCAACTGCTCGACGATCACGATGGTCCCGACGCTGGCCGCCCTCGACGAGTTCGGTCTGGAGACCGTTCACGTCTCCACGCTTCAGGCTGTCTCCGGTGCCGGCTACTCCGGCGTCACGTCGATGGAGATTCTCGACAACGCCATCCCGCACATTGGTGGGGAAGAAGATAAGATGGAGACGGAGTCGCGAAAGCTCCTCGGATCGTTCGACGGCGCGGAGCTCACCCTCCACAACGCCGACGTCGCCGCCTCGTGTAACCGGATCCCAACACTCGATGGTCACCTCGAGAACGTGTTCGTCGAGTTGACCGAGACGCCTGACGTTCCCGAGGTCCGCGAGGCGATGCGGGCGTTCGAGGGGGCGGACCTCCCGAGCTCACCGAGTCAACTCATCAAGGTGTTCGGCCCCGACGAGCCAAACCGACCACAGCCGCGACTCGATCGAACGTACGCCGACGGTATGGGCATCGTCGCCGGCGGGGTAGACGCCACCACGAAGGGCATCCAGTACAACTGTCTCGCACACAATACGATCCGGGGTGCTGCAGGCGCCTCAATCCTCAACGGCGAGCTGCTCGTCGATGCAGGCTACGTCTGAGTAGTCACCCGGCCAAACGACTACTTTCTGTCGCCCTCGCGACCTCCTCGCACCTCTCGTTCTCCTCGCTATCGTACCCTCTCAGCGTCCCTCGAACGTTGGCTCTCGGTCCTCTTTGAACGCTGTCAATCCCTGCTCGAAGTCGTCGGTCCCGAACAACCCGCCGAACGCCTGCGCTTCGAGCGCGAACCCCGCCACGCCGTCGCCGCGTCCGGCGTGGATCGCGCGTTTCGTGTACGCCTGTGCGATTGGCGGACCGTCCGCGAGGTCGGACGCGAGGTCGAGCGCGCGCTCGAACAGCCCATCGTTGGGGACGACATCCGTGAGGAAGCCGTATTCGGCCATCGTCTCGGCGTCGTACCGGCCGGTCGTGAAGATGATCTCTTTTGCGCGTCCCTCACCGACGAGGCGCGCGAGCCGTTGTGTTCCACCCCACCCTGGGAGGAGCCCGAGGTCGTGTTCCGGTTGGCCGAACGTCGACCCTGCAGACGCGATCCGAAGGTCCGCGGCCGCGGCGAGTTCCATTCCACCACCGAGACAGTACCCGTCGATTCCGGCCACTACCGGGACGTCTGCGCGTTCGAGTGTCTCCATCACCCGCTGGCCGTGCCGGGCGAGGTCAACACCCTCAGCCGCCGAGGCGCCGGCGAACGCCTCGGTGACGTTCGCACCCGCAGAGAACGCCCGGTCACCCGCACCGGTGAGCAGTATCGCCCGGACCGCGTCCATCCGATCGAGTCCATCGACAGCAGCTTCAAGCTCTTCAAGTAGCGTGACCGAGATTGTGTTGAGCCGTGCTGGGCGGTCAAGCTCGATGTGTGCGACGTGATCGTGTAACTCGACAGTGAGCGCGTCGTAGTCGGTGTCGAGCGGTGTCAGAGCGCCCTCAGACTCGCTGTCTGATGCGTCCGTGGCTGCGTCGTCGTTGCTCGGCGACATCGCGGTGGGTCCGCCCGTAGTGAACCCACCGGCTGCGGCCGCCTCGCGGAGGGCGTCAGTCGCCTCGTACCGGGCTGTGCCGGTTTCGGCTGAGAGAGCGTCAAGGACGGCGACGAGCGTGTCGATCCCTTCGGCGTCCGCGAGGGCTGCCGGGCCAGTGGTGAACCCTGCGCCGAGCCGCATCGCGCGGTCTATCGCGGCGGCGTCGGCGACGTCGTCGCCGATCAGGCCGGCCGTCTCGTTGGCAGCGACCGCGAGGAGGCGCTGCCGGACCGCATCGTCGCGCGTCGCGGACGCGTACGCCGCGCCGTCGGCGTCGTAGTCGTAGAAGCCGGTCCCGGTCTTTTTACCGAGCGTCTCGGCGTCGGCTTTCTCGAGGAGCGCGGGCGCCGGTCGATACGCCTCACCGAGCGTCTCATGTAGGTGTTCGAGGACGTGTAAGACGACGTCGATACCGATCTGGTCGGCGAGTTCGAAGGCCCCCATCGGCAGATCAAGCTCGGCCGTAACGGTGGCGTCGACCGTCTCGATGGACGCGGCGGCCGAGTCGAGCAGCCACGCCGCCTCGTTCACGAACGGAATGAGGATCCGGTTGACGATGAATCCGGGGCTGTCCTTCCGGACGCGAACGGGCTCCTTGCCAAGGTCTTCGGCGAGAGCCACGATGAGATCAAGCGTCTCCGGCGCAGTGTCGGCACCGACGATCACCTCGACGAGCGGCATCCTGACCGGCGGGTTAAAAAAGTGCATACCGCAGAAGCGGTCAGGACGGTCGGTGACGGACGCGAGGTCGGTGATCGAGAGGCTCGACGTGTTCGAAACGAGGATCGTGTCGTCGGAGGCGTGTTCAAGTGCGGACGCGTACACATCGGCTTTGATCGAGCGTTGTTCCGGGACCGCCTCAACGATCACGTCCGCGTCGCCGACGGCGGCTTCTAGGTCGACGACCGGATCGATCCGGTCGAGAGCTTTCTCGACTGCATCCTCGTCGAGGTCACCGCGCTCTTCGAGCCGCTCGAGTGACCACTCGATCGACTCGTAGCCGGCCTCGACGTACTCTCGTTCGACATCTCGCATCGTCACCGTATATCCCGCGAGCGCAGCGACCTCGGCGATACCGTGGCCCATGTTTCCGGCGCCGAGGACCGCTATCTGGGTTACGTCTTCGAGTTGCATACGTGGGCCCTCACGAGGGGACGGATTCAACGTTTTCATCGCGGCACGGACGCAGCGTTCGTGTGACCACCAACGCGGTCACTCCTCGAGAATTTCGCTCGTCGGCTCGGGCTCATCGCCGTCAGACCGCTTGCGGACGTCGACGCGGTAGTGTTCGAGGATATCGCGCCCTAAAAGCAGCGGGTACTCCATGTGGCCGCGGTCCTCAACACTCGCGGTCACGGTGTGCTGGTTGCCGCCGATGCCGATGACGAGGTCGACGACCGGTCTCGCCTTCCCGCCCTTCACGCTACCTGATTTGACCCGCGTCATGCTCTTTATCGGTCCCGCACCGATCTCGGCAGCCAGAGAGGTGTCGATACTGGTGCGTGTCGCGCCCGTGTCGGATTTCGCGAACGACTGCGTTGACCCGGAGGTGCCAGTGACGACGACTTCTTCGATGTACCCGATCACCGGCTGGGTCGTCGGCGTGGGTTTCGGTCGCGGCGCACACGACGGACGGGAATCGTCGAGAGTGCCAGCGAGCCGTTCGACCGCCTCGTCGTCGACCGTGCCACCCACCGTTTCGACGGCTAGCTTGGCGATGTGTGGTGCCGGGCTCGTGCCAGTGGCTTCGAACAGCCCTTTGAATCCAGCCGTCGGATTGACCTCGAGGACGTACCAGCCGTCGTACCCCTCGACGAGGTCGACGCCCGCGTAGTCGAGTCCCATCACGTCCGCAGCGTAGAGGGCGGTGTCGGCCGCTTCGGTCGGCATGTCGTCGGTCGCGTCCTCGACAGCGCCACCGAGAGCGACGTTGGTCCGCCAGTCACCCTCCGGGGCGTATCGGTACATCGAGCCGACGATCTCGTCGCCGACGACGTACACCCGCAGATCCCGGTGTTGTTCGTCGTCCCGGTCGATCAGTCGCTGGAGGAACGCCTGTCGGTTGCCGACCTTCGGGTTGACCCGCTCCGTGAGGTCGACCTTCCAGGTACCGCCGCCGTGGGTGCCGATGGCGGTCTTGTACACGCCAACGTTTCCGAACCGTTCACGGTCCTCGTTGAGCCGATCGTTCGAGAGTGCGAGTAAGGCGTCTGGGACGCGCACGTTCCAGTCGGCGAGCGTCGCCGCGCTCGCGAACTTGTGGATCGACGCCAACACCGCGTCGGGGTCGTTGAGCATCGGTCTGATTCGCTCGAACGTCGTCGCGAGCCCGAGCAACTCTGCGGGCTGGTCGGTGTTCGAGACAAGCAGCCGATTGGCGATGACGTCGACGGCGGGCTCGATATCGACGGTGCCGCCATCGACGCGTATCGCGGCGTTCTCTTCGCGAAGCCACACCGGCTCGTGGCCGAGCGCCTCGACGGCGTTACAGATAGCTTTCGTCTCTTTGCTGTTGTGAAGCGACAGGACACCAACACGCACCGGGTCCGTAGACATATACATCCACCTCTTCGTGCCGCCTGTAAAACGCACCGGTCGCGCAGTTAGGGCCTGACTGCGGTCGTCACGTATTACCCTTGTCCCCACGTCTCGCGGAACGATGAGTGACGATGGGGGGTTTACCTACAATGGCGGCGCGGTGGGGCCCGGCGAGACGCAGAACGTACGGTACAGCATCAGCGAAACGTACCTCGGCGACCCGGTTCGGATTCCAGTTACGATCGTCAACGGCGCACGCGACGGGCCGACTGCGTTCCTTTCTGCGGCCTCCCACGGTGACGAACTCAACGGCGTCGAGGTCGTCCGGGAGGTCGCCCACGAGTGGGATCTCTACGAGCTGGCCGGCACGCTCGTCTGTCTCCCCGTGCTCAACGTTCCCGGATTCCTCGCACAACAGCGGTACCTCCCGGTGTACGACCGTGACCTCAACCGGTCGTTTCCCGGCCGTCCAGGGTCGACGAGCGCGAAGCGAATGGCACACCGAATCTACACGAACTTCATCGAGCCGTGCGATTTCGGTATCGATTTTCACACCTCTACGCGCGGCCGGACGAACATGCTCCACGCCCGTGGTGACCTCGCCGACGACGGTGTCACTCGGCTCGCACGAGCGTTCGGATCACACGTGATCATCGACAGCGAGGGGCCGAGCGGGACGCTCCGTGGGGAGGCGACAGACGCTGGAATCGCGACCCTCACTGTCGAGATGGGCGAGGCACATCGGTTCCAGCGGTCACTCATCGACGACGCACTCGAGGGTGTAGCGTCGGTGTTCGCAGAGTACGACATGCTCGATTCATCCGTCGTCCGTCGGCCGAACTGGCGCACGATCGTTGCGGGCAGCGCAGAGAAGACGTGGCTCCGGGCCGACTCCGGCGGCATCGTCGACGTCCACCACGAGAGTGGGTCGCTAGTCGACGCCGGCGACCGGATCGCGACGATAACCAATCCGTTCAAAGAGGACGTGGTGGCGGTGTCCGCGCCGTTTACTGGGCTACTGCTCGGCGTCCTCGAGAACCCGGTTGTCTATCCGGGAAACCCGCTCTGTCACCTCGTCGAAGTCGACGAATCTACCGAGCGCGCCATCGTGGCTGACCGGCCGGCCGAGCAAGACGACACGCGCCCGACCCGTGCCGAGTGATCTGCTGAGGGCGACCGTCAACGTGCTCACACACCGATCGCCAGTGCGGCCGACGACACGACCGAGGGGAGATCATCGAAGTTACCCGTTCAGCCGGCAAAGCGTACGTATCTATGATAACTCGAAACGCCACGCTGACCGGTGAGGGATGTCCGTGAATCCCGACCGGGTGGACTTCGTCGTCGACCTCGCGTACGGGCTGTTGATACTCGTCGCTATCGTCCTCTTCGCCATCGTCGGCGGTCGGGTGGGAACGGCCTTTGGTCTCGGGGTGTTCGTCTCGTACGTCATCCACGTGGTCTGGAAGATGGCTCGATTTGACCCTGACTGGATGACGCAGGCGGTCACCGAAAACGTCGAAGAGACCCTCCGGACTGAGGTCGAAGGCGTTATGGAACAGGTCGAAGCGGTGAACGAGCGTGTCGACCGCCGGCCACGCACCGACGAAGTGACCCAAGCCGTCGACGAGAGCGTCGGCGAGACAGTAGAGAAGACGGTCGGTGAAACCGTCGAGGAGACCGTCGGTGAGACTGTCGAGGCGCAGGTCGAAGAGACTGTAGAGAAGACAGTTGGAGAGACTGTCGAAGAAACCGTCGGCGAGACGGTAGAACAGACGGTTGGCCAAACTGTCGAAGAGACTGTTGGTGAGCAGGTCGAACAAACCGTCGAAGAGACTGTTGGCGAGCAGGTTGAACAGACCGTCGAAGAGACTGTGGAAAAAACGGTCGGGGAGACGGTGGAGAAGACAGTCGGTGAGACCGTCGAAAAGACGGTGGGCGAAACGGTCGAAGAGACCGTCGAAAAGCGGCTGGACGAGGTCGTGGTGAGCGATGATGCCGACTCAGCTACGGATGACAGCGGAGAGGCGCCCGACGACGACACGCCGGAGGAAAACGGTGAGACGCCTGACGACGACGCACCCGACGACGACGGGCGCTGAGATAACCCGGTCGAGCGTGACCGAATCGCACAAACATCTGGGACGCAACCGCAAGCACAATACATGACCGTCGACTTGGGCACACCAGTACTCGACAACCACCTCCACCTTGACCCGCGATACGGACGCGGACTCGAGGCCGTTGAGGACTTCGTTCGACTCGGCGGCACGCACCTGCTCGTGGTCAACAAGCCGTCGTGGCACCTCGGCGTCGAGGCCACCGACCCGGATGACTTCCGCGCTGTCTTCAAAGAAACGTGTTCGATCGTCGACGACGCGTCCGAGCTGCTCCCTGGGCGTGCATGGCCGGTTCTCGGCGTCCACCCAGGGCTCGTCAGCCGGCTCGTGGACGACCGGGGCTTCTCACCGAGTGATGCCCGAGCGCTCATGTGCGGCGGCATCGAGGTCGCAGCCGAGTACGTAACAGAGGGACGAGCGCTGGCGCTCAAATCCGGGCGTCCACACTACGAGGTGACCGACGCCGTCTGGGAGGCGTCGAACGCCGTGATCCAACGGGCGTTCGAGTGTGGCGCGGATGAGGGCTGTGCGGTCCAACTTCACACAGAGGCGACCGAGGATCTCACCGACCTCGCTGCCGTCGCCGAGTCGGTTGGGCTTGACCCCACTCGGGTGGTGAAACACTACGCGGCCGGACGGCTCGCTGGTCCGACGCCAAGCGTGATGAGCGAGCGTGACCGGCTCGAACGGGCTGCAACCGCCGGTCGAGCGTTCCTCATGGAGACTGATTTCGTTGACGACCCCGACCGACCGGGGATGGTGCTCGGACCGAAGACGGTACCTCGGCGCGTTCGGTGGCTACTCGAATCTGGCCACGACGACGCGGTCCGGCGGGCACACGTCGAGACGCCCGCTGCAGTCTACGGGATCGACACCGAAGCGACGCTCGATCCGCCGACCGAAGACCCCGAATGACCGCCTGCGTCGGGGTGTGACGGCATCGCTCGGGCCAATCGATAAGAAAGGCCTTTGAATCGGCCGGGTGAGAGGTGGAGTATGACCGAGGACGAGGCCGTCGAAACGTTCTATTCCGAAGAGCGCTGGCAGAACTGGCTAGATCGAGTCGCCGACGAAGAGCTCGATCCAGAAAACGAGTCGTCCGCACGGCTCCTGTTGAACCTCCAGGATGACGCGGCGATCGCGGTCGCGAAGATCCTGGCGGCGTTCGAGGAGGAGCGCATCGAGGAGGAGCGCGCGGTCGACGAGCTCCGGACGGTGAGCGACATCGTGCTCGCGGAGGTGTCGTTCGATGACGAGGAGACGGCAATGCTCATCGACGGGGTGCAGACGTCGCTCGTACCCGTCTTCTACGCGGCTGAGGAGTACGTCGTCGGTGGAGTCGCCGACGGCGACGTCACAGACTTCGTCCACGCGGCCGCCGAAGCCGAGACCGACGAGGACTTCGACGCCGCCCTCGGCTACGTGGTCCAGGCCGGCACGCGCATCCTGGACGGTGAGACGCTCGATATCGGCGTTGTTGAGGAACTCGAGTACGGCCTCGTCTCGGAGTGGGTCAATGGCCTCGACTCGCTACAGTCGGCCATCGAGGACCCAGAAGTCGTCGAAGAGGATTAAGTCCTCACGCCGACACGCTGAACAACAGCAGGTTGTGTACGGCGGGCCCGAGCCCGACCGCAGCGACGAACGCAACGAGCAGGAACCCCTCGCGCGGCGCTTCTCGAACGGTCGGCGCGAAGAGGGAGACGACCCCCCCAGAGACTGCGAGTTTGACAAGCACGAAGAGCCACGCCTCACCGAGCACCGGCATCGACGGGACGCCGAGTTCGAGGATGATCCGAGAGAGGGGACTCCGTTCGCCGAACCCCAATTGCGTCACGCCGACCGCCGTCGAGACGCCGTCAAGCGCGTGGCCGAACACGACGAGCTGCCCGACACGGCGGATCGACGCGACGGCCGGTCGGACCGCAGTGAGCACGCTCCACGCGACGAGTACGAATGGGACGGCGATCGCCACCGAGAGGCCGGCCCACCGGGCTCCCGCCCCGGGGACGCCTTGTGCGCCGACGGCGACCAGCGCAGCCACGAACCCGAGTGTTCCAACGGCGGCGAGCGCCTGCGGAACACGCTTTGGGTCAGCGATCGCGGCCGAAGCCGTGAGCCAGACCCCACCGGCGAGTGTCGCCGTCGTGAGATACACCGTCGGCGACCCACCGAGCGGGGCGAGGAGCGCTGGGAGGCCATCGACGACGAAGAGCACGTGTGCTGCCGCACCGAGGGCCATCCACGGCGCGAGCGCGAGCACGTGCATCCCGGTGATCGCCGGCGACCGCCGGCAGAACGAGACGGTGACCGCGGCGGCGGCGAAGACGACACCGAGGAGGTATTCAAGCGGCGGGAGGGTCGTTCCGGCCGGGACGAGCGGAAACGACCCCAACGACGTCACCGCGGCAGCGCCACCCGTCACACCGAGAGCACCGGCTGGCTCGCGTACAGGAGGACGTACTCGGCCGCCTTTGCGAGCACCTCACCAGGGTTACCCGTGACCGGCTCGCGGGGGACAACAACGAAGTCGGCCGCAAGCTCCTCTGCGGTATCGAGCACTACGCTCCCCGGGTGGACCGTCTTCACCTGCGTAGAGAAGCCGTATGCGATGGAGTTACTGTGCTCGACGCCGACCGCCTCGGCGCGCTCGGCGACCGAATCGGTGAACGACTCGGTGTCCGCTGCGACGTCGGCTTGGTCGATCGCACCGGTCTCGAGTGCCTTGACGACCGCCTCGTCGAGGACGTACAGCGCGTGAACGGTTGCGCCGTACTCGCGGGCGATCTCGATGGCGTAGTCGACGGCCTCATGGGACGCCTCGCTCCCGTCGACGGGAACGAGCACGAGGTCGATGTCGAGCGGTGTCATACCTGTCCCGAGGATGGGGGAGGTGAAAAAGCCCGTCGGATGCAGGAACGGGCTGCCGTCTCTGGTGTCCGCCGATGTCGGTGACGACAAGCGGCGATACCCGTGCCAGCAAGCCTCAGTCGGCCCACGCTGGCGGGGCCGTGCCGGCAACCTCGGGGACATCTTCGAGGACCGCTTCGGCAGTTCGCTCGCCGCTTATCAGACACATCGGCATCCCAATACCGGGAGCGGTGTACGATCCCGCGTAGTACAGCCCGTCGAGGTCGGCGCGGTGGCTCGGCCGAAACGGACCGGTCTGAAACAGCGTGTGTGCGAGCCCGAGTGCGGTGCCCTGTGGATTGCCGTACCGCTCTGCGAACTCGGCGACACACGCCGACTCTTCGGTGACGATCCGGTCACGGAAGTCGACGCCGGCGTGGGCAGCGAGGTCGTCGAGGACCTGCTCGCGGAACTGCGACCGCATCGCTGGACCGTCCTCGATCCCGGGAGCGATCGGTACGAGCACCACAACAGCGTGGTGACCAGGCGGTGCGACTGTGTCGTCCGTCTTCGAGGTGACAGAGAGGTAGTACGCAGGATCACTCGGCCACGCCGGGTCGTCGAAGATGGATTCAAAATGGCCGTCCCAATCCGTCGGCAACACCAGCGAGTGGTGCGCTAAGTCGCCGACGTCACCCTCGACGCCGAGATACAGCATGAATGCGGAAGGCGCGTACGTTCGGTCCTCCCAGTACGACTCGTCGTGTGCGCGGTGTGCCTCGGGAAGCAGTTCGCGTTCGGTGTATGCCGGGTTGGCATTGCTCACCACGACGTCTGCGGACTCGTCACCCGCCTCGGTTCGGAGGGTGAACGAGCCGGCACTGCCGTCGATCCGCTCGACGCCGACACCCGTGTTGAGCTCGACGCCAAGCTCGCGACACAGGTCGGCGAGGCCGTCGACGACTCCCGCGATTCCACCCTCCGGGTAGAACACGTTCAGGTTCAGATCGACGTGGCTCATGATGCTGTACAAAGCCGGCGTGTTGTGTGGGGATCCGCCGAGGAACACCAGCGTGTACTCGAGTAGCTGTCTGAGCTTCGGATGTTCGACGTACCGGGAGACGTAATCGTCCATCGTCCCGAACAGCCGCACCCGGGGAGCTAGCGGCAACAGGTCGGTGTCGACGTACTCTCGCAGCCGGTCACGTCCCTCGTAGACCACGCGGTCCATCGCGAGTTCGTAGTTCTCTTCGGCGGTATCGAGGTACCGTTCGAGCGCTTCACCCGCCCCCGGCTCGTACGACTCGAACACCTCGGTCGCGTTCGCCCGGTTCGGCTCGATATCGACGCGGTCGCCGTCCTTCCAGAAGACACGGTACTGCGGGTCGAGCCGCGAGAGCGCGTAGTAGTCGTCTGGCGAGCGATCGAAGTGATCGAAAAATCGCTCGAAGACGTCCGGCATGAGGTACCACGAGGGTCCGGTGTCGAACCGAAACCCGTCGCGTTCTAACACGCCGGCGTGACCGCCGAGTCGCTCGTGTTGTTCGTACAACCGCACGTCGGCACCGGCGTCCGCGAGGTACGCGGCCGTCGCGAGCCCCCCGAAGCCCCCGCCGACGACCGCCACCCGTCGATCTGTCTCGCACATGCACGATTAGTACGGGCCGACCGCCTATCGACTCAGCGGCGGTTATCAGATGCTTAGACTGCGCGTAGATTTTTATACGGAGAGAGGTCCAACGCCTCGGTATGAGCGTTAGGGGCAGCTGGGCGATTCGGCGGCTGTACCGGGGGAGCGGGACGCACCCATCGGTGCGATTCTCACGCGCCGCGCTGGTCGTGTTGACCGTCGCGTTCGCTGCTGTCGGGACCGCGGGGGTGTCGATGCCGCTCGAAGCGCAGATGGTCGTCTATCTCGTTGGGATGATTGCGTTGAACCTCCCACACGGCGGCTACGAGCACTTCGAAAACCTGCGACGGCGGCAACCGACGTTCCGGTGGCGGTACGTGGCGGCGTACCTCGGCGGTATCGCAGCGTTCGTCGGGTTGCTTCTGGTTGCACCCGTTGCCGGACTAGCGCTTGCGGTGACGGTCGCGGTCGCGAAAGGTGGACTCGGTGGCGTCTCGGTGCTCGATGCGACGAGCGGGACGGACCACCTCGAGACGAGGTTTCAGCGGCTGCTCGCTGCCGGCGTCCGCGGCGGCGCCGTGATGCTCGTTCCGATCGTGTTCTGGCCGGAGACGTTCCACACGTTTAGCGCGCTCATGGTCGGACTCGTCGAGCCGGGCGGGCTCGCGCCGTACGCCGCGTACTTCGACGTGACGCGCCCGATCATCGCCGGTGGGTACGGACTCGCGCTCGTGACACACATCGGCTTGGGGTACGTTCGCGGCGGTGGCCGTTCGTGGCTCGTAGACGCCGGCGAGAGTCTACTGCTCGCTGCATACTTCGCGTTTGTCCCCGTACTCGTGGCCGTCGGACTGTACTTCCCCTTCTGGTACTCGGCCAGACAGGTTGCTCGGACACAGATGGTCGACGACGCGTCGGTCGGTGATCCGTCGTGGGACCTCGTCGGTGGCTCCGATGCCGCGACTGTCGCGATCCGTGCGTGGGGTATCCTCGTCGTCGGCGCGCTCGCGACCTTCGGCGTGCTCGCGGCCGTGTACTGGGTGATCCCGCATCCACTCGCCGGTGTCAGTATCCTGCCGGGGGCAGTCGCCTTCTGGAGCATCTTCATCAGCATCGTGGCGCTCCCGCACGTCGTGGTTGGATCACTGCTCGACGTCGACCGCGGGATCTGGTACGTCCCGTAGTCACTTACGCCGTCTCGTGTTCGTCGGTCGGTAGCGTCGGTTCCTCGTCTACTGCGGCATCTGCAGCGTAGAGACCAGTTTCGGAAGCGACACGTTCGAAGACCCGGTCACCGAACAGGACGACCAGCCCGGCACCCACAAGATTGAACACGAGGTCGAAGGCGGTGTCGGTGGCACTGTACCGGACAAGGACGGGGTCGAGGCCCACTCGACGAGAGCCGGCGTGAACCACGTACTCGAGAACTTCCCACAGGATACCGAGTCCAACCACGGCGCCGAGTACGCGAGGGCGCGGGTCTGATCCTCGCTCGCGTGCTATCACATGGACGGCTTCGCCGAGTATCGTTGCGGTGAGCGTGTGCGTGAGGTGATCCCACCACCATACGTCGTCGTACGGCCCGAGCATCCCGACGGCGTGCGCGAACAGTGCCCCCGAGACGTACCCCCGGTGCCACGGCCGGATCGACACGTCTGTACGACGCTCAAGGACTGACGGGAGGGACGTTCCAGCCAAGGATGCGACCGCGTTCACCACTGCAGCCGGGTCACGGCGGCGAAGGCCTTCGAGCAGGACAGCGACGAGTGCTAGTCGAAATCCCGTTTCGGTCCGGGTCATCGCCCTGGTAGTGGAACCGGAAGCGTATGAGTCGGTTGGAAACGAGTTAGATGAACACGAGGTGTGGCGCCCCAGCAGCGGTTGGTTCCGCTAGCTCCCCCGAAACATCATGACAAAGGTACGTACCGTAGTTTGACATATAGTCCCGTCGTACGTCGACGTGATGGTCACTCCAGGAGCCGATCCGGTCGCCGAGATACTCGGTCACTTGCTCGTCGGTTTCGGGTTGGGGGCGCTCATCGGACTCGAGCGCGAACAGAGCGAGTCTGGGGGGACGTTCGCTGGAAGCCGGACATTCCCCCTGTTTGCGCTCTACGGTGGGCTCGTCGCCGTGTTCGTCCCGAGCGCACGAGCTGTCGCGCTCGCTGTCGTCGTCGTCCCGCTCACCGTCGCGTACGCGGCAAAGGTCGTCTACGAGGGGGACGTCGGACTGACCACGCTCGTGGCCGCGCTGCTCACCACGCTGCTCGGCGCGGTCGCGATGCATTCGGACGCTGGCGCGGTCATCGCGATCGTCGTCGGTGGGACGGTCGCGGTCCTGTTATCCGTCAAGGACCCGATACACGCCTTTGCAGACCGGATCGAAGAGACGGAGCGGATCGCTTCGGCGAAGTTCGTCCTCGTCGTTCTCGTCGTGCTACCGTCGCTTCCGAATCGCTCGGTCGAGGTGCTGTACGGACTCAATCCCCGATTCGTCTGGTTGATGGTCGTGTTCGTTACCGGTCTCGGATTCGTGGCGTACCTTCTTGGAATCGTCCTTGGTCCGGAGCAGAGCATCGCAGTCACCGGCGTGATCGGCGGCTTCGTTTCCTCGACGGCGACGACGGTGTCGATGGCCGAAAAAACAGTCCAAAACGGGTCGCTATACCGTGTGTCGGCGTTCGCCGTCGTCACCGCTTCGGTCGTGATGTTCCCGCGGGCGCTCGTCGAAGTCGCCGTGGTCAATCCCCGTCTGCTCGTGCGTGTGGCGCCACCGCTCGGCGCGATGACCATTGTTGGTGTGGTTGCCGCAGGAGTGCTGTACTGGCGGACGGCCACCGACGAGACGGTCGATCCCGGACCGATGAAGAATCCGTTTCGGCTTCGTCCCGCGCTGTTTTTCGGCGTGATCTTCGCGGTCGTGCTCCTCGTCTCCGAGCACGCACACGGATGGTTCGGATCGTCCGGGATCTACCTCACGGCCTTTCTGTCCGGGTTAGCAGACGTCGACGCGATGACGATCAGCTTGAGTAAGCTCGCGGCTGACGGCACGGTTTCAGAGGGGGTTGCAGCGACGGGGATCGTGCTTGCCGCGGTCGCGAACACCATGCTCAAAGCCGGGTTGGCGTGGCTGCTCGGAACTGGGCGGCTCGGACGGCTCGTTTCGATCGTGTTGGGTCTCGTCGTCGTCACCGGTGTCGTCCTGATCGCGGTCGGGATCTGAGTGGTGTTCCCACGGGCGCTCCACGACGGGCAAAGAACCCCGTAGAATTTCTCCATCACGAACTATTAGGAACATGCACTCGCTTCGATACACATGGTCGAACGAAGACACGATCGATCGTTCGTGCGAACCTTCTTTACCTCACCCACCGCGGTCGAAAGCGAGGACGACTCCGCGAAGATGCTTCGAAGCGCCGCCGGGCTCCGTGGCGTGCGTGCTCCCGATGTCTGGGTTCCGGACAACGAGGACGCGACCGCGCCCTCAATGCGCGACGAGGGCGCACAAAATATCGTCGACGTGGTCGCCGAACACGGGGCTGGCTTTCCTGGTGAGATCCACCCACGAATGGTGTGGCACCGCGACAGTCCATCGACCCGGTATCAGGGGTTCAAGCACATGCTTGAGATCACAGACCCTGATAACGGTGCCGTAGCGCACATCGACGGATTCGTCATCCCGGAGGTCGGCGGTATCGACGACTGGAAGAAAGCCGACGAGTTCTTCACCATCGTCGAGGCCGAACACGGGCTCGAGCCCGGGAGCCTCGCGATGTCCGTCATCGTCGAAAGCGGCCAGTCAGAACTCGCTATGCGGAAACTTCGCGACGAGATGGGTAAGCCGGAGAACAACCTCGAACGGATGTTCTTGCTCGTCGACGGCGAAGTGGACTATACGAAAGATATGCGCGCTATTACGCCGACCGGTGCGCTGCCGGCGTGGCCCGAACTGCGACACAACACTGCCCGTGGTGCGAGTGCCGCCGGTTGTATCGCTGTCGACGGCCCGTACGACGATATCCGCGACGTTGAGGGATACCACGAGCGTATGCGGGACAACCAGTCGAAGGGGATGCTCGGCATCTGGTCACTGACCCCAGGACAGGTCGTCGAGGCTAACACCTCACCGTTGCCGCCACAGACCGGGAGCTGGCTCTTTGATGCCGGCGACACAGAGGTCGAACTGGACTCAGTTGACGGCGTTGAGGCGTACGACGGCACTCGTGTGTCGCTCATGGAGTCGGCAGGGGGCTACGACCTCACCGTCGACGGGACGACACAGACGCTCGATGCAGACGAGTTACACGATACGCTGCTCGAGATGACCGCATACATTCCGAGCATGGACGACATCGTAGACTCAATGGAGAAGTTTGAGGCGGCCAAGGCGGCGGGTCGCGGCGCGATCGCGATGGAACGGTCAGCGACACTGCGGATCGACGAGGTCGAGGTCGACATCGCGACGGACCGCATGTGGGACGAGGCGACCTACCAGGCGGCGATGACGCCGATCGACCTGTTCCAGGACGTCTATGAGAACCGCCCGGACCAACACGAGGAGCTCGTTGAGTTGTACGGCGAAGGCGTCGTTGAGCGCGCGATGGAGGTTGGTACCTGAGCGAGCACGCAGCACCTCCCCGCGCTGAACTGCGAAGCCCGAGGGCGTGACCCCATTCAATACGAAGTCGACCTCTGCAGTGGCGCGCGCCTCGCGGGACGCCGAAGGCGGGTTCGCGAGCGCGTGCGAGGGATGAGCGAGTCGCCGGCAGCGACTCGTGAATCGGTTGGGGAGGGTGTGGCTGAAAAGAGTGTCCGAGTGTCACACGGTCGTCTTGGTCACACACTCACCGCCCATACGTACGGAATCGGCTGAGAGAGCGTCAACAACTCGCTTGACTTCTTCTCCCATGCCTGAAGTGGGACTCACGACGGTACCCAGTGAATCAAGGCCTGAGACTGTAACATACTGTCACTCAAAAACAACAAGCGACTGAGTGGGTCGGGGCAGATTCGAACTGCCGACCTGCTCCGTGTGAAGGAGCCGTCATAACCGGACTAGACCACCGACCCGTGTTCAACAATTGCTACACGTCGAGACTTAAACGTTGCTTTGTGGGTGCCCGCGCCTGCACCATGCGCTTGAACTGACCGGCGCCACTCACCTCGCGTCCTCGGTCACCTCTTCAACTTCCTCGTCGGCCCGATACGCCTCGATACGGCCGCGAGCCGACGCAAGTGCCGTACGCACCTCCCCCTCCGTGCGAGCCTCGAGGTCGGCGACGTCAGACTGCAACCGTCCGAGTCGTGACGGCTCTGGTTCCGCTGGCGACTCCTCACCGATTAATGCACTGACTCGCTCTCGGAGCGGCTCAAGTTCCTCTTCGACACCTGCTTTCGCGTGCTCCGCGGCCCGACCGAGGTAATACCGTGCGTCTTCGAAGTGTTTGCTCATATCTGTCCTTTAGGCGAGGACGAATATATGCGTTGTGGCAGTTCGCTCACACGAGCGCGCAGACACGACAACAGAACTCACCAGGGTGGATACCTCAACCCGCAATGACAGCCACCGGATCAGTACGTCGGTGACTCCTCGGGTTCGCCATCGCGAGCGTTCGCCACGCGGCCGAGCGTGAAAAGCAGGTCCGAGAGCCGGTTGAGGTAGGTAACCACGATCTCGTTTATCGGCTCGGATTGAGCGAGCTTGACGGTCCGTCGTTCGGCGCGGCGCACGACCGTTCGGGCGTGGTGGAGCCGCGCACCTGAAGGCCCTCCGCCAGGCAGAATAAACGACTGTAGCGGCGCGAGTTCTTCGTCGTACCCGTCGATCTCCGTTTCGAGTGTCTCGACGTGGTCCGACTCGACCCGTGGGTCGTCTGGGTCGGGGTCGGGGTTCGCGAGGTCAGCTTGGACCACGTGGAGATGATTCTGGACCCGTTCAAGCAACGTATCGAGGTCGTCGTAGCCTGTCGGCCGCACGGTGCCAATGAGTGCGTTGGCCTCGTCGACAGTGCCGTACGCTTCGATCCGGAGGCTCGATTTCGACACTCGGCTCAGGTCTCTGAGGTCCGTCTGGCCGTCGTCGCCACGGCCGGTGTAGATGTTCATCGGAGACTCCCCTTGACATACTCGAGGATGTTCGCGCTCTCGGCCATCGTCACCCCGCGCGTCTCATTGACGAGCACCGGGACACCGCGTTGACCGCTCACGCGTTTTACCCCGTTTCGGTCGGAGTGGAGGGGGTCGACCGCGATTGTCTCGTAGTCGACGTCGGCGTCTGCGAGGGCATCGTGCACCCGCTCACACCACGGACACCCATCGAGTGCGTACAGCTGGATCGACATGGCTTGATGAAGTGGGTGTAGCCAAAAGAAGGTACGTATCCGGCCGCACGACTCACAGGTCGTGGTACGCTTTGATCGCCGCACGGTAGCGCTCTGGGAGCGGACGTGCCGCCCCATCGTCGTCGATGGCGACTTGGACCGACTCCGCTTCGGCGACCGTCTCCCCCTCGGTCTGGAGTTCGTAGTGCATCGGAACACTCGAGGTGCCGAGCCTGGGAACGTCGACGTCGACTACGATAGTCTCGTCACTGAGTTCGACCGGGCGATGGAACTTTATTGAGAGTGAAGCGAGTACGGTTGCAACCGCCGAGAGGTCCGCCTCAAGTACCGTGCGATAGTAGTGTGTTCGGGCCTGTTCGAGGTACGTCGCGTACACCGCGTTGTTGACGTGTCCCATCGCGTCGACGTCTCTGAACCGGATCTGCAGCTCGGTCGTGTACGTGGTCATGCTCTCTGGCTCGCGCCCCGACGTGATGTACGCGTCGGCTTCGGCCACGACCGTCACCGACCGGCCACACCGCGAACGACCGTCAGCCCATTTTCAACCCGCCTCGGATCAATAAAGCAGTTCGTCGTCGTTCTCGATCATGTATAGTGCTCTCGCGGCGATGTTGACCGCGTGGTCACCGACTCGCTCAAGATCTCGGACCGTCAGTAACAGCCGAGAGACGTGTTCCATCGTCGCCTCCGGATCACTGGCGTAATCGCTCTCAATAAGATCACGGACGACGTGATCGCTCGCCGCCTCACACGCCGCATCGATATCGTCGTCACGCGACGCCACCGTGTAACACCGGTCGGGGTCCGAATCGGCGTACGCCATCATCGCAAGCTCAAGCATGTCGAGAGTGTCGTCGCCGATCTGCTGAATATCGACGTCGGGCGACACCTCGTGGTCGGCCTGTCCGGCGTACCGGCCGAGATTCGTTGCAAGGTCGGCAATCCGCTCGAGGTCGGTAATGATCTTGAACGAGGCGGCGATGAATCGGAGATCGCCAGCGACCGGCTGCTGGAGCGCAATCAGGTCCGTACACCGCTGTTCTAACTCGAGGTAGAGCTCGTTCACTTCCGTGTCGCCGGTGATGACCGTCTCACCGAGCGCGGCGTCGTGTCGCGCGAGCGCGTCTAACGCCGTTCGGAGGCGGTCCGCGACCAGCTCACTCATGTAGAGGACGTCGTCACGAAGCGCCTCCAGCTTCGTCTGGTACTGTTCGCGTGGCATCGTCTCTATCAACGACCACGCCGAGCGGTCATAAATACGTCGCACCCTCGGGATGTCCAGTGTCGGTCGAGTTGAGTCTGCCGCCCCAACGTGTCGTTCGAGCTCGCAGACGACGGCTCCGCTACTCGAGCGCTGATACCGCGTCGACGACGCCCGTCCCGAAGGACCGCGACTCACCGTTCGGGAGGTCGAACATATACATACTCCCGACAAATTCGTAGTCGACGACAGGGAGTTCCGTCACTGACTCGCCATCGTACTCCACCGATTCGGTCAACACCGCTGTGTAGGCTGGATCCATGTACAGCAATGTATCAGAGCCGAACGCGCAAAGTAGTTGCTCTCTACGGTGATACGACAGGTCACGCCGACGAGAGGGACAGGCACTGAAGTATATGTGTACTGGTGTATAACTGACGGTATGTCGAACGCGGCCGGTCGGTACGACGTGATCGTCGTCGGAGTCGGCGGAGTCGGGAGCGCCGTCGTCTACGAGTTAGCCCAACGGGGCGAGCGAGTTCTCGGGCTCGAACGATACAGCATTCCGCATACGAATGGATCCTCACACGGGTACTCGCGCATCATCAGGCGGGCGTATCACGAGGATCCGGGATACGTCTCGATGGTGTCACGCGCCTACGAGCGGTGGCGAGCGCTCGAGGAGGAAGCCGACGAACGACTGCTATACGAGACAGGGTCTATCGCGGCAGGGCCCCCGGACAGTGACCTCGTCACAGGAGCGGTCGAGGCCTGTCGCGACCATGCGATCGAACACGAACGACTCGCCGCGGGCGAAGCGAATACCCGATTCCCCGGCCTCCAGGTTCCGGACGGCTACGAGGCGGTGTATCAGTCGGACGGCGGGTTTGTGCGGCCCGAGTCAGGAATCGTCGCGCATGTCCGACTCGCTCAGCGCGCCGGCGCTCGGATCCAGGCTCGAGAGCGAGTGACCGACTGGCAGTCGACGACGGATGGCGTCCGGGTGAGCACTGACAAAGGTCAATACGCGGCCGACCGACTCGTCATCGCCGCTGGCGCGTGGACAGGCAAGCTCGTCGAGCCGCTCGCCGACGAGCTTTCACCCGAGCGGCAGGTGATCGCGTGGATACAGCCGGAGCAACCACACGAGTTCACCCCCGAACGCCTCCCGGTGTTTCTCGTCTCCGATCACGAGAATATCCACTACGGCATTCCGATATTCGGTGCGCCCGGCGTAAAGTTCGGCCGACATTACCACCGAAACGAGGTCGTCGACCCGAGCACGATGGACGACCAGCCGACCGCGCGCGATGAGGCGTTGCTCCGCACGGCCGCAGACGAGTACCTCACCGTCGGCGACGCGACGCTACTGGGACTCGAGACCTGCTTGTACACCAACACCGAGGACCGCGACTTCGTCGTGGACACGCTCTCAAACCACCCGAATGTCGTTGTTCTCGGCGGCTTTTCCGGACACGGCTACAAGTTTGCCGGCACGCTCGGTGAAATTGGCGCCGACCTCGCAACCGGCGAGCCGAGTGCGTTCGACCTCGAGCCATTCCGTATCGGACGCTTTTGAGTCGCAACGGTGCGACGGCGACGACTGTTTGAACCTCCTCAACCGAGGTGCCACCGACTCACTGCGCCTCAACCGCGACACTGATTCTGCGGTGGCGCGCGCCTCGCGAGGTCGCCGAAGGCGGACTCGCGAGCGCGTGCGAGGGATGAGCGAGTCGCCCGTGGGCGACGAGTGAATCGGCTGGGGAGGGTGTGGCGGTAATTGGTGTCCGGGTGTCACGGAGTCGTCGTGGTCACAGCACTACCGTCACAGGCGTATTGGGGAGGGTGTGGCGGTAATTGGTGTCCGGGTGTCATGCGGTCGTATTCGTCACAGAGTCACTGCCACACACGTACAGAATCGGCTGGGGAGGGTGTGGCGGAACATGGTATCCGGGTATTGTGAAGTCGTTTCGGTCACGTGACTAGCGTCGTATACGTATCGGGGAGGGTGTGGCCAAGTGGTACCCAAGAGTCACTGAGTGACGTTCACAGAGCTACTACCACACATATAGAATCGGTCGGGATGGATGTCACCGCTGACTCACGGACACACTCATCTGCGCTGTCGGCCCTTCGTCTGCCGGTAATCGCGGCTCAACACATTCTCACGCATGTGTGTGCAGAATGCGGCTGCGTCGTCGTCAGTCATTGACCCCGGGTCACACATCGGCACCAGCTCAAATCCCCGTCCACGGATCGTCGTCGCGTGCTCGGCGACGATGTCGAACGAGTCTGGCCGCCGGGTGGTGTACTCAACAGCCAGCTCACGAAGCGTCCGCTCGCCGACGGGAACGAGTATCTGGGGATTGATCATGCGTATCTCGGCATTGAGAAACGGCTCACAGGTTGCGACCTCCTCGTCGGTGGGCTCCCGCTCGGGATGTCGACAGCGGGTGAGGTTGGTGAAAAAGACGTTCTGTACGTCGGGCTCGGTCGCGTCCGGCGGCGACCTGACGAAGCCAAGCTCAGCGAAAATCGACTGAATGCGCTCACCACCGGGGCCGATACACGGCACGCCGTGTTGGTCAGCAGTCACTGTCGGGCGCTCGCCGACGACGAGGAACTCGGCACCGACGTCGCCGTAGCCGTGTACGATATGCTCGCGTTCCGTACACAGGCCGGGACAGTTCTCACAGGCGGTATCCATCCCGAACGGATTCGCGAACTCGTCTTGGTGTGCGTCCACGGGCTACGTATGACCGGTGGGCGCCTAAACGATTCGCCCAGCGGGTGACTCGGCGACCAGTTAGGTCAGCGTGTACGCTTCACCGTCGCGATCGACCATTCCTTGCTTGCGAAGCGTCTTGAGAACGCCGTACAGCGACAGCTTCTTCATGCCGAGTGAGTCGCCCATCTCTCCCACTGTCGCCTGCTCGTTCGTCGTCAGATACAGATACACCAACTTCGCGCGAGGAGACTGCAGCTCTGGCGGAAGTGTCGGCGCCGCCGTGGGTGCGGCCTCTGTGTGTAGCATCGTGTCTTGACGGTGGTGTTCGACGATAATAAATCCCTATTTCAACGATCGTCGAAACAGTGAGAACCATCGACACAGCGTGGTAGACAGCTGTTCGGGGACTTTCCCCGCGAGATCATCGCAGGCATCACGGGCGTATACCGCGGATCGTTTCGACCGATGACGGATACAAAAACGTGATGAATCGGTTCGTGCTTCAGTACGAGCGAACCTTCGGCTCGTAGGTGCGGGACTCACCCTCCAAGATGGCGGGCTTGTACCACAGCTCCGGCTTACCATCGTTCCACGAGACGAGCGTGTGTTTCAGCCAGTTCTCGTCGTCGCGCTCCTGGCGCTCTTTTCGCCAGTGGGCGCCGCGGAACTCCTCGCGTGCCAGCGCGCCCATCGTCAGCGCCTCGGCGATGTCGAGGATGTTCCGCGTCTCCATCGTGTGGATGAGGTCGGTGTTGAACGTCCGCGACGGATCTGAGACGGCGACGTCTTGGTAGGCCTGCCGCGCCTCGCGGAGGTCCTCCAGTGCCGTCTGCAGGCCCTCACCCTCACGGAATACGTTCACGTGTGCGGTCATCGTCTTTTGGACCTCCGAGCGGATCTCGGCGTGGTTTCGACCCCGTTGTGACAGCAGCGTCTCGACGCGGTCGCGAGCGCGCGCAACTGCCGACTCAAGCAATGGCTTCGCGTCCGTCGCCACCGCCCCACCGTCTGCTGCCGCCGGACCACGGCTGCCGACCTCGCCGACGGACACCTCGAACTCGTAGTCGGCTGGCTCCCATTCGCCCGCTTTGCCCGTCGGAATTGCTGCCTCACCGAGGTCTCTACCGGCCGCGTGGTGGCCCGCGCGTTTGCCGAAGACGATCAGCTCAGGCAGTGCGTTCCCACCGAGCCGGTTCGAGCCGTGGACCGACGCACAGGCGCACTCGCCAGCCGCGTACAGCCCTTCGATGGCAGTCTCACCGTGCTCGTTCGTCTCGATGCCGCCCATCGCGTAGTGCTGGCCGGGCTTGACCGGCATCGGCTCCGTGAGCCCGTCTGCGCCCTCGAAGTCCTCCGCAAGGTGGAGAATGTTCTCGAGGCGGTCGAGGATGCGCTCTTCACCGAGGTGACGCATGTCGAGGTGGACGTACTCGTCTTCGATACCACGGCCCTCGTTGACCTCGGTCAACTCGGCGCGTGAGACCACGTCCCGCGAGGCGAGCTCGCCGTCATTGTTCGCATAGCCGTGCTCAAACATGAACCGCTCGCCCTCGCCGTTGTACAGGATTCCACCTTCACCCCGGACCCCTTCGGAGATGAGCACCCCTGTCGAGGGGAGCGTCGTGGGGTGGAACTGGATGAACTCCATGTCCTCCATCGGGACGCCGGCTCGGTAGGCCATTGCCACTCCGTCGCCGGTGTTGGCCACTGCGTTCGTGGTGTGGTCGAACACTTGGCCCATCCCACCGGTGGCGAGGATGACACCTTGGCGCGCCTCAAAGCCGCTGACCTCGCCGCTTTGGATATCGTAGGCCACGACGCCGTGACAGGTTCGCTCTGCGGGGTTCGGTTCGTCGGTGACAACGAGATCCATCACGTGCCACTCGTCGTACACGGTAATGCCGCGTTTGACCACCTGCTCGTACATCGTGTGGAGCATCTGGTGGCCGGTCTCTGCGCCGGCGTACGTGGTTCGTGGGAACGAAAGCCCGCCGAACGGGCGCTGGGAGACACGGCCGTCGTCCTCGCGTGAGAACGGCATTCCCCAGTGTTCGAGCTGGATGACCTCTTCTGGGCTCTCTTTACACAGCGCCTCGACAGCCGGGGCGTCGCCGAGGTAGTCCGACCCCTTCATGGTGTCGTAGGCGTGGTCCTCCCAGGAGTCGGCGTCGCGAAGCGCCGCGTTGATACCGCCTTCAGCGGCGCCAGTATGTGACCGAACCGGGTGCAGTTTCGAGACGATCGCCACATCCGCGCCCTCCTCTTGTGCCGCGATCGCCGCGCGGAGCCCGGCCCCGCCCGCGCCGACGACGACGACGTCGTGTTCGTGCATGGTGTCGATGAAAGTTCGTTAGTGTTCCAGTGTCTTGATACTGTCTCTCGCTCACCAAAACTTCAGGTTGTTTTTCACCGCCTCACGTTTGAGCTCTTGGATGTGTTCGGTGAGCGGGATGTCTTTCGGGCAGACTTCCGTACAAGAGAACTGCGTCTGACACCGCCAGACGCCATGCTCCTGCTCGATGATTTCGAGCCGTTCCTGTTTGCGGTCTGCGCCCTCGCGTTCGTCCATCGCGAACCGGTACGCCTTATTAATCGCCGCGGGGCCGAGGTACTCGTTGTCGCCGGCAGCGACGTTACACGAGGACATACACGCCCCACACCAGATACAGCGCGTCGACATCTTGATCTTCTCACGGTTCGCTCGGGTCTGACGCTGCTCTTCGAGTTCGCCGTCCGGATACTCGTCCGCGTCGAAGTACGGCTCGACCGCCTCCATCTGGTCATAAAAGTGCTCCATGTCCACGACGAGATCCTTCGTGACGTCGGCGTGTGGTAGCGGTTCGACGCGGACCGGCGCTTCAAGCTCGCTTACCTGCGTCTTACACGCGAGCTTTTGACCGCCGTTGACGAACATCGCGTCGGAGCCACACACCGCCTGTCGGCAGGAGTGACGGAAGGTGAGCGAGGAGTCGTAGGTGTCGCGCGCGTACATGAGCGCGTCAAGTACAGTCATCCCTTTCGTGAACGGGACGTGGAACGTGTCGAACCGCGGCTCCTGTTTGCCTTCGACCTCCGGGTCGTACCGGAAGACCCGAAACTCGACGGTATCGTCGGCGGTCTTCGCACGCTCGGCTTCTTCGGCCTGACGCTGCTCGCGCCGCTCCGCGGCTCGCCGGCGCTTTTCGCTCCGGCGAACGTCACCCTGTGAGGGTCCTTCGTGCTCCGTTTCGGCCGTGTCTTCGGTCTTTTCGGTCTGTTTCGGTATCTGTGTGCTCATGGTCTGCGTGTGTGAGTGAGTGTCGTTGTGTTTGGGTTCCAGCGTGGTAGTTCTGTGGGTGGATGTGATCATACGGCGCGCCCTGTGTGGCGACACAGTAGCGGGCGACACCGATGGAGGCGGTCCCTCAGTAGAGTGGAATCCCCGCCCACGCGTTTGCGGTGCGAATCCCCTGGACGACCAACACGACGCTCGCGGCGACGAGCGTCCACTTGACCGCGGTGCGTTTCGTCCCCGAGAGGCCCTGATTCACCAGCGCATTGTAGACGCCGTTCACGCCGTGGAACGTCGCGGTGAGTAAAAACAGCACCATGAGCGAGTAGTAGCTCATCGTCTCCATGCGCCCGGAGCTCATAAGGAACGATACCTCGTCCGCGTGGTGAACGAAGTGGAGTAAAAAGAAGTGAAACGCCAACACGACGAGTAAGAACGCAGCCGTAATCCGCTGGAGAAGCCACATCCGTCCGCCCTGTTGGAACGAGGAGTAGCGCGTCGCCATCTTAGAACGCCCCCGCGATGAACGTCGGCACCGACGCGACAGTGATGGCGCCGGTCAAGATGAGTGACGCGTAGAAGCTCTTGTCCTGTGAGTCTAACCCGATTCCCACGTCGACCAACAACAGCCGGGTGCCGTTAAGCATGTGAAACACTGCAACGGCGAGAAGGCCCACCTCAAGGACACGCACCAACAGCAGTCCTTCGAGTGAGACGATGGTCTGGGTGTACACATCGTTACCCGCCTGCAGAACTGCCGTCTCTGCGCCTGAGGCCGGAATCGCCGTGCTCAACACCGCGATGTGTGTGAACAAGTATCCTATCAGCACCCACCCGGTGAACTTGTGAAAGATCCACGCCCACATCCCGGCCTCAAACTCCCGCCAGCGGCCGAAGTCCTCGATGAGGCCTCGATCGTACGACTGACTCATACTGAGGCGTCGGTGCTAGGGTCGTATAGTAGTTACTGATGATCGATGAGGATACTGCGTCCTGGCCGATGAGACGACTTGGCCGTGCGATGTCACCCACTGTACGGCCGAATCTCACGTATCGGCCCGATTCGGGCGCTCACGTCCCGATATCGACTGTCAGTCGGTCACGGAAGTCTTATACGTGGTCCGCCCGCTTTTACAATTGCAATGGCGAAAGGCGAAGTTGATTTCTTCAACGACACTGGCGGCTACGGTTTCATCGACACTGACGACGCGGACGAGGACGTGTTCTTCCACATGGAAGACGTCGGCGGCCCGGACCTTGAGGAGGGCCAAGAGGTCGAGTTCGACATCGAAGAGGCGGACAAGGGTCCGCGCGCGTCGAACGTCACCCGACTGTAGACGGCATCCAGAGCGGAGTGGTATCGGCTTTTTCGAGTATTCACCGCCGCGAGCGACGCAGTAACCCTACGGCCCAAAGCGGCAAACATTGTCCTACACCGACACGTCTATGACGGCCGCTGACTGACTAGTCAGTCTATGAGCGGGCAGCCAGGCGCCGCAGACGAGATCATGCAGGCCGTCTACAGCGCGCTGTGCACCCACGGCTACGCGGGATTGACGATGCAAGATATCGCCGACGAGTGCTCGAAAAGCAAGTCGTTACTCCACTACCACTACGATACGAAAGCCGACCTGCTCGTCGCGTTCTTAGACCGCGTGCTCGACGACTTCGAACGCCGTGTCGACGCCGCGGCCGACGAGCCACCTGAGGCCCGGCTCGTTGCGTTCATCGGGTGGTTCGTCTTCGAGCCCGCAGAGACAGAGCGTGAGTCCTACCACATCGCGTTGTTAGAGCTGCGTTCACAGGGCCCGTTCGACGACCGCATTCGGGAGCGGCTCCACCGGAGCGACCGACTCATCCGTGGCACCGCTGCCGCCATTCTCGAGTCGGGCATCGACGCCGGCGTGTTCGACGACGTCGCCGTCGACGAAACTGCCGCACTCCTCACCGCCGCGGTCGATGGGGCCCGTACCAGACAGATCACACTCGGCTCCGGGCTCGCCGACGTCAAGCCCACAGATGATACCGCAAGCGAGCCCGTAGGTGCCTCCGCTACCGACGAGCCACTGGCGCTCGTATCACCGTACACGCGGACGGTCGCCGAAGCAATCCTGAAGCGTCTTGTCGAGCCGATCCTCGCGGACGGGGTGACGCTCCCTCCACTCGAGGAGACGCTCGCCGATCTGACGGCACGGACCGGTGAGAATTTGGCCACCACGGCCGACGCAGTTGACAACCCCACCGAACCGGAGACAGCAGTCGAAGAAAGGAGTGAGACGACGGCAGCAGAGCCCGGCGAAGCGGCGGACGCTGTAAGCCCGGAGTCGTCGTCCGCAGACGGACGAGAGGGGGAGTAAGATGCGGTCACTGGCCAGGTATCGACGGTCCGGATGATAGCCGTGCCGCGATGGCCGGCTACCTTGTTCCCGCGCCTCCCGCCAGTGTTGCTCGCAGTGATAGCGAGCACCTTCTTCGTCGGGTTCGGTGGGGGCGTGGTGTTCCCGATTCTGCCGAACCTCGGGTCTGTTCTCGGCATCTCTGCCGTCACCGTCGGGCTCATTCTCTCGGCAAATCGACTCGTCCGACTCGTCGCGAACGCTCCCGCGGGGGCCCTCGTTGACCGATACGGGACGCGAACGCCGTTTGTCGCCGGGCTCTTCATCGAGGGTGTCGCAACGCTCGGGTACGTCGTCGCGGTCGCGTTGCCGCCGGCGTCGTCGCTCGGCTGGGTTGCTGCCGGTCTCGCTCGGGTCCCGCTTGGCCCGGTCGGTATCGGGCCCGGCACGTGGACCGCCCTTATCGCGCAGATCGTTGCTCCGGAGTGGTGGTTCCTTCTCGCTCGCGTCCTATGGGGGGTCGGGTCTGCCGGGGTGTTCGCGACCGCATACACGATCGCCGCCGACGTCTCCGATGGCGACTCCCGCGGCACCAACATGGGCGTCGTTCGCGGCGGCATCACGATGGGGTTTCCGGCTGGACTCGTCCTCGGCGGGGTCGTCTCGGCTGTCGCCGGCGACGTCGCAGCGTTCTCCGTCGCCGCCGTATTCGCTTTTATCGCGGCCGCCCTCGCCTACCGATATGTCCCCGAGACACACGTGTCGCGGACGGACGTTGACCAATCGGTCGGCCCCTGGGACGTGGACACTTCGACCCCAGCTGTCACCGTCGGGTTCGTCAACTTCGGACTCCTGTTCGCGTATATTGGGGCGTTGTTCGCCACGCTCGTGTTGTTTCTCGACGCGCGCGACCTCTCGCTGCTCGGGCTTGCGCCACAGGGGACGTCGGGATTGCTGATGGCCGGGACTGTCGTCGCCGCCGCGGTGTTCATGATTGTCGGTGGGCGGCTCTCTGACACGCGGGCGTCGCGAACACCTGTCCTGCTTGGCTTCCTCGTCGTCTCGTCTGTCGGCTTCCTCTTATTCGCTCGGGCAGCCTCGACGCTCGGGCTCGCGCTTGCCTGCGTCTGCATCGGAGCTGGCCAGGGCGGAACCAGCGGCCCCATGATGGCACTTCTTGCCGACTTGACTCCCGACGAGCGCATGGGCCGGGCCTCTGGGACGAACAACGTGCTCGGTGATGTCGGCGCCGCACTCGGCCCGCTGGTCTCACTCCCGCTCGTCGAGACCGTCGGGTTCGTACCGATTTATGGCGCCTGTGCGGCGGTCCCACTCATCGCAGGGGCGACACTCCTCGTCGGCGTGAAAGCAGAGACCGGGAGCTTCACGCCCGGACAGACAGCGGGCGACAGAGCCGAGCCCCCGGCCGGGCGGTGAGGGTTTGCCCCTACGGTCGCTGCGGGCCGGTTGTGAGAACGCTAGCCGGGGGGAAGCTGGCCGGAAAGAAGCCAGTCGGAAGTGGGACCCGTATGCGGACATCCACGTGGAACCAGACGCGGAACCAGAGACCGGTGCGTGCGAACCGCTCGCGCCCGCCCGGTCAAAGAACAACGGTTAAAAGTCACCGACGGGTTCTAACGCACATGGCTGGAACCATCGAGGCACTCGTCCCCGGCGGCCAGGCCAACCCTGGTCCGCCGCTCGGGCCGGAGCTTGGCCCGACGCCGGTGGACGTCCAAGACGTCGTGAGTCGGATCAACGAGGAGACCGCTGCGTTCGACGGTATGGAGGTCCCCGTCACCGTCGAGTACGACGACGACGGCGCCTTCACCATCGACGTTGGTGTCCCTCCGACCGCAGAGCTGATCAAAGACGAGGCTGGCTTCGAGACGGGCTCCGGCGAACCCCAGTCCGACTTCGTCGCAGACATGTCCATCGAGCAGGTGAAGACGGTCGCCGAGCAGAAGTCGACTGACCTCCTCTCGTACGACACGAAAAACGCCGCCAAAGAGGTCGGCGGCACCTGTGCGTCCCTCGGCGTTACGATTGAGGGCGAAGACGCACGAACCTTCGACGACCGCGTCGACGCCGGCGAGTACAACGACGTACTCGAGGCCTGATCGGACCGACGAGGCGTCACGCCGGACCGAGTGTGGTCCGGTGTCGTCGACAAGTGTGACGAGCAACGCGTTTGTGTCACCCCGGGAGGGCCACGTTGATCAGTGCGACGACCAATCCGGCGAGTCCCATCCGTGCGGCAGCGATGTACCATCGTTGGCCGGAGATGGCGCCCATATACGCCCCGAAGAGACCCAAAACGCCGATACCCGCAAGCACGCCAACGATGGCGGCGTCACGCATCGTGAGGACCGATTCTGTAAACACGAATGGTATGACGGGAACGAGTGTCCCGATGATCGGACCGAGTCCGCTCGACAGTGCGTGGACGACACGCGCCCGTCGTTGTGTGCGGTGGACGTGTGTCCCTTCGAGGCTCGTGAGCATCGCGCGCTCGAGCCGTGCCCGCTCCACGAGCGTCTCGGCTCGCTCGATCTCCCAGACGCTCCACAGCGCTGACGTTCCGAGCCCGACCGCCGCGCCGACGCCGATCGCGATAACCGTAGCTCCGTCGGAAACGCCGGTCAGAACGGCACCAACGACGATGCCGATGCTCGTAAGCGTCCCATCGAATCCGTTCGAGACGAAGTACCGTCGAGAGATGGCAAGCACGTCGTCGTCGAACAGGCGGGAGATCCGAGATCGGATCGACGTCACCGCTCTGACCCCGGCAACGGACGCCCAGGGTCGACGAGCCGCTCACCAAATGAGACTTGATCGACGGAGTGGACGGAGCCGCCGAGTGATTCGATTGCGGTCGTGATCGCGTCTAGATCGAGGTCGTCTCCCTCGAGTGTAACTACGATCGTCTGTACTGTCTTGTCTCGCTCGAGGAGCGAGGCTGTTACTCCGGTGACCGTCTGTGTCGCAGCAACCTGTTCGGTGAACGTCGCGAGCGGAGGGTCATGTGGTCGCAAGACGTCGACAATAACGCGTCGAAGTGGCGGCATACACCCGGGGAGGGCGGTGGAACGGAAAAACCACAGGATAACTGACACGAACGTAGAAGTGCGGGTTAGCCGGCGGGTTCGACCACGACCGCTCTATTCTCACCGCCGCAAACCGGCCTCTCGTCCGATTCTTCCGACACTCGTGGAACTCTCGACGGCTCCAATGATCTGTGTATTCGTACCACGATCGTATGGGTGACACCAAATCGGGACGAGACGAGGCGTCTCTCAGGAAGGAGCAGGCACAGCGTGAGCGTGAGATCGACCGCGAACTCGAAGCACGCGAACAAGAGAAAGACACAGATGGACAGGAGGCCGAAGGCGGCGAAGCTGAACCGACCGAGAACGCGGCGGGTGCAGAAACGGCCCCAGACACCGAAGACGACGAGTGAGTCAGTTCACGGACGGGCCTGCGTTGGGATGCGTTCTCGGACATGGTCCACAGGAGCCATACGCGTCGCCCGCCGAGTCGGCACATGGCAGACGAGCACGGGACAACTGACGCCCCCCACGCGAACCGCGGGTACCGACAGCTCTTCGCCGACGACGGGCTGACCGTCGGGATTGGATTTCCGTTGACTGGGACGCGCGAGTCGACACCGGCCGTCGACGAGGAAATGCGGCTGGCTCGTCACGCGGAGGCCGTCGGCTTCGATGGTCTTTGGGCACGTGACGTGCCGACGTACTGGCCACGGTTCGGTGACGCCGGTGGTGCGTTCGACCCGTGGCCGCTGCTCTCGCATGCGGCCGCCCACACGGAGTCGATCGCACTTGGGACCTCGAGTGTGATCCTCCCGCTGCGCCACCCAGTCCACCTCGCGAAGGCCGCCGCCAGCGTCGACCGGCTCTCCAACGGTCGGCTCGTCTTGGGGATTGCTTCGGGCGACCGCGACCCGGAGTACCCGGTGTTTGGTGTCGACAACGACGAGCGCGGCCGCGCGTTCCGTGAGCGCGTCGCGGCGATGCGTACCATCTGGCGGGAGTCGTTTCCAACCGTCGAGGGTGACTGGGGCACGCTCGACGGTGACCTCGACGTGCTTCCGAAGCCGACGAGCGAGACCCTCCCGCTCATTCCAACGGGGAACGCCCGTCAGTCGACGGAGTGGATAGCCGAGCACGGCGACGGCTGGTTGTTCTATCACCTGCCCGAGTCGACACTCGAGACGTACCTCGAGACGTGGCGCGAGCTCGCAGACGACAAGCCGTTTTCTATTGCGGTCCGCGTGAAATTAGCAGACGACCCGAACGCTGAGCCGGAGCCGATCCACCTCGGCTACCACGCCGGCGTCGAGTGGTTCAGCGACTACTTCTGTGACCTCCAGACGGCCGGTGTCGACCACGTGATTGTGGGGCTCCAAGGGGCCGATTCGGCGGGCGCGATGACGACGTTCGCCGATGGCGTCCTTGACGCATTGTGAGCCACACGCGTCAGTTTCTCACCCCACGAACGTTTTTGTAGGTTCGTCACAGAGTCGCACGCATGGACGAGACTCCTGTGCCGATACCGGACGCACAGTACGAGCGGCTCGCCGCGATGGCGGCCGCCCGCGGGGTGAGCGTTGAGGCGCTGCTCTGTGGACTAATAGACGACGCTGCCCGCGGAGGCTCACCGGCACCACAAGACGCTGATGGCCTTCCACTCGGCGTCTGTGGCGCGACTGGTCCGGAGCGACCGGCCGACGACTAACCCGTTAAACGCGACACCACACGACACGAGAATAGACGAGAACAACCGGCACCACGCCCACGGATGAGGTTGTTCAGGCGGGGTCGGGTGCCGTCACCTCGACGGTAACCCGGTCGGCGTCGACGCCGATTCGGGCGAACTGCGTTCGGACGTGTTCGCGGGCCGCATCGAGCGCCGCCTCCCGCGTGTCGAAGCCGCGTGACATGGGTTCTTCGAACGCGACCCGAATCTCTGTCCCGTCGAGTTGAAGCGGTGATCCACCGCTTTCGACCTCGTAGAAGGCGTCACACACCCAGACGTAGGGAGCCGTCTCGTCCGGTGCTCCTTTGTACGTCGGCGGCTCCTCGCCGCGTTCGAACACCGTGCCGGTGAGGTCCGTTCCGCCGCCACTGCCGCGAACGAGTAACATATCGCTGATAGGGGGTTCGGCGGCAAAAGCTCGTCTGTGTGGCGGGTTGGGGAGTCGTGCGGACCACCGGGGGAAACCGCTTTGCGGATGGAGGGCGCGGTGTGAGACATGACTCTCGAGGACTTCACCGAGTTCACCGACCGCGACGACGGTGGCGAGACTACCGATGCGGCGGCGGATACCGCCGCGGACGCTCCCGAGCCAGCGGCTGAAAACACGGATGCCGAAGACAGCGATACCAGTACGGGTACCGATCCCGAGTCGGCGGCGGTGACCGACTCGACGGTGAGCGGCGAGCACCCGTCTACGGACGACTTCGCGAATTACGACGTCGAGCCGACCGGCGACGACCGTGGGCTCGGCGTTGTCGCGGTCTCACAGGGACTTCGGGTCTCCAATGCCGAAGACGACACCACGCTCCGGGCGTTCATCACGACGGACAATCGCGATGCAGTTCGGCTCGGGACCTACCTACTGGTGCCGTACCCCGACGGGGAGCGACTCTTCGCGCAGATCTCTGCACTCGAGTACGCACAGGAGTTTCGCGCCGATGACGCCACCGAAATCCACGCGCGCCGAGAGATGCGCCGCGAGGAGTTCACCGAACGAGACTACAAGTTCGTCGCCGAACTCAACCCGGTGGCGATGGTGTACGAGGACGGAGCCGAGCTGCGTCGCCGGATGACAGACCGGGTTCCAAAACCCGGCTCGGTGGTCGAAGCGGCCGCAGACGACGCAGAGATCAAGACCGGGCTGACAATTCCCGAGTCAGGCGTCTTTCTCGGCCACCTCGCGGTCGGCGGCGAGCGCGTCCGGACGGCGGCATCGCCCCCGACGGTCGACTACCGGATCCGGGACGACTACAGCGAGGGCGACCCGCTCGCGTTCAGGCACACCCTCGTCGCCGGGGGGACAGGCTCCGGGAAGACACACGCCGCGAAGAACGTCCTCCGGCAGTACCTTGACGCCGACCGAACGTACCCGATGGATGACGGCCGCGACGCGCGCATGGCTGTCGTCCAGTTCGACCCGCAAGACGAGTACGCCCAGATGCACGACGATAACCCGTCGATGGACGCGGCGACGGCGAGACGGCTCGATCGTGAGGGGATTGCACACGGCGGTCACGATGATACGATAGCGCTCGTACCGAGTGTCCCGGATGCGACGTACCCAGGCGAGGGCCATCGTGCCGAGCGGATTTCGTTCACGATTCCGTTCTCGATGGTCGACGAGTACGACATGCCGTGGCTCGTCGCGGGGTCCGGGCTCAACGACAACCAGTACGCGGGGCTCTCGACGCTCCTCCGGCGATTCTTCCGCGACTACGGCGATGAGGGGACGTACCGTGAGTTCCTTACCTTCCTCGACGATCCCACCCTCCAAGAGGAGCTCCACGAGAGCGGCCGGGTACATGAGGCGACGTACGACGCGGTCAAACGCCGGGTGCGCGCGGTTCCCGGCGGCGTCTTCGACGGTGACGCGGTTCCCATCACCGAACTCGACCATACGCTCGTTCGGCCGGGTGGACTGAGCGTGATTCCGACGTACCACCTCCCCACGTCCAGACAAAAAGAGATCGTCGTGCTCGCGGTGTCGTCGATGCTCGTCGGCGACAAGCTGTCAAACGACCCGCGAAGCGATCGGATCAAACAGACGCCGCTTTTGATCGGGATGGACGAGGCACACAACTTCCTCGCCGACGCCGACACCGTCCAGGCGCGCCAGGTCGTCTCAACGTTCACCGAGGCGGCAAAACAGGGGCGAAAAGAGCGGCTCGGGCTCTTTTTGATCACCCAGGACCCACAGGACATCGCCGACCCTGTATTCAAACAAGTGAACACGACGGTCGTGTTGAACCTCGGTGATGAGGACGCGATCCAGAGCGTAAACATCCCGACGGCGCTCGCCGGAAAGGTACCGTACATGCAGAAGGGCCAGATGGTGGTGTACTCACCCGACAACTCCGAGCCGGTCGAACTCATCGGACTCTCGACGTGCGTCACCCGGCACGGCGAGTGAGCCCCAGCGAGAACCAGCCCCCGGCTTTTTGCTGGTCCCGGGGTATCGACCACTATGGCGAAGCGAATCCTCGTCGCGGTCGACGGCTCCGAAGAGGCGGCCGAGGCGCTCACCTTCGCGGCCGACGAGTGGCCAGATGCTGCCGTGACTGCCCTACACGTCATCAATCCCGCCGAGTCGACGACGGGTGCTGACGGCGGGTTCCCGGGCGCGGTCCAACAGTGGTACGATAGTGCTCATGCCCGCGGTGAACGCATCCTCGCGGAAGCCGCGGACCGGGTCGACCGTCCGGTCGAGACGCGACTTGAGGTCGGGCGACCGACGACGACCATCGTCGCAGTCGCCGCCGGATCAGAAGACGAGGCCGGTGGGGACGGCAGCTCCGATCGCGACAGAGACGGTGGCGACGCCGGCACTGGGACGCATGCGTCAACCCAGCCGTTCGACCACGTCGTGCTCGCGAGCCAGGGACGGACGGGACTCTCGCGGGTCCTCTTAGGAAGCGTCGCCGAGGGCGTCGTGCGACGAGCCGACGTCCCGGTCACGGTCGTTCGGTGACCGCCGGTAATCGCCGGTCTGTGTCCCGTGAACTCCGCGTCGACGACTCAGGAGCATCGTGGATCGCTGATAGCCACAGGCTACGCGTCGTCAGTGGGTGTCGCCGCGACCACCGTTCCGAGCATCGACCACCCGTTTTCATCCGGGCCGGAGCGACCGAGCAGCACTGATTCGTAGTCGTCCGTAGTGATCAGTCGAAAGGCAGCGTCTGTATCCTCGTCGGTCCGGACGCCCTCGCCGCGAAACTCTCGCTGGAAGAACTCCGTCGACGAGAACTCGAAGGTGCCGGTCTCGCCGCTGTCGAGTTCGAGCCGGATCGGGTCCGGTTGGACGTTGTGGATCCGTTTGGCGATCGGGTGTAGGTCCGCCATACCACGTAGTTCGTCGTCGCGGCGCTAAAATGCCGCGAAGCTGCGGCCGGTCGACAGGGGTGAGTCTTCGGGACCGAAAACATAAAACGTGAAACGATCGATCAACTATGTATTGTGAACGTCGTCTCGTCTGACACCGTCATCGGGGTGGCATCGATCCGTGGGTGAGGCGACGGTTTCGAACGCCGTTCTCGTCACCGTTGACTCGCTTCGCGCCGACGCGGTCGGCGCGTACACCGGTGACCGCCACACACCGGTCATCGACTCGCTCGCCGCGCGCGGGACGGTCTTCGATCACGCCTTCGCGACGGGCAACTGGACGCCATTCTCGTTTCCCTCGATACTGGCGTCCTCGAGCGTCTTCGCCGAAAGCGGTGCCATCGGCGTTGAGGAGGCGACAACCCTCGCAGAAACACTGTCTTCGGCTGGCGTCGAGACCGCCGGGTTCAACGCCGCAAACGGCTTTTTGACCTCCCACTGGGGGTACGACGAGGGCTTCGACGCTTTCGAGCCGTTCGTCGCCAGCGTCGGCTCTAGTATCTACAGCAAGTACCTTGCGACCCACCCAACGGTCGAGGCGTGGATCCAGCTGCTCGGCTCACCGCTCCGCCGCATCGAGTCGCGAATCCGCGGTAAAACCGATGACCGGCCGTTCCTCGACACCTCGCGTATGTTCGACGTCGAACATGCCGCCACGTCGTTCCTGGAGACGACGGACGAGCCGTTCTTCCTCTGGGTCCACTATATGGACGCACACACCCCGTACGTCCCCGCCCCGCGGTACATCCGCGAGGTGTCGTCGAACCTTCTTGGCACCCACCAACTGCTCCACGCTCACACGCGAACTGGCCTCGGGCTTGACGTCGACGACCGAACGCTTGAGGAGCTCGAGACGCTCTATCGGGCAGCGGTTCGACAGGTCGATGCCAGCATCGGCCGTATCCTCGATACACTCGACGCCGAAGGTGTCGCTGACGACACCGCCGTCATCCTCGCCGGCGACCACGGCGAAGAGTTTCAAGAACACGGCCATCTCGCACACTACCCGAAGCTGTACGACGAGTTGATACAGGTCCCGCTTGTCGTCGACGTCCCCGGGGCGCCACGTCGACGAGTCGACCACGGCGTCGGCCTCGACGCGATTCCACCGACCATCGCGGCGTTACTCGGTGTCGAACCTCCGGACGAGTGGGAGGGTGAGAACCTCCGCTCAACGGTCACCGATGGCAGCCCCCCGACCGCAGAGCCGATCGTCTCTGTGACCGTCCGGGGTGACGATGTGACGGCCCAACCGATTCCGCGGTCGCTTGCCGACGGCGACCTCTACATCAGCGTTCGCGACGCCGAGTGGACGTACATCGAGAACGTCGAAGATGGGTCGACAGAGCTCTACCACCGGCCGTCGGATCCGACCCAACAGAGAGACCGCACCGTCGACCCGACCGACGACGACCAGACGGTCATCGATCGGTTCGCCCCCCTGGCCGACGCCCACGCCGCGACGATCCGTACCGACGGCGAGAGAGCCACACCAGCACAGGTAGACGAGGACCTCGGAGCACGACTGGAGGCACTCGGCTACAAATAAATGATCCGGTCGCTGCTCCGCGGACTGGCCGACGGTCCACTCGCGCTCCAGCTTCGCCGATTCGTCATCGTCGGGGCGGCCGCGTCGGCGGTCCAAATGGCGCTTTTGTGGCTGTTCGTCGACGTCGGTGGCGTAAACTACCTGCTTGCGGCGACCGTCTCGATCGAACTCACCATTCTCCTTTCGTACGTGCTCAACAACGCCTGGACGTTCCGTGGCTCGCGCAACACGGGCGTCCGCGAGTACCTCCACGGGCTGTGTAAGACGAACTTGGTCCGCGGGACCGCAATCCCGATCCAACTGGGTGCCCTCTTCGCTTTCGTCGAGGTCGCCGAGGTCTTGTATCTCGTCGCAAACGGCCTCGCGATCGTCGTGAGCGGTCTGTATCGGTTCGTCCTTGACGCCCACTGGACGTGGGGTGGCTGACCGTGTCGGTCGCGTCGACGGTCGGCATTGTCGGTCCTGCCGCGGAAGCAGCCGTACCGGCGGTCGTCTCCGGGGTGCTTGGTTCTGGATCGGTCGTCGCCGGCGCCGAGGCAGGTCTCGAGGCGCTCGTCGAGTCGGCTACGGGGTGGGCCGGAATGGTGGTCGTCTTCGTGTACTCGTTTTTGATCGCCTTTGCACTCCCCGGGCCGAGTGAAGTCGTCCTCGCGGCGCCGATCGACTTCGGGTTCCCGCGGTGGGTCCACCTCGGAAGTATCATGCTCGTCAGTGCGACGGGGAAGGCGTTCGGGAGCGTGTTCGCCTTCCACATCGGCCAAGAGGTCAAACAGTCTGGTCCGGTCATCCGGTGGCTTCGGCGCTCGCGCTGGAACGTCGTAGCGTGGTCTGAGACGCGATCGGCACAGCTCGCACAGCGGTACGGGTACGGCGGGCTCGCAATTGCCCTCTCGGTGCCCTTTTTCCCCGACACCCTCTCGATCTACGCGTTCGCCGTCCTCGAGCGTGATTACACCCGGTTCGCCGTGGCGACCTTCCTCGGGAGCCTCGGCCGGCTTACGGTCACGCTCGCGCTCGTCGGCAGCGTCGCCACGGTCGTGTGAGCCGACTCACCACGGTCGACGTGCTCGTATGGGAGGACTCGAGAAGCCGGCGCCTCAAAACGACACCTCGGTGCCGTCACCCGCGTCGACCGCACGCCGATAGACGGCCGTGCCAGCCGCCGCGTCGAGCGTCGCTGACCCCACGCTCGTGACCACGAGCGTCCCGCTCGGCGACTCGCGGGTGTACCCGTCGGCAAGTGGCACGCCGAGCTCGACGAGGTCGGCCGTATTGAGGGGGCTCGCCAGCACGTCACCGGTGTGGGCCGCTTCGCCCGGCACGTCGGCAAACACCTGCTCGGCGTCCGCGAGGATGGCCGGCTCGAGCTCTTGCATCTCGTCGGTGAATGCCCCGACGGCAACGACGAGCGCCCCGGGTGCCAGCGCGGCCTCCGGGAACACCGGCTCGGTCGCTGTCGTCGCGGTCACAACCACGTCGGCGTCGGTGACCGCTTCAGTCGGCGTCGCAACAGAGCGAGCCGGAATCGCCTCACCATCGAGGTCGCTCGCACACTCTACTCGCGACTCACTCGGTGAGTAGATCCGAACGTCGTTGAGCGACGCTACGGTCGCGATCGCCCGGGTCTGCCAGCGCGCCTGCGCGCCCGCGCCGACGACACCGAGCGTGAGTGAGTCGGTGTCGGGTGCGAGCGCACGGACCGCGGCCGCACCGATACAGCCTGTTCGGGCATTCGTCACCGTCGTGCCGGCGATCAACGCCTCAGGGACGCCGGTTCGCGCGTCGGTGAGCACTATTTGTGCGTTGATCGTCGGAAGGCCGCGGTCCGCATTTCCCTCGTGGACCCCAACCAGCTTCGTCGCGTAGTGGTCAGCGCCGTGGACGTACGCTGGCATGGCGATACCGGTTCCCATGGGCTCGTCACCGTCGAGCCCGACACCGACCGGAAAGTGTGGCCGCTCTGGTCGTTCGACCTCGCCGGCGGCCTGTCGTATCAGCGTCTCTGTGACGACATCGACGAGCGGGCCAAGTTCCAGCTGCCGTTCGACGTCAGCCGCTGAGAGAACAAGTACCATGGTCACGACCGATGCACGCGGGTGAGTTAGGGCTTTGCCACGGGGACAGACCTCGGATTCTGGGCCCTTATGCCTCTGACTCGGCGATCGCACACACAGTATCTGTCATCACGTCGACCGCGAGCGGGATCACCGCCTCGTCGACGTCGAACGTCGCGGTGTGATGGCCGGTCGGATTGCTCGCGCCGAACCCGACGTACGTCGCCGTGCCCCCTGCTCGCTGGACGGCCCGCATCAGGCGCGTCGCGTCCTCGCTGCCGCCGAGGGCCGCACCGTCTTCTGGAACTACGTTCGCCCCTCGTGCCCGTGCCGCGGCCGCGACAACCTCGATAAGCCGCTCATCACAGGTTGCACTCGGCGCACCGGTGAGAGAGGATACATCGACAGCACAGTCGTGAAGGCGGGCAGCGCTCTCAATGACGCCCGTAGCGCGGTCCTCGAGCGACTCGCGAAGGGCGGTCGTCGACCCACGCACCTCGCCGCGGAGTGTCGCCGACTCGGCGACGATGTTCGAGGCAGTCCCGCCGGCTATCTCACCGACATTGATCCGTGTCTTTCCGTCCGCGTGTCGAGGAATCGCATACAGGTTGGAGACGGCCGTCGAGAGCGCTTGGATCGCATTTGATCCCTCCTGTGGTGCAATCCCGGCGTGTGCGGGCGCGCCCTCGAACGTCGCCTCGAACCCCCGTATCGCGAGGAACGAGTCGACGTCTGGGATCACCGTTCCCGTCTCTGCATCGAGGCCGACGTGGATCGCGACGAGCGCGTCGACGTCGTCGAGGTGTCCGCTCTCGACGACCGAGGCGGCCCCAGCGCCGAGTTCCTCGGCGGGCTGGAAGAGCACCTTCAGCGTGCCAGTAAACTCGCTCGCTGCGACCGCCTCGGCGACACCCACACCGATCGCCGCGTGGGCGTCGTGTCCGCAGGCGTGCATCCGTTCGTCGTACACCGAGGCGAACCCGTTTGCGGCTGGGTCGTGGTCGTCGTCGCTGGACTCCTGTTGTGGGAGTCCATCGATGTCGACCCGGACGAGCACGGTGGGTCCCGGACCGCGTTCCAGCACCGCGAGCGCACCGGTGTACCCGTCCTTGAGCTTCGTCAGGACCGCCTCGTCGACATCGAGGTCGCGTGCTCGCTCGGCCGCGCGGTCAAGTGCTGCCGCACTCGGCGGGCGGACTTGGTCTTCACTGTGGACGTCGCTGCCGACGTACAGCTCGTCGAGGTCGATCTCGTGTAGCGCGTCGACGATACGGCCGGTCGTGTAGAATTCACACCAGCCGAGCTCCGGACGCCGGTGGAGGTCGCGACGCAGTTCGATCAGCCGAGACTGGGGTTGTACGCGCACGTCGACTCGTTAGCAGACGGACCGCTTAATTGTTCAGTACGCCTCGAGTGCGGTCGTCGTTGCGGTCGCGAGCATCTGACAGCCGCGTCGGAGCGCGTCCCACTCGAGATGCTCGTCGGGCGCGTGTGCGAGGTCGACCGAACCCGGCCCGAACACGACCGTCGGAATCCCCGCACCTAGGTAGTGTCTGGCGTCTGTCCCTGCGGTGAACCCCTCGTAGCTCGGGTCCGTGATGCCGTGTGCAACCGCGGCGGTCTCGACACACGAAACGATCGGCTCGTCGGGGTCGACCTCTGAGCCCTCGAACTGCACGGAGAATCGGTCGAGAGTCGGTGGGTGGTCTGTGAGCCACAGGTGCTCTGTACACACATCCTCGAGCCGGTGTCGATAGGTGGCTTCGACCTCGGCGACCGTCTCGTGGGGGGCAACGCCGATGCGGATCTCGGCGGTGAGCGAGGCGGGAACCGACGACGCCCACTCACCGGCTTCGACCCGCCCGAACGTCACCGGCCACGGAGCGTCGTACGCGGTGAATCGCGGATGCGTCACCTGCTCGGCGCGCTCGCGCTCGAGTGATTTGAACGCCCGCCGGATCTGCTCGAAGTGCGGTAGCACGGACTCACCCTCCCAGGCCCTGGCGGCGTGTGCCGACTTCCCGGTCACCTCAAGCCGTGTCATGAGGCTTCCCCCGGCGGCGACGACGAGCGCGAAATCGGTGGGTTCAGCGATGATCGCGGCGTCTCGCTCGAACGGGTACGGATTCACCGCGGCCGCGGTGGCCGCACCGATACCACCCGCTTCCTCACCGACGACGCTCTCGACAACCACCCGCCCGTTCAGCCCGCGGCCATCGGCGACCGCCTCGACAGCCAGCGCCGCGATCACGCACGCCGCGAGCCCACATTTCATATCGGCCGAGCCGCGGCCGTAGAGTTGCCCGTCGCGCCACGCCGGGTCGAACGGTTCCTCACTCCACGCAGACGCCTCAACTGGAACAACGTCGGCATGGCCGTTGAGCACGATCGTCGGACCGGCGTCCGGGTCACCGAACTCGAGGACGCCGGCGATGCTCGGCCGGTCCGCGAGGTCGAGCGTCTCAATGGGCGGAAACGAGGGATGGGCTGTCAGCACTGCAGGGTCCGGCTCCCATCGGTATCGATCGAAGCCGAGTGCACCCAAACGCTCCCACAGCCACGCCTGAACGGCCGCCTCCTCGCCCGGGTAGCTCTCGAACGACACCAGATTCGACGCTAGCGCCCGCAACTCGTCTTCCCGGAGCTCCATTAGGCGTCCAGTCTCGGCGCGAGTACCTGAGGGTTCGGGTTGGATCGCCTGCTGCGGGACGGAACGTGGTTGGCTCGCGAGAACAGGTGTTTGTAGGAACGACTACAGGAACTCAGTGCTCTGCGGCCCGTTGGTGAGATGAACCTCGAACGGCTGTGTCCCGACGGCGTCCTGTTCGATCAGGTGCCAGTACGTCTCGGCGATCTCGTCGGGGTCGAGAAACGTCGTCTGGTCGCGGTCCGGGTAGCGGTCGCGCGTCCCAGGCGTGTCGATCTGGCCGTCAAGGACGACGTGTGCGACGTGGACTCCGTCGCCACCGAACTCCTGGGCGACGTCCATCGCCATCCCTCGCGCGGCGAACTTCGCGGCGGTGAACCCGACGGCACCGCCGAGACTCCGCACCGCCGAGGTCGCCCCAGTGAAGATCACCGTGCCGCCGCCCGTCTCGAGCATGTCCTCGACTGCCTCCTGCGTGCAGACGAACGGCCCGCGAACTCCGACAGCCCACGACCGCTCGAACTCCGCGACGCTCGCGTCCGCGATCCCCTTCCACGCGGCGCTGCTAGCGTGGTTGATCAACACGTCGACGGGGCCAAATTCCTCTCGAACCGTCTCGACGGACGACCGCACCGCGTCGACGTCGGTAAGGTCGGTTGGCACGGCGAGCCCCTCGCCGGGCTCCGGTAGGTCAGCCGCAAGCTCCTCGAGGTACGTCTCGGAGCGGGCGAACAGTGCGACACGGCACCCCTCAGCAGCCAGTCGTCGCGCGAGCGATTCTCCCAGTCCCGGACCGACGCCAGCGATGACCGCAGTTCGAGGCATACCTCTTTGTACGGCCTACCCCGGCAAAACCGTGATGACCGCGCGCCCGATCGAACGGCGGTTTCGGGAGTTGTGGCATCCGTCTCGATGGACCCGGTCTCGGGTTCGCGATCACGGCGGTGATGTTGCCGTGCTCCCCGCGCCGGCGGTGATCGTCAGCAACCGGGTGTCTGTTGGCGACGTGGCGCCTGCTCGTAACGGGGCACCTACCGGCGCTCAGTCGCCGGCGTCCGCCAGCCGCGAGACGGTCTCAGCGAACACACGGGCACCCTCGACAACGTCTGGCCACGCCGTGTACTCGGCTTCGTTGTGCGTCTTGCCGTCGACGCTGGGGACGAAAAGCATCGCCGTCTTGGTCAGCTCGTTGAGGTAGGTTGCGTCGTGGCCTGCACCGCTCACCATCGGCTGGTGGGACGCCCCGACGGTCGCGGCCGCATCGAGCGCGGTGTCGGCGACGCTCGAGGAGAACTCGGTGTGTGGAATGCGCCAGATCTCTTCGAGGTCGTACGCTACACCCTCTCGCGCACAGGCGTTTTGTACCTCGCGTTCGACGTGGTCGACGAGCTCGTCGACGACCGCGTCGTCGTAACTCCGGACGTCGACGGTGAACCGGACCGTATCGGGGATGACGTTTATCGACCCTGGCGACACATCGAACTCGCCGACCGTGGTGACGACGTCAGCTGCGGCCCGGTTCGAGAGCCGTCTGACCGCGCTCACGACGTCGGCGGCAGCGACGAGCGCGTCGCGACGCGCGTGCGTTGGCGACGGGCCGGCGTGGTCGGCATCGCCGTGAACAGTGACCTCGAGCCACGCCATCCCGAGGACCCCCTCGACGATGCCGACAGAGCGGCCGGCCTCCTCGAGTTTCGGCCCTTGTTCGACGTGGAGCTCCAGCGCCGCGTGGTACGGCTCCTGCGGCTCCACGGGCTCGTCGCCGTCGTAGCCGATTTCGGCGAGCGCCTCGGCGACCGACACGCCATCCGCGTCTGTCGTCTCGAGCACCTCAGCTGTGTCGAGCTGGCCGGTGAATGCCCCGCTTCCCATGAGCGCCGGTTTGAACCGCGATCCCTCCTCGTTGGTCCAGTTCACGATCTCGATCGGCCGCTCGTGGTCGACGCCGTCGTCGTCGAACGCCCGAAGCGTCTCGAGTGCCGAGAGGACCCCGAGCTGGCCGTCGAACCGGCCGCCGTAGGGCTGTGAGTCGAGATGAGAGCCGATCAGCACGGGTGCTGTGTCGGGGTCGGTCCCCTCGCGTCGGCCGAATACGTTTCCAACCTCGTCGACGCGCACCGCGAGGTCGAGCGCTTCGAGGTCCGCGACGAACCGGTCTCTGATTCGGGCGTCGGCCTCCGACAGCGCCAGTCGGTGGAGGCCGTCGTTCTCCGTGCGCCCGATCGCCGAGTACGCCTCGAACGCGGACTCGAGCCGGTCGGAGTCGATAGATACCATACCCACAGTGCAGTAACCGCCCATCTAAAACTAGCGACGAGACACACGAATGTTCGCGCTCGTATCGCGTCTCGCGGTCGCTCAGTCGTGGATCAGTACGTCGAGGACGGTCGGACCGTCTTGGTCGCGCCCAGCAGCTATCGCGTCTGCGATCTCGTCCGGCGAGTCGACGAGGTGGGCTGTCGCCCCGTAGCTCTCGGCACCGTCGGCGATCGCCGCGGGCGGGTCGAACTCCATCGCCTCGAAGTCGTGGTCTGGCTCCTCGCCGCCGAGCACACGGAGCGTGTTGTCCTTCAGGATGCGGTAGTTCTGATTGTCGGCGACGACTACCGTCAGGTCCACGTCGTGACGCACCGCCGAGTAAATCGCCTGCGGATAGTACAGGTACGACCCGTCGCCGATGAAGCTGACTACGTCGCGCGGGTCTGGCCGCTCGGCCTCCGCCATCGCGGCCCCAATCGCCGCCGGGAGGCCGTACCCCAATCCACCGCTCTTCGTCGAGATCCATTGTTCGGGCCCCAACGGCAGGTGCCACCGCACGGCCGCCCCGGAGGTGACGCCTTCGCTGACCACAAGTGCGTCCGCGGCCGCCTCGCCCATTGCGGCACCCAGCTCTCCCTTCGAGGCACGCGGGTCGGATGGGTCCGGGTCGGCCGGTCGGCGCGACCCCCACTGGGCGGCGGCCGCCTCGCGGGCACGCTCCTGTCGACGTTCTTGTGCGGCTACCGGGAGCGACTCGTCGACGAGTTCGACAAGTTCTGTAAGCACGTGTCTGGGGTCACCAAGCACCGAGGCGTCTGCGGGCCAGTTCTTGCCTAGTTCCCAGCCGTTCGGGCCGATCTGTACGATCGTCGCGTCGGCGAGGAGATCGGTCTCGTGTGCGAGCGACGTCGTCGCCGACCCACAGCCGACGAAACAGACCGTCTCGCCGTCGACTGTCTCGCGGAACCCAGACTCCGCACCTGGTACGGTCCCGCCCCAGAGCGCGTGGTCGGTCGGAAAGTTCGACTCGGCGGTGATGTACTCGCCGTGGACGCGTATGCCCGCCGTCTCGGCGAGGTCGACGGCCGCCTGGATGGCGTCGGGACCCGACCGAGCGACGTCATCACCGATCACCATCACGGGCTCGTCGGCGTCGACGAGGAGTGAGGCTGCGGCCGCCACCGCCTCGGGGTCGCCACGACCTGCGTCCGGAATCGGTCCCAGTCGCTCGACAGGTGCGTCCGTCGTCGCGGTCATGACGTCTACTGGAAGCTCCAAGAACACCGGTCCGGTCGGCGGTGTGAGCGCCTGTCTCGCTGCCCGTCGCAGCATTGCCGGTAGCGCGTCTACGGACGGAATCGACGCGCTCCACTTCGTGTACTGGTCGACGATCGCCTCAAGATCGCCGTGGAGGATCGGCTCTTCGTGTTGGAAATCGGTCTGGTAGTTTCCGGCTGTGACGAGCACCGGGGCCCCGGTGAAGGCGGCACCGATGACGTTACTCAACCCGTGGGCGAGGCCGGGGGCGACGTGGAGGTTCGTGACCGCGAGCGGGGACACGCGCTCGTCGTGGTGGGCGTGGTACCGCCGGGTCGTGGCGTAGCCGGCCGCCATCCCCACGGCGACGTCCTCGTGGAGGGCGAGGACGTACTCAAGTGGGCTCTCTGCGACCGCCTGGACGGTCGGTAGCTCCGTGGTCCCCGGATTTCCGAAGACACGAGTCACCCCGTACTCCGCGAGCGCTTCGACCAGGTACGCCGCTCCGGTTCGGGACATACACGACACTCTCACCCGCCGGAGTAAACCGTTTGTGCCCCGGCGGTCGCGACCAGCGAGATCGTTCCGTCGTCGTCCGTCTCGACCGCCGGCACGGTCGGTCCAGATTCGAGGTCGTTAGCTGACTATAGGCGGTCAGGGTAGTTCACCAGCGTCTGTCTCGACACCACAGTCCGGACACGACACGGACTCGTTCATGATCGGTTCAGTGCGTGATTCAATATACTACATCGTCGTGTGTGCAGCCGTGGTACACACGCGGTGGTGCCACCCGCCGGTGAATCGCCGTCGCTCGTTTCGACGCCCGCATCGGTGTTACCCATTTGAATCTCTTCGCTCGCGGAGTCGCTCAAGATCTGCGGGGGTGTTCACGTTCGTGAGCGCCTGGTCGACGCTGCGTTCGGCGGGCGCAGACTCGATTGGGACACGGTGTACGTCGAGCTCGTCGAGGAGGCTGAAAAGCGCCGCATTCGTCAGCCGGTTCTCGGCTGCGGTGACTGCTGCGGTGCGGTAGACGGCGAACACCGGCTGGAGCTGTCCCCCCTCGTCGACCGGCACGACCGCGTCGGAGTCGGTCGATTCCCCGGCGAGCCACCGGATCGCCTCGGTCGTGGCAAGCGGCATGTCACAGCCGACGACGGCGAGTCGATCCGTCTCAGTAGCGCGTGCTGCAGCGAGGATGCCGCCGACGGGTCCACCGGTTCCCGGCGGGTCGAACACGTACTCCACCGGTTGGTCGATTCCCGACCCAAGGAGTGCTCGGCGTGAGGCGGTGCCAACGGCGACGAACGGCGGGTCAACGTTGAGCGGCGCGACGGCGTCAACCGCTCGGCTCACCAGGGTGCGCCCGTCGAATCGGGCGAGCGCCTTGTCCCGATCGCCGAACCGTCGGCTTCGACCTCCGGCGAGCACGACACCACGAAGGTCGTCGCCCGTCGACCCGGCCCCTGGCGCGGTCATCGAACGATCAGTCGCTCTGACCCGTCGCCCTCTGCTGGTGGTGTCGACGGAGCACGCCGACCTTGTTCGCGACCGCCCCCGCGAGCGTCTCGAAGGCATCGCCGGCCTCACTACTACCGGCTCGCTTGACGATCGGTTCGCCGTCATCGCCCCCGGCTCTGACCGCCGGGTCGAGCGGCAGTGTGCCGAGGAACGGGACGTCGACGGCGTCTGCGAGGCCACTCCCACCGTCCTCACCGAAGATGTCGTGGTTGTTCCCGCAGTCGGGACAGACGAACGCGCTCATGTTCTCGACGACCCCCAAGACGTTCGCGTCGTACTCGGCGAACAGCTGGACCCCACGACGGGCGTCGTCGACCGCGACCGACTGCGGCGTCGTGACGATGACGGTTCCCGTCACGGGAAGATGCTGGAGGACGGTCAGCGGGACGTCGCCGGTTCCCGGCGGGAGGTCGATGACGAGGTAATCGAGTACGCCCCACGAGACGTCGGTGAACAGCTCGGTGAGTGTGTTCTGCGCCACCGGACCGCGCCAGACGACCGGGTCGTCGTCGTCGATGAGCAGTCCGACGCTCATCAGCTCGAGCCCGTGGGCGGTCGGCGGGACGATCTTGTCGTCGTCGTCGACGGTCGTGACTTCGGTGTCGTCGTCGGTGCCGAGCATCCGCGGGACGTTCGGCCCGTACACGTCGGCGTCGAAGAGGCCGACCGAGGCGCCACGCGCTTGTAGTCCGGCAGCGAGGTTGACCGCGACGGTACTCTTGCCAACCCCACCTTTGCCGGACGCGACCGCGATGACGTTCCTGACGCCGGGGAGGACGGACGCCTCGGCCTCGTCGAACCGCGGGACGCTCGCCGAAAGCTCTGGCTCGAGACCGAGCGCGTCGATGGCTGATCGAACCTGATCGGCGATCGCCCGCTCATCCGGCGCATACGGCGCACCGAGTGCAAGCTCGACTGCGGCTGTGTCACCCTCGACCGAGAGGTCGGTGACGAGTCCGGCGGTGACGATGTCGGTACCGAGCGCCGGGTCCTCGACGGCGCTGAGTCGATCGCGAAGTTCGGCTGTGGGTGAGTCGTGTGGAGACATGTGGTTAGTCGGTGGTAACGTCGTCTGCCGTCGGCGGGTCGGCGTGAACGCCGTCACGGGCGTCCCACGCGGCGAACGTGCGCGCGAGTCGAGCGAGTCCCGCGAAAACGCCCTCGACGGTGTCGCGCGTGGAGACGGTTGGTTCGAACTGGTCGAGCCAGCCGAGCTGTGCGAGCGTGTGCGCCTGGAGCTCCCGAACGCGGTCGAGACCCCCTGTCTCGGCAGCGTCGTCGGGCTCGTCGTCAAGCATCGTCGCCTCGCGTTCACAGAGCGCGCGCATGAACTCGAACTGCGCGGCGAGATGGTCCGGGATGCCGTCTCCGCGTTCGGGCTCGAAGCCCGCCGCAGCGTACAGCCGTGCCATCTCGGCGGCCGGGTCACCGAGCAGCTCGCCCGCCTCGCCGGCGGTGTGGTGTCGCGAGTCCGACTCGAACGTCTCGCTCGGGTCGACGGCGTGTGCCGAGGCAAACGGCGGTACGTAGTGGTCGCCGGGGACGACAAAGAGATTATCATAGCCGATCGCCAACGCGTCGGCGTCGACCGCATCGCCCGCGCCGAACCCGCAGAGCGCGTCGATGTCGACGGAGACTGGAAACGCGTCCGCGAGCGTGACGTACGTTCCGGCTTCGAGTGCGCGGGCGACGGTCGTCGCCTCTCCGTTGAAGGTGGCTGCGAGCAGGCCGTAGACACGGGCCCGTGCGTCCGCCATCGAGCGGTCGTCCGGCGGCACGTCGCCGCCGATCGGCCGTTCCTCGCCGTCTGAGGACCGGCTCACAGCCGCTCCACCTCGACGAAGGCGTCGTACTGGGCGTTGCTCCCCCCGACGAGGTCCGAGAGACCCGTGTCGCCGAGCGCGTTGTCGAGCGGTTGAATGTGGTTGATCGCGAAGCCAGCGTCACGACCTTTGGCGTATCCGGCCTCCTCGTGCATTGGCACATCGAACCGGTACTGGCTGTGGCCGTCGACCTCGGTGGGCCCACGCGTCTCACCGTCGATCGTCTCCGCGGTCGCACCGTTTGCGGTCCGTCCCCAGCCCCACATCGCGCCGACGACCCCGGGGCGGATGCCGCCGGTGACCATCGCGACGCCCTCGACGGTCCGCCGCCCGGCGTCGATAGCGATGTCGTCGCCGTTCTCGATGCCGCGCGTCTCGGCGTCCTGGGGATTAATCCACACCGGATTTTCCGGGCGCGTCTCGCGGAGCCACGGGCTGTTTTGGGTACGGTGCATCCCCTGGTTGCGCGGCTTCCAGTTGATCAGCCGGAGCGGCAGTCCGTCGTCCGGCGTTTCGCCGACCGGTGCCTGGACCGTCCCGTCGTAGTGCTCGACGTCGTCGACACGCGGAAGCGGGTCGAATCGCTCGCCCGTGTACGAGTGTTTGCCCGTCGGGACGGCCTCGCTGTAGAAGTCGACACGCGACTCGAGTTTGTAGCGCATGTGCTCGCCCTCGTAGGCGTTCGAGCCGTCCGCGCGCTCGGCGTAGTCGTAGTCGTGCCCGTTCCGTGCGAACTCGCGTTCGTAGTCGTCTGCGGGCTCCTCGAAGCGTCCGCCGCGGTTCAACACGGTGACCACTTTCGCCCATTCTTCGTCTGTGACCGCCGCCTGCCACCGCTCTAGGTCGAACTCGTCACCGAGCCCCCGTTTGTGGCTCTCGCGGAAGATCCGTCTTTCCTCGGCGCTCGCGTCGGGCACCGGGTCGCGGTCGTACGCGACGTTCGCCGCCAGCTTCACGTAGAAGTCTTCGGCCTGATCGAGTGGCCACGCAGTCCCCTCCGCATCGACGATCGCGTCTTCGCCGACACCCGGGAGATCTAGTTCCTTCCACAGGTCGATCAACACGTCTTCGAACGGCCGGGCGTCCGGCACGACCGAGATTGCCGGCTGGCTGATCTTCTCGTCTGCCAGCCGCTTGTTCGGGTACGTCCCGAAGTTCTCCCACCGCTCGAGATACGTCGGCTCCGGCAGGATGTAGTCGGCGTACTGACTTGTCTCGCCGATGACCGTGTCCGAGGCGACGATGAGCGGGATGGCGTCGGTGTCGTTGAGGATCGGCGGTATCTTGTCGCCGCCGGCAGCCGCCATCACGTGGTTGTTCGAGTACGGCCGGATGAACAGCGCCTCGACGCCGTACGGGTACGCGTCCTTGGCGCTGCCGTAGAGCTCCTGTGTCGCCTGTGGCGGGGCGACGGGGAACCACGGCCGCTTCGCCGGGTAGCCGTCGTCGCGCTCGAACAACGTTGTCTCCTCGTAGTTCACCCCGCCGCGGAGGATCGGGATCCCCCACGACTGGTTGGCGTCGGGGACAGTTGCGAGGTTATAGCGGCCGCTCGTGGTGGCGAAGCCCGCGTATGGCGTGATCTGTCCGCCCTTCCAGTCGTAGTTGCCGATGAGGTGTTGGAGCGTGGCGATCGCCCGCGTGCTGTAGAACCCGTTGCCGTGTTTGGCCGGCCCGCGGTACTGCATGATCGCGGCGCGCTTGCCGTGGCTCGTGAACTCGTCGGCGAGCTCGGCGACCTGTTCGGCCGGCACCCCGGCCATCTCCGCGTACTCCTCGACGGTGTGTTCGTAGACGCGCTCACGGTAGAGGCTCCAGGCGCTGCGGACGGGGGTGCCGCTGACGCGCACGTCGACATCGAGCACCGCCGTGTCGACCTCGCTGGCCGGACGAGGGTCACCCGAATCGGCGTCGACGACAACGTAGTCGTCGGCAGTCTCTGCGTCGACAGCGACTAGCCCGAGGTCTGCGGCTCGCGCCTTCGGTCTCGCCTCCTCGTCGACGAGCACGAGGTGTGTCGCGTCGCTCCACGTCGGCTCGTCGTCGTCCGCCGCGGCCGACTCGACGGGGTTCTGGAGGTACCCGACGTCGTGTCGGTTGTGCTCAAGGATCCACCGTGCCATCCCGAGCGCGAGCGCTCCGTCCGCGCCGGGTTCGACGGGCACCCACGTGTCGGCCTTCTCGGCGGTCTTCGACAGGCGTGGGTCGACAACGTCCATTCGCATCCCGTCCTGGATGGCGTTCGTCAGCTTCGGTGCAAGCCACGTCGGTCCCTTGTTGGCAACCATCGGGTTGGTCCCCCACACGAGGAGGTACTCACAGTTCTCGACGTCCGGGTACTGCCGCTTCTTTTTCGCGTCGTGTGAGCGGACGTTTCCCATGACGCTCGAGACGCCGCAGACGCCGGCGTGGTGGATACTGTTCACCGAGCCGAGCCCCTGATGCCAGAGCCGACTCCGGATGAAGTTCCGGCGGAAGCCGCCCACGTCGACGATCTGATTGGCCTTCGGGCCGAGGTCGGGGTGGTCGGTGTCGATGAGGTCGTCGCCCCACTTCTCGTCGAACGCGGACTGCGTCATCTTGCCGTCTTGGACGGCCTCCCAGTCGCTCATGACGGCATCTTCGGGCGCGTACCCCCACATCGACTCGAGTCCGTCGTGACCGAGCTCGTCGTCTCCGCCGACGATAGCCGCAATCGCTTCCTCCCACGAGATCGTCTTCCACTCGCCAGAGCCGCGCGGCCCGACGCGTTTCATCGGCTTGCGGACCCGGTAGCTGTCGAAGGCGGTCTGGATGCCGGCCTGCCCTTTCAGACAGATCCGGCCCCCAGAGAGCGACCAGCGGTCGTCGGCGACGTCACCGGTTCCCTCGAGGTCGCCGGTCGCGACCGCCTCGGGGTCGCTCTCGTATGGCACCTGTGCGAACGGCTGGGTGGTCAAGAACGAATACGGGTTTCCGGCGAGCTTCCGCACGAGCGAACTGTACTCGCCGGTACCGCTGCCCTCGTCGAGTCGCACCTTGATCGGACAGAACGTGTTACACTGTCCGCATGTAGTGTGGATGACGTCTTCGGCGCCATACTCGCCGTAGTCGTCGCCCACGTAGTGGTTCGTGTCGTCTGTCCACAGGTCGCTGATGTCGGCGTCGACGGCCGCCCCGCTGGCGGCCGCGACGACCCCGATGCTCCCCGCGGCCTTGAAGAAGTCACGTCGCGATACACCCGTTCCGTCGTTTCCGTCGTCAGTGCTCATTCGTGGTCACCTCCTGTGAGTGGCGTCAGCGGAAGCAGCTCTGCACCGATGGTGAAAAGCAGCAGGCCGACGCCGATGATACCGAAGCTCGTCGCCCACTCGACAAGCGTCGGGAAGTACGACCCGTGTGGGAGTCCCTCCATCACGGGGAGAATCTGTGCTGGAATCACAATGTTGAATCTGACGGCGACGACGCCGATTACGACGAGCAAGCCGGCGAACGTCATGATCGGTGGGCTCCGGCGCCACGACCGCTTGCTCAACAACACCATCGGGAACACCCAACTGCACCCAACCATGAACCACCAGAACGACCACGACATCTCACCGAACAGCACGATGAGCCACGTCTCGACCTCGTGCGGATGGAGGCTGCTGAACGCGATGAGCCCTTCGACTGCAGTGAGCGCGACGTCGATGACGATGAACGCGATGAGCAGCTGGGCGAGCTGCTCGAGCAGGTCGGCGTCCACTCGCTCACCGTCGAATAGGCGCGTTCGAAGCACGTACAGCATCATCACCAGTGCGGTTCCGCTCAACAGTGCCGAGATGATGAATATCACTGGGAACAGTCCGCTGTTCCAATACGGCCGCGCCTTCGATACCGCAAACAGCACGCCTGTACCGCCGTGGACAGTGAAGATTGCCAGTGGAATGCCGACCATGCCGGCCCGTTTAAGCCAGCGAGTGTCGAACGCTCGCGAGGCGTCACTCGTGTCGGTCCGGCCGAGCGTGAGTAGTTCATAGAGCTTCGCACGAGGCCCCTCAAGCTCGGTTGCGAGCTGTGCGAGGTCGATCCGCATCGAGAAGTACAGCTCCGTGACGAGGATGCCGATGTACGCCACGTACGCGTGTACCTCCCACGAGAGCGCCGAGGTGAATTGTCGCCAGATGAACGGGTAGTACATCCGGTCCATCCGGCCGAGGTCGATCCAGACGAACAGCAGGGCGACGGCCATACTGATTATCGCGGCGAAGAGGGCATCGCGATCGATCCGGTGCATCTTGCCCACGTCGAAGACGTTCGCCAGCGTGCTCACGAGGAAGGCCCCCGCAGAGAGGCCGACGAAGTAAATGTAGAAGGCGACCCACGCTCCCCACGGGACGATGCTCGTGAGGTTGGTGCTTGCCATTCCCTGTGTCAGCCGCAGGTAAGCGGCGTAGGCACCGCCAGCCACGAGCAGGCCAACAAAGGCGTACCACGCGACGCGAAGCCGCCCGTCTTCGAATCCAGGCGAGAATTCGAACGCAGTGTGTTTTGTTGCCATGGGTTCACTTGAGGTAGTAGACGTTGGGGTCGGTCCCTTCCGCCTCTTTCAGCTGCATCGCTCTGGTCGATTCGGCCATCTGTGACACGTCACTCTCGGGGTCGTTGAGGTCGCCCATGTTCCGTGCATCGCCGATACACGTCTCGACACAGGCGGGCTCCTCACCACGCTCGAGGCGGTGGGTACAGAAGCTGCACTTTCGAACGTTCCCGATCGGTGAGTCACCCTCGGTCCGCTTGCCCCGGTCGACGCCGTACTCCGGACTCGTGACCTCCCCGGCCTCGTCGACTTCGTCGTCGTAGTTGTCACCGAAATCAAAGTACCGGGCCCCGTACGGGCACGCAATGATACAGTACCGACAGCCGATACACCGGTCGTAGTCGATGTTTACCACGCCGTCGTCCATCGAGTACGTCGCCGAGACCGGACAGACCTGTACGCACGGCGGATTCTCACACTGCATGCAGGGGCGGGGAACGTTCGTCCGTGTGACGTTGGGGAACTCGCCGTGTTCTTCTTCCATGACGACGTTGTACGAGACGCCCGGCGGCGTGCGGTTCTCGGCCTTACACGCGACCGTACAGGAGTCACAGCCGACACACTTCTGTAAGTCGATGACCATCCCCCACTTCTCGTCACCGACACCGATTTCGGACTCGTCTCGTTGTAACGCCGACTCCGATGCGACCGAGTCCATCGACCCAACCGAGCAGCTCAGCGACTCCGCGGTTGGCGTCGAGATCGTCTGGTCGCCCGAGTCGACGGCCGGATTCGGCGTTGCCCGATACTCCTCGCCGAACTCGGACTCTGCGGCCGCGTCGTGTTTGTTCCAGAAGTCGTCACCCGTTAGTTCACCGCGTGCGACGCGCTGTGCGTCCTCGGCCATCTCGATCCCGAGGTCGGTGTCGGCGTCGACGTCCGCAAGCTCTTCACGCGGGTCGACCCGCTCGTTCTCGACCATCTCGTCGAGGTCGGCGCGATTCACGTTCGGGACGCCCGGCAGCGGCTCCGAGCGGTCTGCACTACTCATCGCCATCACCCCAGTGTCCGTCGGCGGGTGCCGACCGGACGAGTTCGTCGTTCATACACAGAATCGTACGGACTGTCCTCCCCAAAGCGTGCTACCTAAACTGTTTGTACCAGCTTGAGATGCCGAGATACCCTACTATTCGGCTACCAATACTGTTTGGGACAAGCTGATGGCCGCAGTTCGATCGGCGGCCAGCGGCCAGCAGGACAGCTTATATAGGGTGACGCATAAGCCGGATCCATGCGACAGTCGCGTCGACCCCTCCAGTGGACGATACATGGCCTTCCCGGGGATACCGAAGCGAGTCACCACGATGTACCGTCATGAACTGGATCATCGTTCTCTCCGTCGGTCTCCGACTGATCGGTGTAGGCTACTCGCTCACACTGCTCTCGCGGACCCATGATCGTCGGTTCGGATTCCTCACGCTTCTGCTCTCGTTCATGACGCTTAGGCAGGCGTTAACCATGCAGACGACCAGTGCCGGTCTCGAAGAGCTGCCGGGGCTCGTGGTGAGCGTCCTCACTATTCTCACGGTCTACTACCTCTCGACGTACGTCGACGAGGAAGCAACGATCAAAGCGCAGCTACAGGAGGCGAACGAGCGGCTCCGCGGCTTCCGGAAGGCGATAGAACACGCTGGCCACGCCATCTTCCTCACCGACACGGAGGGGACGATCGAGTACGCGAACCCGGCGGTTGAGTCGGTCACCGGCTACGACCGGTCGGCAGTCGTTGGTGAGAATCCGAAGCTGTGGCAGTCGGGCGAGCACGATGACGAGTTCTACGCCGAACTCTGGGAGCAAATCGGCGAGGGTACGGTCTGGGACGGCGAGATGGTCAACCAGCGAAAGTCAGGCGAGCGCTGCTGGGTCGACACGACTATTGCTCCCATCACGAACGAGGATGGTACTGTCGAGCGCTACGTCGCCGTCGAGCACGACGTGACCGAACGGCGCAACCGCGAACAACAGATCGAAGCACAAAACGAACGACTCGCGTCGCTCAACGCCACCAACGAGGTGCTCCGAGACGTCAATCGTGAACTTGTCGCCGCATCGACGCGAGACGACCTCGAACAAGCCGTATGTGAACAGTTTACTGCTGCAGACCCCTTCGACGTCGCCTGGATCGGTGGTCGTGGACTCGTCGCCGACACCGTTACGCCACGCTCGTGGGCGGGAACCGACGCCGAGACACTGGAGGCCCACGTTGAGTCCCTCTGTACCGCCACACCAACGCCAGTCAAGGTCGCTATCGACGAGGGGACGCCGGTGATCACGCGCGTCGAATCGTCCACACTGGGAGAGACTGACGCTTCGAGTGCGGTCGTCATCCCGCTCGCATATCGCGGAGCCGAGTACGGTGTGATCGTCCTTGTCGCCACCGACTCAGATGCGTTCTCTCAGATTGGACGGGCAGTGTTCGCCGAACTCGGCGAGACGGTCGCCGACGCAATAAATAGTGTAGAGAGCGAACAGACGCTCGCGTCCGACCGCGTCACCGAACTTGAGTTCGAGTTGGCTGCGATCTCAGAGCCACTTGCGACCCTCGCTGCGACGCTCGACTGTCACGTCGAACTCGAGCACGTTGCCGCGGACAGCGGCGAAGAACACGCACAGTACGTGGCCATCGAGGGTGCATCACCGGAGGCTATCGCGGATCACGCCACAGTAGCCACACACATTACCGCCGTTCAGCACGTATGTACGTACGACGAGTGTGCCGTCTTTCGACTCGCCGTCGATGACACCTCGCTCGTCTCGACGCTGGCGCAGTACGGCGCGAGTATCGAGTCGTTAACGCTTACCGGGGACCGCGGCCGTCTCCGCGCGCAGGTCGCCAGCTCGAACGACATCCGGACCGTCGTCGATGCGTTCACTGCGAAGTACGATGATCTGAGTCTCGTCGCCCAGCGGGAGACCGAACGAGACGTTCAGACCGAGGCCGCGTTCCGGGCGACGCTCGAGTCTGTGCTGACCGACCGCCAGCGGGAAGCAGCACAGACAGCCTACTTTGCCGGATTCTTCGAGTGGCCACGAACGCACAGCGGCAGTGAGGTCGCCGAGATGATGGACATCTCTCAGGCGACGTTCACCCAACACCTGCGAGCAGCAGAACAGAAGCTCTTCGAGGAACTGTTCGGTGAAACCGTCACGAACCGGCTTGAGCTTACGCGCACGACGATGGGCTGACGGGAGACGGCTCGTATCCGCGGGTTCGACACGTCACGATCGGGATCCGGCACGAGTGTGCGGTTCGATAACACATTTATACGGCCCTTCCCTCGTGAGGGTATGTCCCGTGGACCACCTATCGAGGAGTTACACTTTTCACAGGAACCAGACGTCGGCGACGTGCCCGGTCCGAACTCGAAGTCCTTACTCGAGAAACAACGGGCGGTCGATACGAATGCGGTCGCATATCCGCGACGCGTTCCGGTCGCACTCGACGCCGCAAAGGGGGCGACGATCCGCGACGTCGACGGCAACGTCTTTTTGGACTTTTTCGCCGGTATCGGCGTCCTGAACGTCGGGCATTCGAATCCGTACGTCCTCGAGGGTGTCCACGAACAGCTCGACGATATCGCGCACACGGTCGATTTCCCGACCGAGGCACGCATTGAGTTCATCGAGCGGTTGAATGACATCGCTCCCGACGGTCTCAGCGGAAACAGCAAGGTCATCTTCGGTGGTCCGAGCGGGAGTGACGCAATCGAGGGGTCGATCAAACTCGCAAAACACAACACCGGCCGCCACGGGCTCCTCGCGTTCGAAGGGGCCTACCACGGCACTACCGCCGGCGCGCTCAGTTTGACCGCTGGCAAGTCGTATAAAGAAGGGTACGGACCACACCTCGCTGATGCTGTCCACGTACCGTACCCGGATCCGACGGAGACGGGCCCCGGTGGCGACGTCGCTGCTCTCTGTCCGGCAGAAAACTGCTGTCAGACCGGTGTTTGTGCACGATCACTCGATGCGGTCCAGCGAAAGTTTGAGGGTGCATACGGGGGTCACGAAGACCCGGCCGCGATCTGGGTCGAGCCGATCCAGGGCGAAGGCGGCGTCGTGGTTCCGCCGGAGGGTTTCCTTCGGGGGCTCCGTGACATCGCCGACGACAACGACGCGATGTTGATCTTCGACGAGATACAGACCGGATTCGGTCGGACCGGCGAGTGGTTCGCTGCGGACCACTGGGGGGTGACGCCAGACGCGATGACGATGGCGAAGGGAATCGGCGGCTCTGGGCTTCCGATCGGAGCGATGCTCTACCACGAGAAGTACGACACGTGGGGCCCAGGCGGGCACGTGGGCACGTTCCGCGGCAACGTCCCCGCGTTCGTCGGCGGCATTCGCGCCATCGAGTACGTCGAAGACCACGACCTCCTCGCGCACGCGACCGCCGTCGGCGACTACATTCGCTCGCGGTTCCGCGAACTTGCCGAGGCAGTGCCACAGATCCTCGACGTCCGCGGAAAGGGGCAGTTCACCGGCGTTGAGTTCCGTGTCGACGGAAACCCCTCGAAGTCCCTCGTCGAAGAGATTCAGCGCGGCTGTTATCACGAAGGCGTGATGGTGTGGTACGCTGGCCGTGAAAAGAGCGTGCTTCGGCTCCTGCCACCGCTCGTGCTCACCCAGCGCCAAGCCGAGGTAGGGATGGACATCATCTGTGAGGTGATCCAGCAGGTCGTTCCCGAACCCGCTACCGCCGACTGACGCCACGGCGTCACCCGGCAGCCATCGCCTCGCGTCTTATATCGGCTGCTGGCGACCATACGTGAGTGTTCGCCATACCCATTCGACCGGGCCGAATCGGAACCGACGAAGCCACAGCACCGAGAGGGCGACCTCGACGACCCAGAACGCAACCACGAGCCCGAACGCCACAGACCGGCTCACCGATCCGAACAGCCCGAGTCCGTGGCCGTAGAATATCGTCGTCGCCACGAGACTTTGGAGAAGGTAGTTACTGAACGCCGTTCGACCGACGGCCGCAAACGCCCGCGTGACCCGGCCGTCTGGTCGGGCTCGCACGTAGAGGGTGACCGCGCCGACGTACCCGCCCGCGACGAGGAGACTTCCGACGTAATTGAACTGTCGCCAAAACAGCGCTGCGTCGGCACTCCACGCGTTTACCTCGATGTACCATACCCCGGCGGCCACAAGCACGACGCCGACGCCCCCACCGGCTACAAGCACCCGGTACAGCCGCCTGCTCCGCTCGTTGGTCAGCACACCCCACTTATACAGTGCCATTCCAAGGAGAATAGTACCGCCGACCCGCCAGAACGTGCTCCCGAGGAATCCGGTCGTCTGTCTGGAAAATGCTGTCGGCACGCGGTGGTCGAGCTGTTCGATCCAGCCACTTCGGTAGGTGGCGACTTCGGCGCGAAGTGCCGCCTCAGACGGCGCCCACTGGGCGGCGATCGCCTGACCGCCGATGGTGAGACCGGCGAACACCTCAAGTAGTGGAACCACGAGCAGTAAGACCGTCGCGAGCCCGGCCAGCGCCCGCGGCTCCCAGTCGCGTACGGTGATCAACGCGAGTCCACACAGGCCGTACGCGACAAGTACGTCGCCGTACCAGAGCAGATAGGCGTGACCGAGGCCGATGAGAATGAGCCAGATAGTCCGTCGGTAGTGGAGCCGCAGTGCTGGCTGTCCCTTGCGACGTTTGTGGTCGATAAACAGCAGTATCCCGGCCCCGAAGAGCGCAGAGAATAGGGTGATAAACTTCAGCTCGGCGAAGACGTGTCCGAGGAGCCAGACCGCATAGTTTATTCCAGAGAAGTCGCCGTAAACGGTCGGATTGAGCAGCGTCGTCTCGGGCATCGAGAACACTCGAACGTTGATGATGAGGATCCCGAGCACGGCCACGCCCCGGAGCGCGTCGAGACTGGTGATTCGGTCCGCCGGCGGGGTCGGCGCGGGGGCGTCGGCGTCGCTCACAAGTGCTCTTAGGGACCCCAGAACCGAATAGGTTCGTGATTTCGTCGAGGAATACTCCGCCGGTTCTCAACGGTCGCGGGTCATCCACTCACTCGCCTGTGGTTCACCAGGGTCGGTCCGCACCTCGACGAGCGACGGTCCGTTGTGGCCTCGTGCCGACGCTATCGCCTCGGCGAGAGACGCTTGGGTGGTCACTCGCTCGGCGTGTACCCCCATTGCCTCAGCGATGGACGCGAGATCGAGGGCCGTCTCGCCCCAGCCGTACGCCTGGTCCGGGAAGTCGTACGAGCGCGCTGCCTCCTCGCTGATGATCGCGTAGTCGTCGTTGTTCAACGCGACCACCGTGACGTCGATCGCCTCCGCGGCGAGGGTATGGAGTTCGTGGATACACATCATGAGCCCGCCGTCACCGGTCAGCGCGACTACCTCTCGGTCGGGGGTCGCGAGCTTCGCACCGATGGCAGCGGGAAGACCGGTTCCCATCGTCGCCCACGACCCGGGGTTGACGTACGCGGTCGGCCCGGCTGCCGGAAACGAGACCAGTGTCCACAGCCGGAAGCCTCCGGCGTCGGCGGTCACGACGGCCTCCGATGGAAGAACCTCTCGAACGGTCTCGAGGACCTCAACCGATCGGAGCGGCGCGCCCTCGTCCCGGTCGGCGGCGATCGCCGAGAACCGGCCTCGGTCAGCTTCTCGGACCGCCGCGGCACGGGTCTCACCGGGTGATCTTGGCTCTTCCCCTGTTGTGTCGTCGCCGGCGAGGCGCTCGTCGAGCGCCGTGAGGAATCGACCCGCGTCGGCGACGACCCCGAGGTCGGTCTCGTAGCCGAAGCCGACGTCGTCACCGTCGAGCGTTACGTGGACGAGCGTCTCTGGCATCGACACCGACCACTTCGCAGTCGCGACCGCGTCGAGGTCTGAGCCGACGACGAGTCCGACGTCTGCCTCGGCGAGAAGGGTGCGGAGTTCCGTGCTCGCGCCACCACAGAGGACGCCCGCCGAGAGCGGGTGCGTCTCGGGGAGGACACCTTTCCCCTTGTACGTGGTCACCACTGGCGCGTCGAGACGCTCGGCGATAGCTCGAAGCTGGGCCGTGGCACCGGACCGCCTGACACCGCCCCCAGCGATGACGACTGGGGCCGTCGACTTACGCAACACGGTACCGGCTGTGTCGACTGCCTGCGGGTCGGGTTCGGGCGGCGCAGCCGGCTCGCGGATCGACGGCGTCGTTTGCGGCGTTCGACTCGCGAGCACGTCTTTCGGGATCCCGACGCGAACCGGTCCCTGCGGATGTTCACGAGCGGTGCGGATCGCCTCGGTGACCGCCGAGACGGCACCCGCGGGCGACTCGACAAGGACGTTGGCCTTCACGACCATGTCGTACGTCTCCGGCGGGGTCTCGTGGATACCGTCTCCGCCACGGACGTCGGCTTCGGTCTCGACTGCAAGGTGAATCAGTGGAGCACAGTCGTTCGTGGCGTTTTTCAGCCCGTTGGCCGCGTTCATGTCGCCGGGGCCAGGGACGACGACGGTTGCGGCCATCGCTCCCGGACCGCCAGTTTCGGCGTACCCCCACGCCTGATGCGTGACCGCGGTCTCGTGGCGAGCGACGACGAACCGTGCGTCTCGGTCGGCAAACGCCCGGTTCAGTGGGAGCGTCTGCTTGCCGGGAATCCCGAACGCGGTGTCGATACCGTGTTCGAGCAGACAGTCAACGACTGCCTCGCCGACGGTTGGATGCGTGGTACCGGTGGACATACTCCGACGTCGACGGACCCGATGTTCAATCCTTCGTTCCGGGCGCAACCGGTGGAGAGGACGATGTGTGAGTGATCACTCCGCAAGTGTCGTTTCGCGAACGCGGACCCCCTTTCGTGAGAGATGTTGCATCTGACGACGGGCGAACGCCTCTTCGGTGCTGCCGCGCGTCGCGAGTACGTAGACGAGCGCAGAACCGGCTGGACGCATCGTGCGGCCCACCCGCTGGGTCCCCTGCCGTCTGGAGCCGCCGAGCCCCGAGGCGACGATCGCCAACTCGGCGTTCGGAAGGTCGATTCCCTCGTCGCCGACACGGGACACGACGAGGACGGCGAGTTCGTCGTCTTCGTCTCGGAACCGACGAAACAACGCCGATCGCTCGGCGTGGGGCATCTCACCACTGACGAACGGCGCGTCGATCGCGTCGGCTATCGCCGCGCCGTGATCGAGGTACTCGACGAAGACGAGTGACCGTTTGTTCGGGTGCTGGGCCAGCAGATCACGGATCTCCACGACCTTCGCGGGGTTCTCTGCGGCGAGCCGACGGCGCTCGCGCCCGTCGGCGCTCGTGTACTCGTTGCGCGCGAGTTCGTCACGCCACGGAACGTACCGGATCTCGACTTCCGGCTCCTGTACGAATCCCGCCTCGAACAGCGCGTCCCAGTCGGCACCGATCGGTGGGCCGATCAAGGTGTATATTTCTTCTTCGCTGCCTGTCTCCCGGACCGGCGTCGCCGAGAGCCCGAGGCGGTGTTTCGCCTGCAGTTCGGCCGACCGCTTGAACACGGGCGCGGTGATGTGGTGACACTCGTCGAAACAGATCAGTCCCCACCGGCGTGAGTCGAACAACTGCCGGTGTCGGTCCATCCCCGCCGTCTGATAGGTCGCGATCGTGATCGGTCGGATCATTTTCTCGCCGCCGTGATACTCACCCACGTCGTCTGGGTCGACCGTCGAGTGTGTCTGCAGCGCCGCTCGCCACTGGCCGGCGAGCTCGCGCGAGGGGACGAGAATCAGCGTCTCACCGCCAACAGCCGCGATCGTCTCGATCGCGGCGACGGTCTTGCCCGACCCGGGCGGACCGACGTACACGCCGGCGCGTGCCTCAAGGAACCGCTCGACCCACGTCTCCTGGTAGGGTCGCAGGTCAGTTGAACACGCAATCTCGACGGGATCGCCGGTCTCGAGATCCCGGTCGTCCTCGACGGGATAGCCGGCGTCGTACAGGGTCCGTTTGACGCTCGCGACCGCGTCTGCGTCGACCCATGCCTCGGCGTCCGAGATCGGCGCGCGGAGCTCGCCGTCTTCGAGGTGGCTCTCGGCGACGTTGCTCAACAACGATGCCGTGGCCGCCTCAAGCACGACGTAGTCGTCTTCGTGGGTGTACAGCCGAAACTGGTGAGCGCGGCCCCATTGGTCGCGTATCCACGACTCAAGATGCTCGAACCGTCTCGGTAGCACCGACCGCAGCCGCCCGATGAGCGCGTCGACGTCTGTGAACGGCGCCGCCCACACGTCCTCCTGGCGAATCCGATACAAGTACCCGCGCGTGCCCGGTTCGGTACCGGTGGTATCGACGAGCCGGGCGACCTGTGAGAGCTGTGCGCGGGTGAACTGCGTCGGGTGGTCGACGACGATCTCCCGCCGACTCGGAAACACGACGACGCGCTCTCGGCTCGCCAGTCGGCCCCACTCGGTCGGATAGTACACGACCGGGTCGGCCTCGACGTCGAGCCGTTGTGCATCGTCGCGCTCGGCGAGCCCATCGAGTGCATCGCGGGCAGCGGCCTGCGTGGTCCCGATGCGCCTGGCGACTTGACTCGCGGTCACCACGGGACGCTCCTCGGCTTCGAGCGCCTCGTGAAAGCGGTCGATGTCGACAGCTCCGTCGCCGTCGGAGCCAGAGCCGTCGTCGCGGCCGGCAGCGCTGTCGTCGGTCATGGCAGCGTTTCGATCGCGAGAGCAATATGGGTAGCGTCCGAAATGAAAGGGCGTCCGTCCGTCCGTCCGTCGCGATCGTGTCGCGACTCAGTGTCCCCGGGGGGCGCCGTGACAGCCCCGCGTCGTGATCGCCTGCTTCGAGTGGAATCGGCAGCCGCAATCGACACACCGAACTGCCGAGTCACCGGCGTCGGTCGTCAGCCGGTGGCCACCGACGACGAACGGACGCGAGACGGTTCGTGGGCGGATTTGGTCTGGAATCGGTGTCTCCGACGATTCGCTTAACGCGGCACGCACTGCGATGGTGTCGACGTCGACGCAGTCGAACCGCCCCGCCTCAAGTGCGGCCGACCGGTCTGCGACCTCTGTCCAGGCGGTTACCACGACCGGCGAGGCCGTCTCGGTGTCTGCAACGACGACCACGAAGCGGATCCCATCTTCGACGACCGCGAACCGCCAGCCGTCGGTTCGGTTCCACCGAAGCTGTCCATTGCGAATTGCGGCGCTCACTGTTCGCGTTGAGATGTATCGACCGGGCTGTCTGAGTCGTTTTCGAAAGTGGTCGGTGAGTGCGTACAGCCCGGGATCGCGAAGCGGCGGATCTTCGGGGGTTCGATGCGAGATTCTACCCGGTCCTACCGGGCTGTCGGGTGTGTCCGGTCGCCGCGACCGGCGATACCGGTGTGTCGACGACGGCGCCGACGCAGCTCGGGCGCCTCGCACAGACTGGTCGTCGCCGTCAGTCAGCGCGGTCGATGGCTCGATCCGACGCTCCGCCGATCCGGGCCGGGAGCCCCAGTCACTCCCCGGCCCGCCCTGTCGGGATGCCACTACTTACCAACTGTAGGCGAATCCATATGTGTGTTGTGGCGCCGACGATCTTCACGCCGCCCGTTCGTCGCTCGATCGTGTGGGTGGGCGGCGTGTGCTTTATATCACCGGCTGCGCTAGCGCAGGCTATGCCGCAGTGTGAAATGTGTGGTGCCGAGCAGGCCTCGCTCACGACGACGAAGGTCGAAGGCGCCGAGCTGGAGCTGTGTAGCTCCTGTGCGGACTTTGGAACGAAGGTCCGCGAGGAGCCGTCGAGCACCAGCGGGAGCAAGTACTCGACGAGTTCGAGCAGTGGAACCTCATCGAGCGGCTCCTCGTCGAGTGAGTCGTCCGGCGGCGGGGGCGGCGGGGGCGGCGGCGCTCGTCGTCGCGACATGTTCGACACGATGGACGAGATCGCCACCGACTACGACGATCGGATCCGATCCGCCCGGGAGGCCGCCGGTCTCAGTCAAGAGGCGCTCGCAGACGACCTCAACGAGAAGGCGAGTCTGATCCGGAAGCTCGAACGTGGTGACACGCTCCCGACCGACGACATCCAGCGGAAACTCGAGCGTGCACTCGACATCTCGCTCGTCGAGGGCGAGGAGGTCGACGCCGAGTGGGAGACGAGCGACACTGGGACGATGACGCTCGGCGACGTGGTCAAACGAAAGGAGTGACGCCGCGGTGCTCCTCCACGAGACCGCGACGTCCGGTCTCACACCTTCGCGTCGTCCGGTGGCGTCGATTCGCCGTACCGCTCCGTCAGGTAGTCGATGACGTCGTCGACGGTCTCCGGGTCGTAGCTCCAAAAGCCGTAGAACCCTCCAGGCTCACGTTCTTCGGCGAGTAGCACGCACTTTGCCGTGTCGAGGCCGCCACCGTCGTAGGCGACGAACCACGTCTCACGTATCTCGGCGGTCTCACCGATGTGTACCGCGTAGCGGTCCGCAGAAGGCGGGTCGCCTTCTGCGGCGGCATACGCGTGGACGTCGAGATTCGCCTCGCCGCCGAGGGCGTCGTAGATGTGGTCCTCGCCGGTCAACACGTCGAGCGTCTGGAACCCGGCGTGTAACTCGCCGTCGCCGACGCGCCAGGCCCGGTCTTCGATCTCGCGTGAGGCGGCGACCATGTCCGCGTGCGCATACGAGGTGAATAACGTCTCCTCTAGGCGATCGAGGATCGGCTCCCCGACGCGGTCTCCGTCCGCTCGCTCGTTCGATGACGGCAACAACTCGCCAGTAGAGACAGCGGTGACGAACTCGCCGTCGCGTTCAAGGACGGCGTACCCACTTGGACCGTGTGTAGTTCGTTCGTCGACGATGGCGAGGTTTCGGTCTGCAAAGTGGTCTGCGAGCGCCTCCGCGACGGCCGGGTCAGTATCGAACACCGTCAAGGTGGCCTCTCGAGCCTCGATGCCGGCGATGATCTCGATCAGGGACATGAGAGCGACGACCGTGGGTTCGTGGTCGTGTGACATTGTGTCCCTGTAGGGATATAAGAATGTGTTCAATGCGAGTGTCACTCGCCCGCGTGTGGAGTGGGGGCGGCGGCGAACGATCAACCTATTTTACTCCTGGCCGAGTACCCCGTGTATGTTCATCTTGGTGAACCTCAAGGCGTACCCGTGTGACCCGATCGAAGTTGCGACCGCTGCCCGTGACGTCGCCGACGCCTCCGGTGTGCGCATCGCCGTCTCTCCACAAGCAGCCGACATCGCTCGTGTCGCAGAGACGGGCGTCGAGACCTGGGCACAACACGTCTCGCCGAATGACCACGGCTCACATACCGGCTCGACTCTCGCAGAGGCGGTCGCCGACAACGGCGCGGTCGGGACGCTTATCAATCACTCGGAGAACCGGCTGAAGCTCGCCAACATCGACGCCTCGGTCCGGGCGGCCGAGCGAGCCGACCTCGAGGCGGTCGTTTGTGCGAATAACCCGGCGCAGGTCGGTGCAGCCGCGGCGCTCACACCAGACGCAGTCGCCGTCGAGCCACCGGCGTTGATAGGCGGAGACGTCTCGGTGGCGACGGCAGATCCTGGCATCGTCGAGGACGCCGTCGCTGCGGCCGACGCCGTCGACAGCGACGTCGACGTCTTCTGTGGCGCCGGCGTCTCCACCGGCGACGACGTTGACGCCGCCGATGAACTCGGTGCGTCTGGCGTCCTACTCGCGTCTGGGGTGGCAAAGGCTGACGACCCGGTTGCAGTGCTCGAAGATCTCGTCGCCGGCGTGTAACGCGGACCCGGTGACCAGTCTTCGGTACTGTGCGAGTGCGTTTGCGGGTCTGTATAAAGACATTGGTGTGAGCGGTTCACACGATCGGAGAAATCGCAAGACTGCGTCAACTTCGGCCCGACCGGCGTTTCGGCGCGTCTAGTAACCTTTAACCGACACAAGCCGGTAATCAAAAGTAAGATGGCGACCAACAAAATCCTCGGTATCGACCTCGGTACCACCAACTCCGCCTTCGCGGTGATGGAGGGCGACGAGCCTGAGATCATCGCAAACGCGGAGGGCGATCGGACGACGCCGTCCGTCGTCGCCTTCTCCGACGACGGCGAACGACTCGTCGGAAAGCCGGCGAAAAATCAGGCTGTCCAGAACCCAGACCGAACGATCCAGTCGATCAAACGGCACATGGGCGCAGACGACCACACGGTCGCAATCGGCGACGACGAGTACACGCCGGAGCAGATATCAGCGATGATCCTCCAGAAGATCAAACGCGACGCCGAGGAGTACCTCGGCGACGACGTCGAGAAGGCCGTGATAACGGTCCCCGCCTACTTCAACGACAAACAACGTCAGGCGACGAAAGACGCCGGCGAGATCGCAGGATTCAACGTCGAACGCATCGTCAACGAGCCGACTGCCGCATCGATGGCGTACGGACTCGACGATGAGTCAGACCAGACCGTCCTCGTGTACGACCTCGGTGGCGGTACCTTCGACGTGAGCGTCCTCGACCTAGGCGGTGGCGTCTACGAGGTTGTCGCCACAAACGGCGACAACGACCTTGGCGGCGACGACTGGGACGAGGCGCTCATCGACCACCTTGCCGACGAGTTCGAGAACAATCACGGCATCGACCTCCGGGAGGACCGACAAGCACTCCAGCGGCTCAAAGATGCCGCTGAGGAGGCGAAGATCGAGCTCTCTAATAAAAAAGAGACCACGGTGAACCTCCCGTTCATCACTGCGACCGACAGCGGTCCAGTCCACCTCGAACAATCGGTCACCCGAGCGACGTTCGAGAACCTCACGGGAGACCTCCTTGAGCGGACGGTCGGGCCGACTGAGCAGGCGCTCTCCGACGCCGGCTACTCGACGGGCGACATCGACGAGGTTATCCTCGTCGGTGGGTCGACCCGGATGCCCCAGGTCGTCGATAAGGTCGAAACGCTGGCGGGCCAGAAGCCGAAAAAGAACGTCAACCCTGACGAGGCGGTCGCACTCGGCGCGGCGGTCCAAGGCGGGGTCCTCTCCGGCGACGTCGATGACATCGTGCTGCTTGACGTCACACCGCTCTCGCTCGGTATCGAGGTGAAAGGTGGACTCTTCGAGCGGCTCATCGAGAAGAACACCACGATACCGACCGAGGAATCGAAGGTGTTCACCACCGCGGCCGACAACCAGACGTCGGTTAACGTTCGCGTATTCCAAGGCGAGCGCGAGATTGCAGCGGAGAACGAACTTCTCGGTGCGTTCCAGCTCACCGGCATCCCGCCCGCACCCGCCGGAACGCCGCAAATAGAGGTGTCATTCAGCATCGACGAGAACGGGATCGTGAATGTCGAAGCCGAAGACCAAGGCTCCGGCAACGCCGAGTCGATCACCATCGAGGGAGGGGCTGGCCTCTCTGATGAGGAGATCGACCAGATGCAAGAAGAGGCCGAAAAACACGCCGAAGAGGACGAAGCGCGCCGCGAGCGCATCGAGGCACGCAACGAAGCCGAGACGACCATCCAGCGCGCAGAAACCCTCATCGAGGAGAACGAGGAGGACCTCGACGAGAGCGTTATCAGTGATATCGAAGCGGCCGTCGAAGAAGTCGAGGCAGTCCTCGAAGACGACGACGCCGAGACTGACGCGATCGAGACGGCCACCGAGACGCTCACCGACGAGCTCCAAGAGATCGGCAAACAAATGTACCAAGAGCAGGCCGCACAGGCCGGCCCGGGCGGTGCAGGAGGCGCTGGACCCGGCGGCATGGGCGGTATGGGCGATGCTGGCGGTCCTAGCGCCGACGCCGACGGTGATGAGTATGTCGACGCCGACTTCGAAGACGTCAACGAGGACGACGAATAGTCGGGCACATCAGTCACCCAGCGCTGTACGGCAGTTCTGGTGACACCGACGAGCACGACGAGTAGCCGGGATCATCAGAACGCTGCATGATCCTGGACCCACACCGACACGCGGTGTGCGAGGAGCCCGGCCTGGCCGCGCCGTTTAACACGACTCAGCCACGACCACACACCATCGAACGCAACGCATGAGCGAGAACTTCTACGACGTCTTGGGTGTCTCACGGGACGCCAGCGAGGAAGAGATCAAGCAGGCGTACCGAAAGCAGGCGGCGAAACACCACCCGGACGTGAGCGACGAGGACGACGCCGAAGACCGGTTCAAGAAGATCCAGAAGGCCAAAGAGGTGCTCACAGACGAAGAAAAGCGCCGCCAGTACGACCAGTTGGGTCACGACCGATACACCGAGGCGGATAAACACGGTGCAACCGGCGGCGGCGGACGGGGTGGTGCTGGCGGCCCGTTCGGCGGCGGGGCCGGCGGGGCCGGCGGCTTCGAGGACATCTTCAATCAGTTCTTCGGCGGTGGCGGCGGACCCGGTGGTCGAAGCAACTCCCGGCCGCGACAGGGCAGTGACATCCGGACGGGGTTTACGATCGACCTCGTAGAGGCGTTCGAGGGCACGACGAACCAGTTCACCATCGAGCGACCGACGCGGTGTGACACCTGCGGTGGCGAGGGCCATCCCCCGGACGCGGACGCTCGGACCTGTCCGCAGTGTAACGGGCAGGGGCAGGTTCGACAGGTCCAACAGACGCCGCTCGGGCGAGTCCAGCAGACGACGACCTGTCCGGAGTGTGAGGGAGCCGGTGAGGTGTACAGCGAGGTATGTCCCGACTGCGGCGGCGACGGGATGGTTCGCGAGGAGGCAACGCTGTCCGTCGACGTCCCAGCCGGGATCCGGTCGGGCCAGAGCCTTCGCATGGAGCGCGAGGGGGCGCCTGGCGAGAACGGCGGCCCCAACGGCGACCTCCTGATCGAAGTCGACGTCGACATCGGCGACCGGTTCGAGCGCGACGGCGACGACCTCTCGGTCACCGAGGCGGTGTCATTCCCACAGGCCGTCTTCGGCGACACCATTGACGTTGAGACCGTCGACGGCACCGTCGAAATGGAGGTTCCACCCGGAACCCAAAGCGGTGAGCGGTTCCGGCTCCAAGGGAAGGGGATGCCGCGACTGCGGCGACGTGGTCGCGGTGACCTCTATGTCACCGTTGCCGTGGTGGTGCCTGACTCGCTCAGCGAGGAGCAGCGGGAGGCACTTGAGGCGTACGCTGAGGCCGGTGGCGAAGATATCGACATCGGCGGTGGCTTCTTCGAGAAGCTGAAGAGCACATTTTGAACTCGCCGACGCGGTCTCGATCCTCGCGACCGCACGGGGTGTTTAAGCCCCACGGGAATCCATCTCTCACATGGACGTTGTCGGTGACCTACTCGCCCGCGACCGACGGAGTCGGGACCTCGCGATTATCACGCCCGACGGCCGCGAGCGAACGTATCACGACCTCATTACGAACGCGTACAAGGCCGCGAACGTCCTCCGGTACCTCGGTGCGCGTGAGGGAGCGACGGTGGCCGTACACCCGGATCCAGGGTTTCACCCGACGCTGGCGTTCCTCGGCGCGGCCGGACTCGGGGCCCCGGTCCGGTTCGACCCAGCCGCCGGTCTCGACGGCGGTGACCGTGTGGTGCTCGTCCCGACAGCGGAGGAGTCTACAGCAACCCCGGCGCCCGGAACGAACCTCGCGGTCTTCGGGGGACCGCCGACGCGCCCCGAGACGACCCACTGGGAGCAGGAGTTGTGGAGTGAAAACCCCGGCATGGTCCCGTCGACCGTCGAGCCGTCCGACCCGGTCGTCCGCGACCCGACCGGTCCACTCTCGCATCAGCGCCTCCTCGCGCTCGCCGACGCCGCCACGAGAACAGCCGCAATCGACGCCGACACGCGGGTGGTGGTACGCGCGCCGGTCACCGATTACCGGGCACTCGCCGCGGGTGTCGTCGCCCCATTAGTCACAGGAGGGACAGTCGTGCTTGACAGAGACCCCCAGACAGGAAGTGACAGTATCGCCGACGACCCTGCCCGCGGCGACGTCGCCATCGTCGCGGACGAGGCTGTCACACCGCCGGAGCCAAATCGGCTCGTCGTCGACGCGGTGTCGGAGCTGTCATCGACCCACGACTGAACGTGAGAAAGGAACATACCAAGTGTTTTAGGTCGGATCCGATACTTTCAGAATAGATGGCTTCGCAGATTTCGACCGAGACCGAGGCGTTGCTTATCGGCGGATCGAGTGGGATAGGATTGGCGACAGCAGAGCGGTTGACCCGCCGTGGCGTCAATGTCCACCTCGTTGGTCGGACAGAAACGAAACTGGAGGATGCCGTAGAGAGCCTTCCAGGGGATGGACAGGGTGAATATTCGGTCGTAGATCTGTTCGAGGATGATGACGTCGCGGAACTTGTTGACGCAGTCAACGAGTCGTCGTCTATCGAGTACTTGGTGAACGCGGCAGGGTCGTTTGCACCCAAACCGTTCTTGGACCATACAGAATCGGACTACGAAAAATACCATAAAATAAACAAGTCGTTCTTCTTCATCACGCAGGCCGTCGCTCAAGGGATGGTAGAGAACGGAGAGGGCTCTATCGTGAACGTCGGGTCGATGTGGGCACAGCAGGCCGTGAAGGATACTCCTTCTTCAGCCTACTCCATGGCGAAAGCCGGATTACATACACTCACACAACAACTCGCCATTGAGTTGGGAGACGACGACGTCAGAGTCAATGCGGTCTCTCCAGCTGTGGTTGAGACGCCGATCTACGGTGAATTCATGGACCCGGAGGAGATCCACGAGAATCTGCAGGCCTTCGACGAGATGCACCCGACTGGGGACGTCGGCCAACCAGAGGAGGTGGCCGCAGTGATCGACTTCCTTCTGTCCGAGGATGCGTCCTGGGTGACTGGAGCAATCTGGGACGTTGACGGCGGCGTGATGGCGGGACTGACCTGAGCTGCGAGCCCCGCAATTGTACAATACTGAGCAGGCAGCCCTACGCAGGAGTAGGAACTAGGCTGGGAACGGAGCGATTTTACCTAATCCTCCGATGGCGGCCTGCCCACCCCCAATCACTCAGACAGTGAGCATTCCTCCAGGTTCGTACTAGGTGACATCCTCCCCGTACTGTACACGGCGGGATTTTCTCCTCGAAAGAAGATAGCCCTATACGCTTACCAACACACTTTTTGAACCACTCATTCCTTTCTTTGCTTAGTATGAGTATAACCCCGTTCGATGTGACGATATTCGGGGTCCCAGCTCTCATTTCAGCAACCGTTGCGTTGTTTGCATGGCGACATCGGTCAAATCCCGGGGGCACTCCGCTTATCCTCCACGGAATTGGGTCAGCCGTCTGGATACTCAGCTATGGAGCGGGCACTCGACTCGACAGCCAACTGGTCGCTCCTGGCTTGCTGGGTCTTTCGTGGCTTGCTGCGGCTGTCGTAGCCTTCTCTGGTATGTACGTTGCCGTAGAGTACACGGAACGAACGTGGCTCAAACACCCGGCGGTACTGGGTAGCATCGGTGGATATCTTTGCGTGGAGGCACTAATGATCTGGCTCAATCCCGCCCATCTGTTCTATACACATGCGCCGACAGTTGTGGAAGATGGGATGCCAGTGTACGAGTTCGGCATCTGGTGGAATATTCATCTCATTGTGACGTTTGCTGCAGCTACTGCTATGCTGGGAATGTTCTTTCAAGTATATTTGGACGAGAGTAGCCGATATCGCCGACAGGCCCGCACAATACTCGGCGGTATCGCAGTCATCTATCTGACAGCAGTTGTCGAAGTTACTGGATTTGAGCCGTATCCCGACCTGTTGTACAATGCAACGATGGTAGGAAGCACAGTCTTGTCTATGACGTTCCTCTGGGCTCTATTCTACGCTGACTTTCTGGTGTTGACTCCTATTGCACACAAGACGCTATTAGAGGATATCGAGGACGCGACGATTGTTCTCGATCGGCAAGACCGTCTCGCCTATGCCAACCGAGCTGCAAAGGACGTGTTCAAGACTGGTCCGAAGTATGCGGGTATGTCGGCAGACGATCTTTTCGATTCGATAGTCGGTGGACGTCCCGACCGGATCAGCGATATGGCCGACAGCGAGGTGGAAATCGCAATGACACCCGATGGGGAGAGACGATGCTTCTCTGTGTCAGCGTCGACAGTCGGCACAGACGAGAGAGGGCGCGCGTTCGTGTTCCACGAAATTACGGCGCAAAAACAGTATGAGCTACAGATTGAACAGCAACGAGATAATCTTGAGACGCTCAATCAGGTTCTGAGACACGACATACGCAACGACCTCCAACTGATCACGGCGTATGGTGACATGCTTGATGACGACTGTGAAACAGAAGCCAACCAACAGTATATAAATACGATCAGTGAGAGCGCTGACCACGCTGTCGAACTCACACAGACAGCGCGGGAGTTATCTGCGGTTATGCTCTCAGACAGCATCGAAGAACAGCGAGTTACGCTCCAAACGATGCTAACAGACAAAGTTGCCGAAATACAAGCTGCATACCCCGACGTGGCGCTTGAGTTCGGGACAGAGATACCACCAGTCACCCTCGCAGCAAACGAGATGATCGCCTCTGTGTTTCGGAACCTGTTGAAGAATGCCGTTCAACACAATGATAAGAAGATGGCCGAGGTTGTTGTCTCGGCAACCAATGACGAAGATACAGTGATGATAACCGTGGCTGACAATGGTCCCGGCGTCCCTGATACGCGAAAAGAACGTATCTTTGGGAAAGGAAAGCGGGGGCTAAACAGTTCTGGCACCGGAATAGGATTGCATCTTGTTAGTACGCTTGTTGATATTCATGACGGTGACGTGTGGATTGAAGACAACGACCCTGAGGGGGCAATATTCACCGTTGAGCTACCCATCGTTTAGTGAAAAAACGGTGCTAAGCCTTCTTATTTACCGAGCAGACGAAGTGAGTAACTAGAGAGGATCAACGCATACACGGGAGTTCTCCCACGAGCAACTATCTCAACCCCGCGGTGCGGTGCTATGGGAAGCCTCGCGCTTCAGCGTGGGGAGGATGTCAACGGGTATCGTCGTCGACGTGGAGCAAACAGGCCGACTCGTGGGCATCACCGTGGGTCACCGATGGCGGCTCGCGCTCCGCACAGGGAGAGGTAAACGTCTCCGCAAGCGTCGCGGTCGCCGCCTCAAATGAGCCCGCGAGGACCTGGTCGAGTCCCGCACGGAGTGTCTTTTCTGCCTCCACAGACGAGAGCTGACTCGGGATATCGAACGCGTCCCGCAACTGGGCGCGTGCTGCCTCATCGGTCGCGGTCGGTGTCGTGTCGCCCGCGGCCGCCTGCTCGCGCACCCGTATCGGCTCGATTTCCGCTGACGCGACGCGATCACAGAGGCGCACTACCCCACGCCAGGCGTCCTGATCGATGCCGAGTCCGTCGGGCTGGATCACTCGGTGACAGCGTGTGTGAAACCGGCACCCACTCGGCGGGTCCGCCGGATTTGGCACTGGTCCGTCAAGCTCGATTGGTGTCGGTGTGACACGCGGGTCGGGCGTCGGAACCGACGAGAGCAGTGCCTCCGTGTATGGGTGTTTTGGCTCCCCGAACACCGTCGAAACCGGTCCCGTCTCGACGACCTCACCGAGGTACATCACCGCGACGCGGTCACACACCTCACTGACCACCGACATGTCGTGGCTGATGAGAAGCACCGCGAGGTCGAATGTGCGCTGGAGGTCAGCGAGCAGCGAGAGGATCTCGGCTTTTACCGAGACGTCGAGTGCTGACACCGGCTCATCAGCGATCACGAGATCAGGATTCACCACCAGCGCCCGTGCGAGGGCGATCCGTTGTTTTTGCCCCCCTGAGAACTCGTGAGGGTACCGGTCGGCGTCGGCTCCCGCGAGCCCGACCCGCTCGAGTAGGTCCGCGACGATGCGGCGTCGTCTGTCCCCGTCTGTCATTCCCTGCACACGCAGTGGTTCCGCAACGGCCTCACCGACGGTTCGCCGCGGGTCGAAGCTGGCGTTCGGGTCCTGAAAGACGAGTTGCACACCGCGACGGAACCGACGAAGCTCTCGATCTGAAAAGCGAGTCACGTCGTTCGGGTGTGTCCCGTCGGGGGTCCGCGTCGCACCGCTGCGTCCGTTTCCGTTGAACACCACCTCGCCGTCGGTGGGCGTTTCGAGCTGAGTTATTGCTCTCGCGGTCGTCGACTTGCCACAGCCGGACTCACCGACCACGCCGAGCGTCTCACCACGAGCCACGTCGAGGTCGAGACCGTCGACGGCGCGGACGACATCGACCTGGCGATTCAACAGTCCCTCTCGCACCGGATAGTGCTTCTTCAGTCCGGTGACAGAGAGCAGCGGCTCGTCGCTCATCGCTCCGGCTCACCTCGCGGTTCGTTCCGCCACGCCGCGTCGTCATCGGGGTTGAGCACGGTCGGGTCCCCGCGCGAGCCGTAGTGCACACAGGAGGCCTGCTGGCTCGTCCCGACCGCGTGCTCTGGGGGCTGGCCGCCGGCTCGACACGCCGCCTCCGCGTGCTCACACCGGGGAGCGAATCGGCAGCCGTCGGGCGGGGTACGGAGATCCGGGAGGGTACCGGGGATACCGCTGCCGGAGCCGCCGATCGAGGGGACACACTCGAGCAGGCGGCGCGTGTACGGATGTGCCGGGTGCTCGAATATGTCGATGACATCGCCACGCTCCATCACGTTCCCGGCGTACAACACGACGACTCGGTCAGCGATCTGTGCGACGACGCCGAGGTCGTGGGTGACGAACAAGATTCCCGTCCCCAGTCGCTCTTGGATCGAAGCGAGCAGCGAGAGGATCTGTGCCTGGACGGTGACGTCGAGGGCGGTCGTCGGCTCGTCGACGACGAGCAGGTCCGGGTCGCCAGCGAGTGCCATTGCAATCATCACGCGCTGTTTTTGTCCGCCGGAGAACGCGTGGGGGTAGTCGTCAACCCGGGCGCTCGCGTTTGCGATGCCCACCTGGTCGAGGAGCTCGACGGCGCGGGCCCGAGCCTCGGCGTTGGAGACGGACTCGTGGACTTGGATCGCCTCAGCGATCTGCCACCCGACGGTGTAACAGTGATTCATCGCCTCCTGTGGATTCTGGAAGACGTGGGCGATCTCAGCGCCACGGACGGACCGTAGCGCAGACTCTGACAGTTCGAGGAGATCACGCCCACGAAACCGGACGGCGCCCTCGATCACACTGCCGGGTGCGTCGACGAGTCCCGTTATCGACTCCGTTGCAACGGTCTTTCCCGAGCCCGATTCGCCGACGAGACACACCGTCTCGCCCGCATCCACGGTGAGATCCACGTCGTCGACTGCGACGAGCCGTCCCGCATCAGTCTCGAACGTCGTCGTGAGCCCCTCGACGGCGAGCAGTGGGTCCTCACTCATTGGCTCTCGGCCTCCGTCTCTGGGTTCAATGCGTCCAACAACGCGTCACCGAGGAAGTTGAACGAGAGGATGGTCGCGAACAGCACGAGCCCTGGCGCGAGCACGATCCACGGCGCGAATGAGAGGTCACTGCGACCGGCGGCGATGAGCTGCCCCCAAGAGGGTATTGCTGAGTCGCCGAGTCCCAAAAACGCCAGCTGGGCCTCTGCGAGGAGGAATCCCGGGACGAGAAGCGTGAGCTGTGTGATGATGCTGCTCGCGGTGTTCGGCACGACATGTCGCCTGACGACCTGTGCGGTCGTTGCGCCACTCATCCGGCTCGCGTCGACGAACGGCTCTTCGGCGACTGAGAGCGACTTGCTGCGGACGTACCGTGCGGTACCACCCCAGGCGAAAAGCGAGAAGACGAGGATGAACATCCCGAGCCCGGCGCCGTAGATGTAGAGGATGAGCAGGAACATCAACAGCGTCGGAAACGAGAGGACGATATCGACGAACCGCATCAGAATCTCGTCGACCCACCCGCCGGCGTACGCACTCACGGTGCCGACGGAGACGCCGATCGCCGCCACAATCGTGGTCGTAATAAAGGCGATCTTGACGCTGATTTGCATCCCATAGACGATCCCAGCGAAAACGTCTTTACCCCCATTCGTGGTACCAAGTGGGTGTGTGAGCGTCCCGTGACAGCGGCCGTTGTGCAGCTCGCCGACACAGGTCGCCACGTTTGCGGCGTCCACCGAGAAGAACGCCGGCGGTTGGTGACCGATGAGCACGCTCTGTTCGGGTGCGCTCACGACGAGGGGGCCGAAGAGCCCACCGACAAAAACGACCCCGAGCCAGCCGAGTCCGACGACCGCCGGTCGGTTCCGCCTGAACTCACGCCAGTACCGCCGGGTCATCCGCGGGTGTTGTGCGAGTGGAACGACGAGGTACCACGCGAACAGCACCAGCGTCACCACGAAGAGGTAGTCGACGGCGGTAAGATCGTACCCGAGGCCGAAAACGGCAAGCGTCGGTGTACGCGCCGGGAGCACGGCCCGGTCGTACCCGGCGAGCACGACAAGCGGGAGGAGGGTCACGACGAGCCCGAGCGTGTTGACCGACGGCTCGAACCAACGGGACCGCGAGATCTCACTCCACTCCACCTCGTCGAATCGGTCTGGACGGTTCTCTGTCATGGGATCACCGGTCGTCGTAGCTGATCCGCGGGTCCAACACGGTGAACACGAGATCCTCGAGGAGGTTGCCCACCACCGCGACGAAGGTGAACGCGAGCGTCGACCCCAACACGAGGTTCGTGTCCTGTGCGATCAGGGCGTTGTACGTCACGCGGCCGAGACCCGGGATCGAAAACACCACCTCCACGAGCAGCGACGAGCCAAGGAACAACGCGAGCAGTTGCCCGACGAGCGTCGTCGACAGGGGGACGAGTGTCGGGCGCATCACGTGGTAGGCGTACGCCCGTAGCGGTGAGACGCCCTTGGCCCGGGCGGTCTTCATGAACGCCGCCTCCTGGAACTCCGCCGACTCGTTTCGCGACACCCGCATCACCGCGCCGATCGAGCCGGTGACGAGCACGAACACCGGTATCGAGAGCTGGACCGCGTTCGCGACGCTGAACACTGGGACGGTCGTATCGTAGGTGATCGGGATCACCTCGAACCAGACGCCGAACACCAACAACAGAATGATTCCGAAAAAGAAGTTCGGGATGGCGTACCCGAAGAACGCGGCTCCAGTCGCGAGGTGGTCCTTCCAGCTGTACTTGTTCGCGGCCGAGTACACGCCCACGAGGGGCCCGAGTAACACCGTGAGGACCGTCCACGGGATGGAGTACTGGGCGGTGTAGTAGAGCCCCTCGGCGAGCGCGGCGGTCACCGGCTGGCTGCGGCTGTCGGCCCACCCCCACTCGAGCGTGTACACGCCGCGGAGGTAATCGAAGTAGCGGACCGAAAGCGGCTGGTCGAGCCCGCGGAGCTCCCGGGCCCGTTCGGCCGCCGCTGCGGGGTCGCCACCCTCCAGTGCGGCCTGCGTCGCCGCCCGCTGGACGTCCGGGTTCGGGGCCGCAGCCAGCAACACGAACGTGATCGTCACGATCACGAGCGAGACGACGGCGGCCCACGCGAGGCGGGCGGCTACGTACCGACCGAGCCCCATTTCGACACCCTCTTTGAGTCACTCGCACGGTTTGACACGCTCGGATCACTCCGTTGGCGGGTAAAAGTCGGACCACCGCGGCTGCCACGTGAAGTGCGGATCGGCGAGCCCGCGGTAGATCCCCTGGATGAGTTCGTCTTTGCCGATCGCCGCGGCGACCGCCTGTCGGAACGTCGTGATCTGAAACAGGTTTCCCGGCCCCGTCTGCCACCCGTTGTCCCGCTGGTTCACCGAGAGGATCCGGTTGTACGGGGTCGGGATCTGCTGTACGGTCACGGCGTCGTTCTCTCGATACGACTGGAACTGCTCGGGGGGAATTCCCGCGGCGTCGGCCTCACCGGTCTCGAGCGCACCGAGTCGCGACGCCTGCTCTTTGACCACGCGTACCGACGCCGACTCGAAGAGCGGCCCGTTCGCCATCCGCTCGGGGCCGACGTCCGTCTCACGTAGGTAGTAGTCGTCGTTGCGGACGTACGTCGTCCCCGAGCCGCGGTTCCACGCCTCGAGCGTGAACGGCCCGAGGTTGCCGCTGAACGAGAGTTCGAGCAGCTCGGCGTCCTGTTGGAGCCCCTCGACGTCTTCGGCGTCGACGTAGGGCTCGAGGAGGTCGCGCGGGATCGGGAACAGGAGGGGGTCGTACGTCTCGGGCCACAGGACCGAGGGGGTCTCCAGCGTCGCCTGGAAGGTGAACTCGCCCGTCTGTTCGACGTCGACGCCGGCCCAGCTCGAGGCGGCGGCGGTGTTCGCCCAGTCGCTCTGGTGGACCGCCTGTATCAGGTAGACGAAGTCCTCGGCCGTCACCGCTCCGTACGGGTCGCTAAATCGGAGGTTCTCGCGCACCTCGAACGTCCACACCCTCCCGTCGTCGGTCGACATGTCGTACAAAAGCGGGACGTACTCCCGGTCGTCGTCGAAGGTGTACCCCTGGTCGAGCACACGCCCGATAGCCGACCCGGCGCCTGACTCGGTGTTGTACAGCGGATTCAGGGTGGTGAACCCGGCGGAGCTGACCGTGTCGTACGACCCCGAGACGGTGGGCTCACCAACGTACCACGCTGGGAGGTCCCACCCGTTAGCAAAGTTCTCGATCGGGCCCGTGAGATCGGGGTTGTAGCCGACGAGGTCGTCGCCAAGAACGAGCGTGATGTACGGCTGCTCGCGCGCGAGGTTCTCGAAGATCTCGACGAACGCCTCGCGGATCGCCTCACGGCTCGTCGCCTGACTCGCCGTCTCGAACAGCCTCGTCGCGTCAAACTCCGGGTAGTAGCCGACCGGGTTGTACGTCGCCGTTGCGCCGTCGAAGAACACCCGATTCGTGAGCGGGTTGAGCGGGTACGTGTTCAACCCGAACACGACGGACATGTCCCACGCCTCGTTGCTCGTCACCGACTGCGGGCCGGGGTTCTGTGGCGTCGGGTTCTCCCACGTCACCTCCTCGCCGGCGACGGTGTCGGTCCCGCCTTCCGGCGTCGCCGTCCAGTACTCGTTGTTGAAGCGGGTCCCGTCTATCGCCTCGACGGTGACGTCGATGCCGAGCGCCGCATCAAGCTCTCCAGCGATGTACTCGGCGGTGAGCTGTGAGGTCTCCTGGCCGGCGCTGTGGTAAATGTCGAGCGTCACCTGATCGCCACTCGGCGTCACCAGCCGATCGCCGTCGAACCCGTAGTCGTACTCGGACGCCGCGAACGCCTCGCGCGCGAGTGAGCGTGCGACCTCACGACCGGCGAGGTCGTCGACGCCGAACCGCGGGAATGACCCGACCTCGACGTCGACCTCCTCGCCAGTTTCAGACCCTCCTGCGTCGGTTTCGCCGCCCGAACAGCCGGCGAGCGTGGTGGTTCCGGCGGCGCCGAGCGCTGCGAGCCACCGCCGTCTGCCGACGCGTCTCCCGTCTTCGGTCCCCTCCGTGGGCCGCCGTGGCATACACTACACGAACCGGTCGATCCATATAAACTGTCGACCCGCTGTGTGGGCGTGTCACGGCGAGCCGAGGGCCCGCCGATCCGGAACGTCTTACAGGCGGCGACCGAATCACGCGGTATGACAGACGTTCACCCCGCCCAGCGCGTTGGGGTTCTTGCCGACGCCCAGAACCTCTATCACTCTGCGCACAGCTTCTACTCCCGAAACGTCGACTACGCGGCGCTGCTCGAGTCGGCGGTTGGTCACCGCTCGCTGGTGCGCGCTATCGCGTACGTGATCCGTGCGGACTCACCCGATGAGGAGTCGTTTTTTGAGGCACTCCAAGATATCGGCTTCGAGACCAAGATCAAGCCAATTAAAACCTTTGCCGACGGCTCGAAGAAAGCCGACTGGGACGTCGGCATGAGCCTGGACGCCGTGACGCTTGCAAACCACCTCGATACCGTAGTGTTGTGTACCGGTGACGGCGACTTTGCTCGTCTGTGTTCACACCTCCGACACGAGGGCGTCCGCGTCGAGGCGATGGCGTTCGAGCGGGCCGCGTCAGAGGAGCTTATCGACGCAGTCGACGAGTTCGTCGACCTCTCGGAACGCGAAGACCACTATTTGTTGTAGCTGGCACGACCGAGAAGCCAGTCGAACCGGTCATCCGAGCACTCGATCGATCACGGCCGTCACCGTCTCGGCCGCCGTCTCGACCTCGTGGACACGCACGTACTCGCGCTCGGCGTGGGCGACCGCGCCCGCGTCGTCGGCGAGATCTCCGGGGCCAAACACGACGGTCGGGACCGGTGTGAAGTATGACGCCTCCGTGGCGGCGCCAAACGGCCGTACGGCCCCGCCTCTGTCGGCTGGGAGCCCGGCCGCCGTGGTCGTCTCCTGGACGGTCGTCGCGACCGACTCGACGAACGCGTGGTCGGGCGGCGTCGAGAACGCCTCGAAGAATGGGGAGTCCCGCTCGGTCAACTCTACCGCGACGTCGACCGACGCGGGCGTCTCTTGGTCGACGGCCGTCTCGAGCCGACGCCGGAATTCCGACGCGGTCTCGGGGGGCACACACCGTCGGTCGACGGTTATCGAACACGATGCAGGGACCTGATTCGTCGCTGAGCCGCCTTCGATCACAGTCGGTGTGAGTTTCGGGGCGCCAAGTTGTGGGTGCGGTTCGGTCGTCTCGTCGAAGGCCCGGATCGCCGCGAGGGCCCCTTCGGCGGCGGCGACCGCGTTCGCGCCAGCGAACTCGGCTGCGTGTGCGGCGGTCCCCGAAAGCGTCACGGTCCCCTCGAACCGTCCCTTCGCAGCCGTACAGACGTCGAGACCCGTTGGCTCTCCAACGAGACATAAGTCCGGCTCAAGTCGGTCCTCAGCGCCAGGGAGGCGGCCGGTCAACGCGGCAGCTCCGAGTGAGAGCGTCTCCTCGTCGGGGGTCACCGCAAGCGTGAGCCGTCCACGTGTGGGTTCTGCGGCACAAAAGCCGGCGAGGATCGCGGCGAGTGGCCCCTTCGCGTCACACGCCCCCCGTCCACGGATCACGTCGGCCGGACTGTTACGTGCTCCGGCCTCCGCACTCGTCGCCGACCGGTCGCGCTCGAACGCGACGTGCGGGGTGACGGTGTCAATGTGGGTGTTCAGTACGAGATGTGGACCGGCTTCGGGGGCCGGCGACGACAGGCTCGCGAGTACGCACCCTGCGTCGTCGACGGTCGCCTCGATGTCGGCGGCGGCCAGCGTCTCGACGAGGAGCTCGCGCATCGCATCGACACGCTCTGAAGAGGGAGTGGCGACGGCCCGTTTGAGGAACGCCACCGGGTCGAACGCGACCGTCATCGCGAAACCGCCGGTATGCGCCCGGCGTACTCACGGGCGACCGGACCGGTGAGGGTCGCCCGCTCGCCGCCCGGTGCTGTGATGGTGAGCTCGCCGCCTGGTGGGCGGGTGACGGCCGTCTCGTCGTCGATCAGTCCGGTCCGGTAGGCGGCGGCGACGACCGCGACCGCACCGGTTCCACACGATCGGGTCTCGCCTTCGACTCCCCGCTCGAAGGTGCGCTGGTCGATGATTGGGCCTCCGTCCGCCTCGGCCTCTCGGATCGCGGCGAGGTTCACGTTCGCGCCCTCAGGGAAGACTGATGCGTGTCTGACCGGCGGTGCGACCGACTCGAGCGCGACATCGTCTATCTCCTCGGGCTCAACGAACGCCACGGCGTGCGGGACACCCGTGTCGACCGCGGTGACGGTCAGATCCTCAACGGGCGTCTCGACGAGCGGCGCTTCAGCGTCGACCGGAACCGCTCGTGGGTCAAACTGTGGGACGCCCATTTCGATAGTCGCCTCGCGACCGTCGGCGCTCACCGTTGCCCGGCGCGTACCCGCCTGGGTGTCGATCATGAACTCGTGGTCTCCAGTCTGGTCATGTGCCCAGCGCGCGACGACTCGCGCACCGTTGCCGCACATGTCTGCCGTCGACCCGTCCGGCTGAACGAGTGTCATGATCACGCGTGTCGGTGTGTAGCCCGCCTCGACGCTCACGAACAAGACGCCGTCGGCTCCGCGTCGCCCCTCTGCCGCGCCGACACCACTCGGTTCGACCTCGATATCCACCGATTCAGCACGTGCTCCCGCACGTACTCCCGTCTCGCGGTCGCAGTGTACCCGTGCGAAGGCCGCGCGGTCGGGAACGCGCGCCGCGGCGTCGACGACGAGAAAGTCGTTGCCGGTTCCGTGGTACTTCACGATCGGTACGGCGTGTGCACTCATCGGGGGCCCTCCGTCTCGCTGTCAGCGTCTGCCGTTGTGTCCCGTTCGACCCGGGTGAGGTCGGCATGTCGCTCGCGACGGCGGACAAGCTTCGCGTCGCCGTCCGCGAGCGCCACCTCCGCCGGGCGCGGCCGGGAGTTGTACTGGCTCGCCATCTCGTAGCCGTACGCCCCGGTGATCCCGATCGCGAGCAGGTCGCCGCGGACGGGCCGTTCGACCTGTCGGTCCCGACAGAACACGTCTCCAGTCTCACATATCGGCCCGGCAACCGTGACCGACGTCGACTCTCGGTCGGCAGGTGCCGGCGCCCCTGTGGCGCCGCCGAGGAGTCGGATCGGGTGATACGCGTCGTACATGGCCGGACGAAGCAGGTCTGTCATGCCGGCGTCGACCCCGACCACCGTCTCGCCCGCGGTCGGTTTGACCGTGTTCACACGCGTCAGGAGGACGCCCGCGTCTGCGACGACGTACCGGCCGGGTTCGATAGCGAGATCGACACCGGGGAGCGACCCGATCGCGTCCCGGGTCGCCTCGGCAACTGCGTCGAGGTCCAGTGGCGGTTCGTCAGCCCGATACGGCACCCCGAACCCGCCGCCGACGTCCACGTACTCGAGCGCGAGCGGGTCCGTGACGATCTGGCCATTACCAGCTGTATCGGCCACGATTTCGTCGGTTGCGGGGGCCGTGAGCGACCGCGCGAGCGACCCCATTTGGGAGACAAGCGAGCGGTGGTCCTCGAGGCCGTCGCCGTCGATACCCGAGCCAGCGTGGGCGTGGATCCCCACCACGTCGACTCGCGTTGCGGCCTCGCGCGCGACGCGCTCGGCCCTGTCGTACGGGATGCCGAACTTTGGTGCCGCCCCGGTGCGGACCTTCGCGTGATGTCCCGCGCCCACACCAGGGTTCACCCGGAGACACACCCGGCCGTCGTACCCGCGTTCGATGAGCCGGTCTAGCGTGTCGACCGCGCCGAGCGTGATTGTCATCCCAGGCGCCTCCGTGGCGATTTCGACGACCCGGTCGAGGTCTCGAGCCGGTGGATTGACTGCGGTGTAGTGGATGTGCTCGCCGGTGAAACCGGCCGTGAGGGCTCGGTTGACCTCCCCCGCAGACGCACACTCGGCGTCGAGGTCAGCCTCCCGGACCGTCTCTAACACCGCACGGCCCGTGTGTGCTTTCACCGCGTACCGCACGTCTGCGTCCGGAAACGCCGATTTCATCCGCGCACAGTTCTGGCGGACGCGGTCGAGGTCTTGGACGTACAGCGGTGTCCCATGCGTGTTTGCGAGCGCGGTGAGCCGCGCTGTGTCCCACTCGGTGAGCCGTCTTGTGGCCGGGTTTTCCTTCGCGCCCGCGACTCCGTCGACGTCGGTCATTCCCGGAGCGCGTCCTCCCGCTGGGTCGCTTCGAGCGTCTCGTGTTCGACGTCGGTCGCGACGACGGCCGGCTTGTACGCTCCGTCCGAAAAGAGCTCGTGGTCACCGACCGACGACTCGACCATCCGGGTGAACGCGCGTCGGTTCGCTGGCAAGTGGCCGTACCGGATCTCAGAGTCGACGAGATCGTACACGGGTATCCGTGGGGTGAGCAGTGTGTTCTCGCCGACGATGGAGTTCTCGCCGATCCGGAATCCAGAGGTCACTCGGCAGCCGGCACCCAGTGAGACGCCGTCTTCGATCACGACCGGGGCGTCCTCGATCGGCTCCAGCACGCCGCCAATCAGGGTGTTCGCACCGAGCTTGACGTCGGCACCGATCTGCGCGCAGGACCCGACGGTGTCACACGAGTCGACGAGTGTGCCGTCGCCGACGTGTGCGCCCACGTTCACGAACGAGGGGCTCATCATGATACAGTCGGCACCGAGGTAGGCACCGCGACGTATCACCGTCCCGTCCGGCGTGTTCCGCGTGCCGCGCTCGGCGAGGTCAGCGGTCTCCCGTAGCGGCAACACGTCGTAGTACGTCACGCCGCCGTACTCGCGCGGTTCGGTCGCCCGGAGCCCGAAGTTGAGCAGAATGCCGCGTTTTACCCACTCGTTCGCCTCCCAGCTCGTCACATCGCTGCCGGTCTTTTCAGCGGCGCGCACCTCGTCCGTCTCGAGGGCCGTGAGGAAGGCGTCGAGAACCGTCTCGTCGTCTTCGACCGTCGACTCGGCTGTGAGTCCGTCCTCGTACCGCTCCCAGAGCGCGTCGACGTCGGATTGGAGTGTCATTGTGGACACCTCGTCGACGGACGGTATTTATTCGTCGATGTGCGAACGTCGCTCACGGTGCGCCTCCATCGAGGACGTCGTTGAAAGCGTACCACCCCGCGGGTTGTCCCGCGAGCCAGGCGGCGGCATCGAGCGCTCCAGCCGCGAACACCGCGCGATTCCCCGCGCTGTGTGACAGCGAGAGCGACTCATTGTTGCCGGCGAGCAACACCTCGTGTTCGCCAGTAACGTCGCCGGCACGGCGCGCGTGGACGCCGATTTCCCCCGACTCACGGGGTGCATGCCCGGACCGGCCGTGAACGCGCTCTTCGAGGTCCGGCCGGGCCGCCTCGATGTCCTCGAGCAGCGTCGTGGCCGTTCCAGAGGGGGCATCGCGCTTTCCGTTGTGGTGCGTCTCCGTCAGTTCGACGTCGTAGCCCGGCACCGCCGCGACGGCTGCGGTGACCGCCCGCCGGAGGGCAGCGACACCGCGGGAGAAGTTCGTCGCCCACAGCACGGGGGTCTGTGCAGCCGTCTCGCGGAGTTTCGCTCGGTCCGTGTCGTCGAAGCCAGTCGTCCCAGTGACGACACCGACGTCTGCCGACGAGGCACTCGTCGCGTACTCGAGGGCCGAGGACGGACCGGTGAAGTCAACGAGGACGTCGACGGGCTCTGCATCGAGCAGCCCGCCGAGTGATCCCGCATCATCGACCGGAACGCCGGCGACTCGCTCGACCGGAGATCGACTAACAGCGACCGCGACCTCGACGTCTGCCCGCTGGGCGGCCGTTTCGAGCACCGTTTGACCCATGCGACCGGTTGCGCCGGTGACGGCAATCTGAACCGCTTCGGTGTCGGCCGTGGTCATTCGACCGCCCCCGGCGGCTCGGCCGCCGACGCGTCGTCCTCATACCGCTCGAGCACTTCGCGGAGTGACTCGCGGTGCTCGGGGGCAAGTCGCGTGAGCGGGGGTCGGACGGTCGGGCCGCCGCGGCCGCGAAGGTGCATCGCCTCCGTGACGGGGATCGGATTCGTCTCGACAAACAGCTCCCGCATAAGCGGACCGAGCTCGTGGTGGAGCGTGCGGGCGCGGTCGTAGTCTCCAGAGAGCGCGGCACCGACCATGGCGCACGTCCGCTCGGGTTCGACGTTCGCCACGACGCTTATCGTTCCGGTCCCGCCGACAGAGAGGATCGGTAACGTGATCCCGTCGTCGCCGGAGAGCACCGAAAACGTCTCCTCACGGGTCGCCTCGACGATCTCGCTTATCTGCCCGAGGTCGCCGGACGCTGCCTTGTATCCCTGAATGTTCGGGTGTGTCGCGAGCTCGGTGGCGACGTCGACTGGGATCGACCGGCCCGTGCGCGAGGGCACGTTGTAGACGATCTGCGGAAGGTCGATCGCGTCGGCGATCGTTCGATAGTGCTCGAGGAATCCGGCGGGCTCCGGCTTGTTGTAGTACGGCGAGATGAGGAGGAGCCCGTCGGCACCGGCGTCCGCGGCGCGGCGCGACAGTGAGAGTGCCTCCGCGGTGTTGTTCGATCCGGTGCCAGCGATCACGGGTACGTCGTCGACGGCGTCACGAACCGTCTCGACCACCTCGATGTGCTCGTCGTGGGTCATCGTCGCCGACTCGCCGGTCGAGCCGACCGGGACGACGCCGTCGACGCCGGCGCGCTCGAGGTAGCGAGCGTTTTCGGCGAGTTGGTCGTGGTCGATCGCGTCGTCATCGGTAAACGGGGTCGTCATCGCGGGGTACACCCCCTGAAACGGCTCTGTGTCGGTGGTGGTGGCTGTACGGTTCGTCGTCGTGTACGGCGTCGTGGTTCTCGTGGTCGACATCGGTGTGGTGTCTGTGGACGTGGCGTCCGTGAGCGTGGTGTCCGTCGGTAGGTGGAGACCGGTACGTCCGGTGCCGATCTCCTCGGTCGCGGTGCCGGTGCGTCGCGCGGATCAGGGCCGTCCGAAACGGGGATGCCACTCCCGCCTGGGGACGTCTCAGACCCGTTTCGGGTTCGGAGAGAAGGGACGCGCCGCTGTCGGCCGCGGCGTGCCGGCCATCGGCGCGTGCTGCGTCACGACTACGGATATAACGGAGAGCGAGTTATAGGTTGTGGGTCAGTACGTACGTTTTTGCCGCCGCCGCCCGTCCGTAGAGATCCGATGGCCACGACAGCAGACGACGAGACGGCGGGGCGCCGCGAGTACGATCCCAGCGCCGAGCACGCATTCCCGGACGCCCGGCTCAACGAGGTATTCGACGAGATTCGCGACGATCCAGAGATAACCACGTATCTCGAGGCCCAGAACGTCAACGCGGTCACGCGGAAGGGCTACAACGATCACGGGACCAAACACGTCGAGATAGTCAGAGACCGTGCGCTCCGGCTCTACGATCTGCTGAAGACCGGTGGAGTCCGATTTAACGGCGCCAGACAGCAGGGGCTCGAAGAGGCAGACGAACCCGTTATCGTTGCACTCGCGGCGACGTTACACGACGTCGGCCACGTCGTCCACCGCGACCAGCACTCCTACTACTCGATCCCGCTCGCAGCCGACATCCTCGACCGGCTCTTGCCAGCATTCTACGACGTCGAGGCGCAGGTTCGCGTGAAAGCCGAGGTGCTCCACGCCATCCTCTGTCATCACACCGAAGAGGAGCCGCTGACGCGCGAGGCGGGTGTGATCCGGATCGCAGACGGTCTCGACATGGAGCAGGGTCGTTCGCGCGTCCCGTACGAGAAGGGTGGCCGCGGTATCAACACCGTCTCCTCACAGGCGATCGAGTCGGTCAGTCTCCGCCCAGACGACGACGTCCCCGTCGAAGTCGAGATTCGAATGAACAACGCCGCGGGCGTCTACCAGGTCGACTCCCTCCTGAAGGCGAAAGTCGACGGCTCGCTGCTTGAGGATGTGGTTCGCATCGTCGCCGTCAACACCCGAGGCGACGGCGAGGGCCCTCTCGTCGAGCGGATCGAGCTCTGAGCCGGGGGCGGCAGCCGCGGCTACAAAACCCAGCAGGGACCGCCGGCTCTCGGGGGTTTTATACCCACGAGCGCTTCCCGGGAGCCAGACACTGGTCGTGGCCCGGCTCGGAAACTCGATTCGATTGTTGGGAAACGCGGAGTTCGCCTCACTTGCGGGGACGGCGTTCGCTCGCAGCCAGGCGTACTCGACGGTGCTCATCGCGCTCGCGCTGTACGCCGACTTGTTCGGTACCACGGGCACCGTCGAGGGGTTGTTCGGGACCGCTTTTGCGGTGGTCCAGCTCGTCGTCGTCCTGCCGCTCGGCCGAGCGGTCGACACGGGCAACGCGAAGCGGTACCTGCTCGCCGGATTCCTGATCAACGTCGCCGTATTCGTCGGGTTCGCGCTCGTCGACTCGCCGACGCACGTGATCCTCGTCCGGATGCTCCAGGGGCTCGGTGCGAGCGTCCTCTGGATCACCGGCGCGACGATCATCGGCGAGGTGAGTCCCGACGAGAGCCAGGGGCTGTGGCTCGGCTCGTACAACCAGTTCGCGTCCGTCTCCTCGCTCGCCGGGGACCTGCTCGGCGGCTACCTGCTGTACGCGTACGGCTTCACCGAGACGTACGCGGTGCTCGCCGTGATCACGCTCGGGTCGTTCGCGCTCGTCTACCGCTTTCTGCGTGACAATCCTGGTGGGCGGAGCGATCCGGATGCCGCCGGCGGCTTGGAGACGTTTCGGTCGCTCGTCGCGCTACCGATGCTGCGGTCGCTCGTCGTCTTCCGATTTACTTTCAGCGTCGGGAAGATGGCCGTCATCATCTTTCTCCCGATATACGCCCGCACGACGTTCGACATCTCGGCGTTCGCCATCGGGTGGATCATGGCCGGCGGCAAGGCGACGAAGGCGGTCACACAGGGATTCGTCGGAGATCTGACCGACCGGTATGGGTGGCGTCACGGATTCGTTGGCCTCGGCGCTGCGCTCTACGGGGTCGGGACCGCAGCGATCCCGCTCGCGGCGGTAGCCGAAGGAACGATAGACCCCGTCACTGTCTCGTACCTCGGCGACTCACAGACCCTCGGCGGGGCGTTCTTCGCGCTGTTTGCGGCCTACTCGCTGCTCGGCATCGCCGACTCCATCCGACTGCCTGCGAGCATGTCGTTGTTCGTTGACGAGGGCGAACGGCACGAGGCAGTCGCCAGCGCGATGTCGCTCCGATCCATTTCTTGGAAGGTGGGGCAGGTTGTTGGTCCGGTCCTCGTTGGCGCGACGATGGACATAACGAGCACCGAAGCAGGTTTCCTCCTCGCGGCAGGGTTTATTGCCTTCTCGACGACCCTCTTCGCCGTGCAGGCGCGGCGGGCAGCGGCCCGGTCGAGAGCCGTCATCTGACCGGACAGTCACAGAGGCTCAGCTGATGTTCGCCGGGTGAAGCGGTCCACCGTCGGAAGCGATTTTACCGCCGTTGGCGTACCGCGTGCATGACCGACGACGCCACCCTCGCAGATCTTCGTGTAAGTGCCGACTACCAGTTCGGATCCGGTGCGGGCGACGCGCTTTTTCCGCCTGACGAGCCGATAACCATCCGTCGGTCAAGCGGCGGTCGACCGCGGCAGGTCCTCGCCGGTGATGTCGACGACACGCCTGGAAGCCCGGCCGGAGACCGGCTCGTTACCTACGGCACCGACGGTCGATTCACCCTCGGTGAGACCGGAGCGAGACGCCTCAAGGCGGCGATTTCGTCCCCTGCATCCCGCGTCGTCGTCGGCGAAGAGAGCGAGCCGTACGTCAGAGACGGTCGGAACGCCTTCGCCAAGTTCGTCGTCGATGCGGACCGCGACATCCGCCCCGGCGACGAGGTGGTCGTCGTCGACGAGCGCGACCGGCTCTTCGCGGTCGGTCGTGCCGAGTTATCCGGGCTTGAAGCGCTCGCGTTCGCCAGCGGGGCGGCAGTGAAGGTGCGTCACGGGTTTGACGCCAGCTGACGCCACGGCACAGAGCATCCCATTGGTGACACGTTACAGTATGCCGGTCAGTCCGACGGCTTCGATAAGCGGCACGCCGGCAAGCACGGAGCCGAGCAGGTAGCCACCAATCGCTCCGCCGTTGAGCAGCGGGAGTCCGGCGTGCGGTCGCCCGCGCATCACCCAGCGCAACAGAAGGAGTAGTCCGGCGATAGTCCCGGTTGCCGCAAGCAGTGCGGGAAGATTCAACCCGAGGTACGGCACCGAGAGCGGAGCAGCCGGTGAGAACGTCGCCGCGCTCGCGACGAGCACCGCCGGGATCACCGCGTCTCCGAGGCCGATAAAGAAGGCGTCGCGGTCGTCAGCAGTCGGTTCGTTGGTAGCCGGTTCGCCGGTACCATCCACTGACTCGCGCTCGGCGTCTGTCGACTTGCCGGTCTCGTCGGATGCTGCCCCGTGCTCGGCGTCCGTACGTACCGTATCGTCGTCATCGGGTGATTCTTCAAGTAGCGAGTACGAGAGCGAGAGCGGAACCACGAGGACGACAGGGATGTTCAGGTCCATTACGCCTTCAGCAAGCGAGAGCATGTGTTCGGTCCCGTACACCGAGATCGCGTCGTACACCGCAAGCGCGACCAACAAGACGAGCGCAGGAAGGAGCCCGAACGAGATGCCGAAGAGGCCCGCCGCGCCGGCTCCCATCAGTACCCCGGCGGTGTCGATGACATACCATTCGGGGTGGACGAGCAAGCCGACGGCGACAGCGACCGCAGGGACCGCGGCAACGAGCGGCGACGCCACCGCCGCGAACACGTACCACGAGAGCCACGCGGAGACGCCGACGATGAGCAGCCGAACTGCCCAGTCGAACTCGTACCGAAACGCAGCAAGCATCACCCCGCTCATCGCGAGAATCGCGACCACGTACAACAGGCTGTTCGTCGGGTCCTGGGGGTTCTCGACCGGCTGGTACCCGCTCGCGGTGAACGCGGGAACTAATGCGAGCGCCCCCACCTGAACGGCAAGAAACAGCCCAATAGCGAAGACGACACCGCGGTACTCGCGGGGAAGCATGTACGGGTCGTTCGACACTCGGCGGTATCCTCCTTGCGCTTCCGTGTCGGCCGTCGCCACGAGTGAGGTCACACACTGGCACACGAGCCATCGTGACCCATTCGTGTAGTAGTGTATGCGAGGTGACGAAGGCGAGAGGCGGGCGGGTGACCGGCGATGACCAGCGGACCCCAAACTGCGTCGATGCCGGCCACCCGAGGCGGGACGGGCGCGGGTCGGATTCGCCGAACCTCGACGAGAAAAGCGTCGAACTTCGGCAGATAGTGATATGCCGTTCTCCGGTATAAACCCACGGAACGCCGGCGCGCCGTAGTACAGGCTCAGTCGTCGGTCGACAGCGAGCGGCGAAGCGCCGTCTCGAGGTTGTCGAGTTCTGCGTCGAAGTTGCGCTTGAAGAACGACTCGACGCCCGGTACTGCCCCCTCGACGACGAACTCGTTCGCCAGCTGGCACCCCGTCTCAGTCTCGTGTATCTCGTGTTCGCCGGTGACACGGAAGGCCCGCGACTTGCCGACGAACTTCACCCGATTCGGCGGGCGTCGGTCGACTTCCTCGGTCTCGACCGTAATCGTCGATCGGATCATCGGAATCGGCAGGGCGACGTGCCACGTCGCCGTTCCGTCTTCGTGAACCTCGAAGGTGTCCACGACGCTTATCGCTCCCGCGCGTTTTTCGGCGTCGGAGATGAACGCCCACACGGCTGCTGGCGGGGCGTCGAACTCGAACGTCCGGGAGACCCTGACGGTCATACTACGTCGTCGTTCTGCCGACGATTAAATGGCGGGGAGTCGGCGTCGCGGTCCGAACGTATCGAGACGGTGTTCACGGTGAGAGCGTGGTCACAACTGGCTTAGCTGCCACTATCACGACTGGCTTACGCGCCACGTCGTCGATCGGGCCCGGCCCCACTTTTCGATCTCGACGTCGTCGGCTTTCTCCGCTAAGTGCGGTAGGCGGGAGCCGACCTGTTTGGCGGTGAGACCGATAGCGTCGGCGATCGTCTTCGAACGGAGGTACCGCTCGCCTCGGGTGACGCTGTCGGTGAGGTACGCGAGGATGCGTCGTTCTTCCTCGGTGTACTCGCTCATCAAGCGATCAAAGGCGGTTGACGGGCTTAACGGTTTCTCGTGACGTCCGTCACTCGAAGATCTGTACCGCGACGACGGCGAGCAGCGCACAGACGAAGGCGGTGCCGAACCCCCACGCCTTTCCCAGTTGCGTCGGGTATCCGAACATCACGGCGGCGCCGACGAGCGCCACGGCCGACAGCGCGAGGGTCACGCCGAGCCCTTTGTCGGACGAGAGAGTTGCCTCAGACATACGAGAGGCTTTGCGGGCCGCTACTTAGTTCATGCGGACCTGACGTCACCGGTTGACATACCGCGCGCGGACCGCCTCACACGATATGGACGTGCTCTGAGGCCTCGTTGAGCGCGAGATTCGCGGCGATCTCGGCGTTCCGCATGGCGTACTCGGCGGTGTGTTGAAGACTGACGAGTACCTCTCGGGTCAACAGCAACACGGTGTTGTCGAGGTCAGTTGGTAGCTCGTCGAGGATCTCTTGCTCGCGATCTTCGAGCCTAGCAAAGCGGTCACGACACTCGACGGTGAGGTCGTAGTCGCGTTCGACGACTGCCCTGACTGCGAGCGCGGTGAGCTCGTCCACCTGGTCGGTGAACTCCCGGATCTGCCGCATCGTGGCGCTGTCGACGTCGAGCGTGTGGCCCTCCGCTTCCATCACGATGTCCGCGATGTCTTCGGCGTTGTCGGCGGTGAGTTCGAGGTTCTTCGCGACGGAACGGTAGCCGATGAGCGGGAATCCCTCCTCCAGTCCGACGGCCCGTGCGAGGTTGGGGTTCTGGTAGGCGGTGAAGATGAGCCGCAACAACAACACGAATATCTTGTTTGCCTGCCGTTCACGGTTGAGCGACCGCTGGGCGAGGTCGGCGTTTCCGTGGGCGAGCGCTTTGACCGCCTCACCGCGCATCGTCGACCCCGTATTCTCGAGTCGTTCGAGCAGGTTGTCGAGTGTGAAGTCTTCCGGGTCGACCGAACAGCGAATCGAGATATCTTCCGGGGTCTCTTCTATCACGCCGAGCCCCATCAGCTGCGTCTCGGCTTTGTACACCGCATTGATGTGTTCGCTGTCGAGCGTCCCTTCGCTCTTGACATGAATGACCCGCCGACCGAGCACGTATTGGGCGACGACCGCGCGCTCGAGTGCTTGGGCGTCGAGGCCGTCTGCGCTGAGTATTGCCTCCGACTCTTCGTTACTCACCGACTCCGGTAACACCGTGAGCGTCCCCTTGCCGCCCATCCGCAGCGACACCTCGTCTCCCTTCTCCACGCCGTGGTCCTGTGCCCACTCGGCGGGCAGCGTCATCGCCAACGTCGACGGGCCCAGCCGCTGGACTTTCCGCGTCTCCATGGCCGCTCGTACGACAGGATACTCCTTAACATTGTTCCCATGCTCATTATATTCGACAGCCAATGTACAAGGTGTACAGACGCAATCTGCCGCGACCGGCCCGTTGTTGCGCACACGAGTCCGACTCGTTCGAATGCCTCAGTCGCTTACTGCAGGGCCGAACTCCTCGAGGAGCGCGTGGAGCGCGGCGGCGAGCTCTTCGAACCGGTCGATCTCCATCGAGTCGGTCGTCACCCACACGCCGTGTCCGTTCGCGATGACTCGGGTGAGATAGCCGTTGGCGAACACTCGAACGGTGAACTGGTAGGCGCCGAGCTGGGTGTCTCGATACAGCGACTGGGCGTGGAACCCGTGCCGCTCGCTCTCTGCGAACCCCACGAGATCGGCCGTCCGGTCGAGTTCCCCGCGCAGGTACAGCTGTTCGACCGTGTCCTCGGTGAAGTACGTGACACTTCGGAGCTCGTCGCCGGTTGCGGTCCGTGCGGCGCGGACCAGTGCGTCGCCGTCGGTCGCCGATAGGTGTGACATGTCATCATGTGTGCCGGGGTCGTACATGAGCGTGGGGGTGTATACCACGAACCATCTACACGTGTTGTCGATCAGACAGGTGTTCGCGGCGGCCGAGGGACAGAGTTTAGCGACTCGGCCGAGTTGGCCCGGTGTATGAGCGGCACCGACGACGTCTGTGTGCTGTTGCCGGCCTTCCAAGAGGCCGAAACGGTCGGGAGCGTCGTCACCGCGTTCCGCGACGCGGGATTCGAGAACGTGCTCGTCGTCGACGGTGACTCGACGGACGGAACTCGCGACACGGCACGGGCAGCCGGTGCACGGGTTGTCGTGCAGTCGGGAACCGGAAAGGGCCAGGCCGTCCGGGAGGCCGTTCACGAGCAGATCAGAGCCCCGTACGTGTTGATGGCCGACGCCGACGCGACGTACGATCCGGCTGACGCCGACGCGATGATCGAACCGCTCCGCGCGGGCGAGGCCGAACACGTTATCGGCGACCGGTTCGCCGACATGCGGCCAGGGGCGATGACCCGGCTAAACCGCGTCGGTAACCGGATCATCAACGGCGCGTTCCGGGTCATCCACGGTGACGCGTACGGTGACATCCTCTCGGGCTATCGCGCGTTCACCCGCGAGTCGTTCCGTCGGCTCCCGCTCTCGGCCGACGGGTTCGGCATCGAGACCGAACTTGCCGTCGAGTGCGTCAAACAACGGGTTCCGGTGGCCGTGGTTCCCGTCACCTACCGACCGCGGCCCGGCGGCTCCTCGACGAACCTCCATCCGGTCCGTGACGGCGGAGTGATCTTCCTCGAACTCTACCGCAAAGCGAAGACGAACAATCCGCTGTTCTACTTCGGTAGTGTCGGTGCGGGCTTAACGATCCTCGGTGCGATCATGGCGGGCTTCGTGCTCTACCGGTGGATCCGATTCGACGTGGGTCACGAGATCGTCGCCGTCGCCGCCACCGGTGCGATCATCTTGGGGATCCAGCTGCTCGTCTTCGGCGTCCTCGCCGACATGATTCTCTCGTTACACCGCGAGGCCGAAGACCAGCGGACCCGCGCGGCGGCCGGGGGAGACGTGTCGAACTCGACTCACGGGGGCCGAGGACCGCGCCGGGACACATCCGCCCCCGGGGCTGCCGAGACCGACGAACACGATGGCGGGACTCCCAGTGCGACCGACGGCACCCCAGATACATCCGTCTCAGGGCCACTAGAGCGGTGAATGCTCACCGCTTGGACCGTCAGTAGTTTGTACGTGGCCGGAAAGACGGACACCGTATGGACGAAAAACGCCTCGTCGTCGCCCTCTTCGGCCTCGTAGTCGCACTCATCGCCGGCTACATCGCCTATCGCTTCGTCGCCGCGCTGACCGTTGCTGTGTTCCTGTATTACTCCACACGACGATTCTACCACGCGCTCGCTCGGTTCCGGCTTCCGGCTCGGCTTAGAGCGGCGACCGCACTCTCTGTCATCGCCGTCCCCCTCCTCTTGCTTTTGAGCTCTACGGTTGTGCTGCTGCTCGTCGAGGCGCGCCGGTTTATCCAACAGTACCCGATAGCCGAGTCGGTCGGTGGACAGGAGCGGTGGGTCGGACGACTCCGACAGCTCTCTGATCTCTCCGTTCGTGGGGCGATCGACGCGTATCAGTCTGGCCAATTTGACCCCCTCGTCGGGCTCATCGTCGACAACGCCGCGTTGTTGACGAACACCGCGTCTGGCTTCCTCCTGAATGTGTTGATCACCGTCGTCGTCACCTACTATCTGCTTCTCGACGGCCCGACGCTTCACGCGTGGCTGCTCCGGTTCGACGACGACGCGATCGTCCGTGAGTATCTTGAAGCGGCCGACGCAGAGCTTGAAGCGGTGTTGTACGGAAACCTGCTCAACGTCATCGCCATCTCGATCATCGCCATCGTGACCTACACCGCGTACAACGTCGTTGCACCTCCGGCCGTCTCTGTGCCGTACCCGACGCTCTCAGGGGCGCTCACCGGGATTGCGAGTCTGATTCCGGTCGTCGGAATGAAGATTGTCTACCTTCCGCTCGCCGGTGTGACCGCCGTGCCGGCACTGCTCGGCTCGGATACCGGGCTGTTGGCGTACATTGCCGTCTTACTCGCTGTGGCGGTCGTCGTCGTCGACACCGTCCCCGACGTGGTGTTACGGCCCTACTTTAGCGGCGAGACGACCCACGTCGGCTTGTTGATGCTGGCGTACGTCTTCGGCCCCGTCGTGTTCGGGTTCCACGGCCTCTTTCTCGCGCCGATCGTGCTCGTCCTCGTCTTGACCTTCGGTGACACAGCACTCCCACAACTGCTCGGGGTTGACCCCGACGATCAGTCTCGGTCTGTTTCTGCAGCCCAGCGACGACTCGAAGAGTTCCTGTAGTCGACGCGGCGACGAAGAGCATATATCCGTGCTCGCTGACCATTCGGGTACGTATGCGCGCGCACGTCATCGGTCTCGGCGGGGCGGGCGGTCGGATCGTCGACCGGCTCGCTGCCGACCGTGACCACGAGCGGTTCCTCCACGGCGTCTCTGCGTTCGACACCGATCGCGCGGCTCTCGCGTCGCTCTCGGCGGTCGGCGAAGCCCGTCGTCACCGATTCGGTGACACTGCCGGGGGTGAGGGGCTGACCGGAGACCTCCACGCCGGTCGGGAGATCGGCGACGCCCACGCCGACGAACTGTGCCGCGCGATGGACGACCAGCGCCCCTCACTCGCCGAGGCGTTCGTCCTCATCATCGGCCTCGGTGGCGGTGCCGGTGGTGGGGCAGCGCCAGCGCTCGCGGCCGAACTCCGGCGGCTCTACGACACCCCAGTGTACGCGATCGGGCTCCTCCCGACGGCACCGGATCGCCAAGGCACCGTCGCCCGGTCGACGCAGGACCCGACCCAACGGACGGGCGAGACGGACCCGTCGGCGGCCACAGCCGAGCCGACGCGTCCCTTGAGCGAGAAGAACGCGGCGCGGACGCTCTCGGCGCTTTCCGACCGAACGGCCGCGGTGTTCCCGTTCGATACCGACGCCTGGCTTCGGCGCGGCGAGACGCTAGCCGCAGCGCGCGAGCGCATCAACGAGGTTGTCGCCGACCACGTGGCGGCGTTGTTCGGCGCGGGAGAGACCGATGGTGACGCCGTCACCCCACAACAGGTGCTTGACGCGAGCGACGTTGCCCGGGCGGTCGGCGAGGCGGGTGAGGTCGCCGCGCTCGGCTACGCGACGCAGGCGGTCGACACGCCCGAGTCTACGTCCTCTCGGTTCGGACTCGGACTGTTTGGCTCCGATGAACCGCCGGCCGTAGACACGAGCGCGGCCATCTCCGTCATCGAGACGGTGATCCGGAAAGCGACCCGCGGGAAGAACACGATCGCCGTTGCGGACGGTCGCGCCGACCGCACGTTGTTGGTCGTCGGCGGGCCGCCCGCCTGGCTCAACCGCGAAGCGATAGCCGAGGGCCGTCGGTGGCTCGTCAACGAGACCGGCTCCGGCGCGATACTGAGCGGTGACGCTCCGGTTCCCGGCAGCGACGAGGTGTTTGCGCTCGTGGTGCGGTCTGGTATCGACGGGCCGGACCGAATTCGGGAGATCCACGAGTCGCTTCCGTGATCCGGCAGGTGCGGCTCGCAGTGCTTGCTGACCGCGAGGCTTAATTTCTCACCAACTCGTTCTTGTGTATGCCCGCAGCCGACGACGACCAACCGGCCACTATCGGCGCCGATATCGCCGACGTCGAAACCGTCGCCGCGCGCCGCGACGAGCTGGTTTCGGCCGTCCAGTCACACGCCGGAGCAATAGCCCACCAGCTCGCACGGCTGCAGGGGAGTGACTACGGTCGGGTTGAACTCGCGACCGACGACGGTGAGTGGACGGTCAAACACGAGGCCGGCGAGCTGGACTTCTTGTTGTTTTCACCCCGGAGCGGCTCGGACACCTACGTCGTATCGACGAAGCACCCACCGGAGCCGGCGGGGCTTGCGACCGCGCTCGCGGCGTATCCCGCGATGGTGGCGGCGTGGAACGACCACGTTGACTCGCTGTCTGGCGTGCTCGACGACGTGTCGACGGCGTTCCCGGACCCGGCTCCCACCGACGACCTCGTCGCCGAGCGCGACCGTGTCCTTGGTGCGATACGCGAGACGTGCGCCATCATCGCCGGCGAGATATATCGGTTCGAAGGCGACGACTACGGGACGTTCACCGCGCGCGTCGACGGCGACCGCTGGGAGCTCAAGTGGGACGAGGGGGCAGTCTCGTACCTCCGAATCGGCGGCTCAAACGGCGTGTATCTCCTCTCTCAGTACGAGGCCCCCGGCGCACCCGATGTGCGCGAGTACGCCGCCAGCTTCGATGGGTTCGTCGCTGCGTACAACGACTTCGTCGCAGATCTCGAGAGCGACCTCGAGACGATCGCGGTCACCGACGGCACCGACGACTAACAACTCGCCCCGCCATCTACCCACACTGTTTCGCCGGTGACGTAGTCCGCCTGCGCCGAGGCGAGGTACAAGTACGCACCTGACAGGTCGTCGGGTCGACCGGCTCGCGACGGGAGCCCCTCGGCATCGGCGATGTCGGCTCTCGCTTCGGCTGACCACCCCTCGCGAATCTCGGTCGCGATCGGTCCGGGTGCGACCGCATTGACGCGGATTCTGTGTGTGTCGAGTTCGAGCGCCGCACTCCGAGTGAGCATCTGTACACCGCCCTTCGTCGCCGCGTAGTGAGCGTGATTCGGCTCAGGCCGTTCTGCGGTCGTCGATGACGTGTTGATGATCGCGCCCTCGACACCACGGTCGATCATGTCGCGGGCCGCGAGTTGCGTGCCGAAGAACGTTCCGCGGAGGTTGACCGCTTGGACGGCCGCGAGGTCGTCGGGCGTGACCTCGAGAAACGACCGGCTTCGGTGGACGCCCGCGTTGTTCACCATCACGTCGACGCCGCCGAACGTCCGAGCCGCCTCGATAACCGACTCGATTTGCGTCGGATCGGTGACGTCCGTCTCGACGTAGGTGGCGGTCCCGCCGTGGTCCTCGACGACCTCGTGTGTCGGAGTCGCTTCGTCGAGGTCTTTGGGCGTCTCTCGAACGTCGGCGACGATCACGGTCGCGCCCGCGTCACCGAAAGCGTGCGCGACGGCGCGACCGATTCCGCTCGCCGCGCCCGTGACGACGACCGTCTCTCCCGAAAAGTCAGCCTCGATCGTTCCCATGGCGGGTGTTCGACGCGTCTGACGCCTAAGGGTTGCCATCGGGCCAGCCGCTACGCGTCGTCATCGACGTGCTGCCACGTGATATTCAGCCACGGCGATCCACAGCTGTGGATATCGATCCGACTAGTCAGCAATCCTTATGCGTCGATGTGGTGTAGCGGGCGATAGATGTCGATCACTCTGCCCGGCCCGACTCTCGGCGTCGTCGGCGGCGGCCAGCTCGGACGGATGCTCGCGGAGGCGGCAGCGCCACTCGGTGTCGACGTGGTCGTCCTCGATCCGACGCCGTCGTGTCCGGCTTCGACAGTCGCACGTGGTCAAGTTGTCGCCGAATTTGACGATCAAGACGCCATCGAAGACATCGCGAGCCGCGTCGACGCACTCACATACGAGATAGAACTCGCCGACCCTACGGCGCTCGCTGCTGCGGGTGACGCCCACTACGTGCCGGTTCACCCGACGCCAGAGACGCTGGAGACGATACAGGACAAACTCGTCCAGACCGAAGCGCTGGCCGACGCGGGCATTCCGGTCCCCGAGTTCGCCGCTGTCGCGACCGCAGACGGGCTGAAACACGTCGTCGAGGCGTTCGACGGCGTCATGCTAAAGGCACGACGAGGCGGGTACGACGGCCGTGGAAACGTTCCGGTCGAAGATCCCTCGGAGGCAGCCGCAGCGCTTGAGGCAGTCGGTGGCGACGCGATGGCAGAGCGCCTCGTCGACTTCGAGCGCGAGATTGCCGTGATGGGACTGAAAGGCGCAAACGGGGAGACGCGCACGTACCCCGCGACCGAGACGATTCACCGCGACGAGATCCTTCGCGAAAGCGTGACCCCGGCGCGAACGACCGACGAGCGGCTACAGCGGGCCCAGTCGGTCGCCGAGGACGTACTCGCGTTTCTCGACGGCCGTGGCGTGTACGGGATCGAGCTGTTCGAGACCCGCGAGGGGGAGATGCTGGTCAACGAGATCGCCCCGCGCCCGCACAACTCGGGCCACTGGACGATCGAGGGGGCGGCGACCTCACAGTTCGAGAACCACGTCCGGGCCGTACTTGGCTGGCCGCTCGGCCCGACCGACCTCGTTGAACCGGCGGTCATCGCCAACGTGCTCGGCGACGTCACGGCGTCACAGCCGCTCGATGGCGACACGGCACTTCGCGGCGTCGACGACGTCCTCGAGGAGCCGTCAGCAGCCCTCCACTGGTACGGTAAGGCAACTGTCAGGCCACTGCGAAAGATGGGACACGTGACCGTTACCGAGGACGCATCAACGGTACCCGCCGATGATGCCAGCGAACGCGCCCTCTCGCGGGCACAGGCGCTCAGGGACGGCCTCACGTTCAAATCAGCGTAGCTTCGACGGACTCTGGTTGATTCTTACCAGTCGGCGAATCCGCCGTCAATCAGCGTCTCTGCTTGGTGTCTCACGTACGCACGCTGTGCGTCGTGAACAGCCGTCGCGAACGAGTCGCCGCCTTCGAGTGCCGAGCGAACCCGCGCCCGCTTCCATCCGGCGGGGGTGGTCCGGGTATCCACGCGGTGTCGTAGCGGTGCGAGCCAGGACGACGCCTCTGTGGCGGTGCATCCGGCGGCCTCAAGACCGGCAGCCGCGTGGTCGAGCAGATCCTCGTACAGGACGTCAGTGTCGGTTGTGTGTGTCCCGTCACAGTCGATCCACGTCATCTCGGCGTCGACCCCGTCGGCGACCGCCGCGTAGAAGTTATCCCGGGCGGTCTCCCACTCAAGATTGATTACGGGGTGCTCACGGCGTGGGAGTGCACTCATCAGGCCGGCGAAGGCGGCCTGGAACGCGATGGCGTCGCGAACTGTCGGCTGGGCGGGCACGGGGCGGAATTCGATGCGCGCGTTCGCACTCGAGCGTGTCGCCCCTTCGAACACCGGCCTAACCCAGCGCCAGTAGCTGCCGTGTTTCGTTCGAAAGGTGGCGAACGCGTCGTCGAACCGATTCGAGCCGTCCGATTTGGGCATCGGGATCAGCGTCTCGTCGCGGGCGATACGATCGACGGCTGTCTCGACCTCGTAGACGTCTCTCGGAAAGCGAACCTTGCTCGCGTCTGTCTGTCCGTTGAGCACGGACTCGAAGATGTGGATTCTGTTTTCAGCCGCGCCCTCGGCGAGCACGCGCTCGCCGTCCCAGTCCTCGTTGTACAAAGACGGCGGTACGAAAGGCGAGTTCACCCCGAGCGCCAACAACGGGCCAGCGATCCGGAGCGCGTAGCGAAAGTGAACTGGGAGCGTGTCGGCCTGTGCGACCTGGTAGTGGGGCTGGATGGACGTGATCAGACTCTCGGGCATCACCGTGTCGGCCGCGAGAGTGACGCCCGGGGCCTCGAGGACGATCGGGTCGTCGTGGCCCGCGTTCGCCATGGCGTGGTAGCGAACCGCGTCGCTCATGTTCGCAGCGACAGTCACTCCGTCGACGTCCGCGCTGTCGGTGAGGTACTCGGCCGCAGACTCGCCGGCGGGCGGGATCGTCCAGACGCCGTCAGAGACCAGCCGCATCCCCTCGACGCCGGCACAATTCTCGGCCGCCTCGAGTCGGGCACGGACCTCGGCGAGCTGCGCGCGGAGCCCGTGATCGGAGAGCGGCTGTGGACTGGTGCACATCTCGGCGTTGTGGAGCCCCAGCTCCTTTTCGAATCCCATCAGCTCCAGCAGTCGCCGGGGAACCCGCATTAGTGCGTAGTCGCCGGCGCGTGACTCCCCGCTCCAGCGGCCGTCGGCGACCGCGTAGAACTCGTACTCGAAGCCAACAATCGACTGGTGATTGTCGAAGACGCCGTCGTGGAGCGCGTCTTTAACCGTCGCCGCCTCCGCTTCGGCGCGTGCTGTGAACTCGTCGGGATCGACGTCCAGTGCCGCTTCGACGCCGTCGGCGAGGGACGACTCGATGCTCATGAACTGGGTCGTCGGTCCCCGCTGTCAAAAACTCCCCGACCGACGCGAAACGCGCTTCCCGTTCGACCGCCTACGGTGGCACATGCCCGATCCACTCGGCGACGCGGCCCGACGACGGCTGGCAGAGTCCGCAGCCGGCCACCTCGCGAGCCGTGGGTTCGACGTGGTGCGGCCGGACACCCGCGCAGAGCCGCTGGCACTCGCCGAGCGAGCCGAGGTTACGCTCGGTGTCGAGCCACTGACCGCGGCGGATGCAACCCCGACGACGATCGTCTCCCGGCTTGGTCACGCGATCGATCGTGACCGGCGGGCGTTGTTCGTCGTTGCCGACGACACAGTCGCGGCCCTCGTGCGGGACGTCCTCACTGACCCGCCGCTTCTCGCAGCCGTCACGGACGGCCGTCGGACCTTCCACGCAGGGCCCGACAGAATCCCGGTCGACACGAGTGGGATCTCGAACGCGACCGGCGGATACGCGTGCTTCCGCGTCGACGACCTGCCGGGCAATGACCGTGAGGATGTGCAGGCACAGGCGTCGGGTACCGACGCCGTCGGGGATGCGGACGAGCGGCGCGATTCGACACCGGCGTTGCCACCGGCACCGCCAGCCGTCGGTGGGCGATCTCCGAACACTCCCGGAGTGTCGCGGTCCACCGGCGACCCACCGGTCCGCTGGCGTGAGACTGACACGCCGATCGGGCCGGTTCCAGCCGTCTCAGGGGTCGACTCGGCCGCGGTCGACGCAGACAGCCGACCCGTCGTGGCGCGGCTCGTGTGTGAAATTCGCGGGCGAGTCGTCGTCGTGCTCGCCGGCGTCGAGAGCCTGCGAACCCCGCCCGCAGGCGCGTTTCCGTACTTTTATCGACGCGACCCGACGGACAAGCGATTCCGCGTCAGACGCGGTTCCGACGGGCGAGTCGTTGAGTCGGTGAGTGGCTTCGGTCCGATGCGCGAGGCGGGGTTCGTCCCCGTTCCGATGCCACTCGTTCCCGAACACGTCTTGGACGTTCGAGTCGATGTCGAAGCGGCGTGGGACCTCCTCGTCGTTAGCGAGGGGCACTGAGCCCGGTCACGCTGCCGAAGCCGATGCGTAACCTGAAGGCCACGCCGACAGGAAGGCATTCGTATGACGGTTCAGTACGGCACGGTCTCGATCGAGTGGCTCGGGTACGCGACCGCACGGGTTACGACCACCGACGGACCGGTCGTGTACACCGATCCGGGACGGTACGGCGTGCTCGACGACTACTGGGCCCGCGATGGGGATGTCGTGGTTGTCACCCACGGCCATCACTACGACCCAGCGGGTATCCGGTCGGTTGCGGCCACCGACGCGACAATTCTACTCGCAGAAGCGGTCGATCCGTCCGGCGTCGACCGGCAAGTCGAGGGACTCGAGTCGCTTGCGGCCGACTACGATGTGGTCCGCGTGGACGACACGGCACAGGTCGGCGTCGAGGCGTCCGACAGAATGGTCACCGTCTGGACGGTGGCCGCCCACAACGACCCGGAGGGGCCGTGTGCGGACGCTGACGGGGCCGTTCCACACCCGCCAGGGTCGGGCTGTGGCTTTCTGCTCTCGATCGACGACCACACAGTGTTCTGGCCGGGCGACGGTGACGCGCTCGACGCGTATGCCGAACTTGAGGTCGATGTCTTTCTCGCGAATATTGGCGGCGGCGGAGTTGTGGCCGACCGCCACGCCGCCGCGGTGCTCGCCAACCGTATGGGTCCGGGGCTCGTAGTTCCAATCCACTACGAGACGGGCGGGCAGGATACAGACAACCGCCTAAGTGCTGACGGTGAGGCGTTCGCAGCGGACGTAGCGAGTCGCTCGATCCCGGTTGCGCTCGACGAGCCGTCGACCTGAGTGAGCACCGACGACGTGGTTCAAGCGAACCGACTGGCCGCACGAACCGAGCACGTTGGCCGCGCATACAACGTCGGTACCGGTGAGGCGGTGACGATACGGAACCTCGCCGAACGAATCCGGGAGAGCGTCGGTAGCGACTCCGAGATCGTACACACCGCACCCCGTGACGGAGATATTCGACACAGCCGCGCCGATATTTCGCGGGCGAGAGACAGGCTTGACTACGACGCCACCGTCGATCTCGATGCGGGTCTCGATACCGCCGTGCCTGCCGCACCAGACGCCGAACAGTGAACGAACACGCACGCAGCGTTCTGTCGTTCGACAGACGGCACCACGCCGGCAGACTCCCGCGTGGATACCCCATCACACCGGCGAATCGTTTTTATCCTGGGTCGCGTAGTGCCAGTTATGTACGTCCGCGACGCCAAAAACCGTGACGAGGCGTGGTTGCTGGACGCCATCGATCGCGTCGGACTCGACGACGTCGCCTTCCGATCACGGGACTATGTGATCGCGGTGAACGAAGACTCCGGCGAGCGGGCCGGCTTCGGACGACTGCTCGTGCACAAAGCCGACGGTGAAGAGACAATCGAGCTCACCGGCATCGGCGTGGTGTCCGAGTGGCGCGGGCGCGGCGTCGGCGCACACGTGGTCGAACGACTCGTCGACACGGCTGCAGCCGAGGGGTTCGACACCGTCTACGTGCTCACCGACCAACCCGAGTACCTCGAGCAGTTCGGCTTCGAACGGGTCGCTCCGGGAACCCCTCTTCCGGCCGCTATTGAGGACCGACAGGCGGTAAAACGCGAGACTCTTGATGGAGACATCGTCCCACTCCAGCTTGCGACCGACGCGTTCGAGATGCCGAGGCGGCTTCGGGATGTGTTCAGAAATGCCGAACCCGGTAGCGACGCCTCTGGAGAGGCCGAATCCGAGGAGTCGGCTGAAGACTTCGGGATTGACCCGGAGACGGCGACGTACAAGTACGATACGGGTCGGTGAAGACTGGGCTGATATCGGTATCGGTGACTGGCCTCACCACGTCGACACCCGACCTCACCACTTATTTTTCGCCCCGACGATACACGAATATGGATTCGCTGGTCGAGGCCGCTCGTGACGCCCTCGCGGACGCGTACGTCCCGTACTCCGAGTATCGCGTCGGTGCCGCACTCCGGACCGCAGACGGAACCGTCTACACCGGCTGTAATATCGAGAACGCCAACTACTCTAACACCCTCCACGCTGAGGAGGTTGCAATAGCGCAGGCGGTGGCGGACGGGCACCGTGGCTTTGATCGGATCGCGGTCAGCTCCGGTGTTCGCGACGGCGTCACTCCGTGTGGAATGTGTCGACAGACGCTCGCGGAGTTCGCCGCCGACGACCTGGCCGTCGTCTGTGACGAAGGCGACGGCGCGGTCACGGCGTACACACTCGGCGACCTGCTACCGACGTCGATATCGGGGTCGACGCTCACAGAGGCGGCTGACGACCGATGACCGGTGACAGCGAAGACCCGAACGACGAGGTTCAGTACCACCTTGAGGTCGGCCCAGACGACGTCACCGATGCGGTGTTGTTACCTGGCAACCCCGGGCGCGTCGATACCATCACTGCGTTGTGGGACGATCACGAGTCGGTCGCACACCACCGGGAGTATCGCACCGCGACCGGACACTACGACGACGTCCCAATTTCGGTGACGTCGACGGGTATCGGGTCGCCGTCGGCTGCCATCGCCGTTGAGGAACTCGCTCGGGTTGGGGTTGACACGTTTATCCGGGTCGGGTCCTGTGGTGCGATCCAGCCGGAGATGGCCGTTGGCGACCTCGTCATCACGACCGGTGCGGTCAGACAGGAAGGGACGAGTGAGGAGTACGTGCGGGCGGATTATCCTGCCACGGCCGACGGTGAAGTCGTCTCGGCGCTCGTCGCCGCCGCCGAACGGCTGGGGTACGACTACCACACCGGTATCACGATGAGCGCCGACTCATTTTACGCCGGTCAGGGACGTCCTGGATTCGACGGATTCGAAGCAGCCGGATCGGACGAGTTGGTCAACGCACTGCAGGACGCGAATGTGAAGAACATCGAGATGGAGGCGTCGGCGATCTTGACGATCGCGAGCGTGTACGGCCTCAGAGCGGGCGCGGTCTGTTCTGTCTACGCTAATCGGATCACTGGCGAGTTCCGGACTGAGGGTGAGTCACATGCGGCCGAAACCGCAAGTCTCGCCGTGAAACTGCTCGCCCGAATGGACGAGATCAAACGCGAGGCCGGGGCGGCCCGCTGGCACGCGGGGCTGTCGATTTGAGCGTCTGTCGCTCATGACGACGGGTCGGTACCAGTGTCAGATCGGTGTCGGTACCGGTGTCAGATCGGTCTCGATATCGGTGTCGGCACCGGTGAGTCCGCGTTGAGGACGGCGCTGAACCCGTCAATCCTGTGAGCGCCTTTCAAAGCGTCTTTACCCGCGCACTGCGGACGACACAGTATGACTACACAGGTCGTTGTCGTCGGCTCCGGGTACGCCGGTGCCGGGGCTGTAAAAGCGTTCGAAGACGAGGTTGGTGCAGGCGAAGCCGAACTTACCTGGGTCTCCGAACACGACTACCACCTCGTCTTACACGAGGTCCACCGCGTGATACGCAACCCTGCAGTCGAATCGAAGCTCACAGTCCCAGTCGATGAAATCATGTCCGACCGGTCGACGTTCGTTGAGGGGCGGGTCGTGAATGTCGATACCGACGAACGCGCTGTCGAGACCGCAGATGGTGAGACGGTTCCATACGACTACCTCCTTCTCGCGGTCGGCTCAACGACGGCCTTCTTCGGGATCGACGGGCTCCAAACGCATGCCCGCCAGCTCAAGAGTCTCGCCGACGCCCAGGCCATCCACGAGGACGTCCGTGACGCGGCCGCCGAGGCCACCCGAAGCGATCCCGCTACGGTCGTCGTTGGAGGTGCCGGGCTATCCGGAATCCAGACCGCAGGCGAGGTCGCCGAGTATCGCGACATCCACCGCGCACCGATCGATATCGTGCTTGTGGAGGGACTCGACGAGATCTTCCCCGGGAACGACTCGGCGATCCAAGGTGCACTCAGACAACGACTCGAAGCAGCCGATGTCGAGATTCGGACTGGTGACTTCATTTCGAAGGCTGATGAGGACGCTGTCTACCTCGGCGGCGGTGACGACGAAGAGCCGACGGAGCTCCCGTACGACGTGCTCGTCTGGACCGGCGGCGTCACGGGCCAAGAGGAGCTCGAAGGCGTCTCGCTCGATAAAGACGAGCGCTCGAACCGCGTGTTTGCTGGCGCCGACTTCACCACGAGTGATGACCACGTCTTCGCCATCGGCGACACCGCGCTCATCGATCAGGGTGACGACAACGTCGCGCCGCCGACGGCGCAGGCCGCCTGGCAGGCCGCAGAGGTCGCCGGCGAGAACCTCGCGCGTGCAGCTCGCGGGGCGCCACTTCGAACGTGGACGCACGAGGACAAAGGAACCGTCATCTCCGTGGGCGAGAAAGCGGTCGCACACGACGTCGTGGGGATGCCAATCGACACTTTCGGGGGAACGCCCGCAAAGCTGCTGAAGAAGGCCATCGCCTCACGCTGGATCGCGAAGGTCTCCTCAACGGGCCGGGCCATCGGGGCCTTCGGTGATATGTAGCGGCCGACTGGCGATTATTCGAGTGGCCACCAGACCCACGGGCTCAATGGGAGCGGTTCAACTGCTACTCACCGATTCTGTGTCTCGAGTCGATACAGTCTGACAGCCGCGTCTCACCCGATTGCATCGGCTCCGAGAGCACAGACCACCTTAGCGGACACAATCGGTGGTCCGACGTGATGTGCGTATAGTCGACCGACTGCCGCCGGTTGGTCAGAAATAATCCAAGTCGGCCGGGTGGATGCGGTCGAGTGTATTCGACCGGGTGCGTTCACGCGAGTGGCTTCAGTGAGAAGGCTCGCCGGCCGGCGCGTGCATATCGTCGATCCGGAGGATCAACACGTTTGCGGTGTCGTCTTTGCCATCGACGGTGCCCTCGATGAGAAGCTTCGAGAGCGGCGTCGGGCCGACGGTCACCGAGTCGCCTTCGTGAAAGTCGCGGACGGAGCCCTGGACGTGGATCTCAGCGCGGCACAGCTCGGGGTGGTGCACACTCGAGAGGTCGATACCGTCGACGTTGACACCTTCTACTTCTTCAGTTTCGTGTTGAATCGGGACTCGGGCGGGCTCATCCATGCGCTGGATGTCGAGTGCTTCGTACGCGTTTGATGTCGGCTTATATCCTCCCTTCGGCCCGGGGACGCCCTCTACTAACTGAAGCGCCTTCAGGCTCTGCATCTGGTTGCGAATCGTACCGGGGTTTCGATCGACCTCCTCGGCTATCGCCTCGCCTTTGACGGCGTCTTCTTCTTCGCCGTAGAGGTTGATGAGCGCCGAGAGGATGCTTTTCTGACTGGACGTGAGCTCGATGGATGACATTGTCGGAATTACATGGCGGCCTGCAATAAATGCGATGGACATATCTTATAATATGGTTGTCAGACACGACCACGAGGAGTCTGCTGCGTATGACCTCTTGTCTGCCTTGCGGCAGTAGCTGTGGTTCCGCTTCGGGAAGTCTCACCGGCCGTACTCGCGTGCGACGTACCAGTATGCCGCCGGACTCGCGAGGGCAACAACGATGCCCATCACAGCGAGCACGAACCCCGCGCGGCCAATGGCGAGCGAGAGGCCAACACCCACTGCTGCGAGTAGCGCTCCAGTGAACGCGACCGCGATGGCCGCCCCTGCTGGCCCGATATCATCTGGGTCGATAGTTGGGCCATCGTCGCTGGACACACGAACAGTTCGAACGGGATCGAAAAAGCTCCCCCGATGCGACTCCTAGACGTTGGCTTCGGCGGTTGCACCCAACGCCTCGATCGTCTCGAAAAAATGCGGGAACGAGACGTCCACGTGCTCACCGCCTCGGATCGTCGTTGACTCCGTCGCAGCCAGTCCGGCGACCGCCAACGACATGACGATTCGGTGGTCGCCGCGTCCGTCAACCGTGGCCCCCTGGAGGGTGCTTTCGGAGCCGTGAATCGTGAGGGTGTCCGTCTCCTCTGTCGTCTCTGCACCGAGCCGCGTCAACTCTTCGGCCATTGCCGATACGCGGTCCGTCTCTTTGTACCGGACGTGCTCGCAGTTGACGATCCGCGTTTCACCGTCGGCGACCGCACCAAGTGCGGCGATCGTTGGGAGCAGGTCCGGCGTGTCGCCGACGTCGACCTCGACACCCTCCAGTGGTGATCGTTTAATCGTGATCACGCCCTCATCGCGATCCCAGTCGATGTGCGCGCCCATCCGCGCCGCGATGTCGATGATGGCGACGTCACCCTGTGCACTGGGGCGGGCCCCTTCGATTCGCACGGCACTATCGGGATCTGCGGCGACCGCACCCGCAGCAATCAAATACGAGATCGACGAAAAATCGCCAGGGACGTCGTACCGGCCGCCCGTCGGTCGGTACGACTGTCCGCCGGGCACGGAGAATCCGCCCGCGCCCGCCGCCGTCTCGCTTCCGACCGGAGTCGCTGTCACGCCGAACGCCTCGAGCAGCTCAAGGGTGATATCGACGTACGGTGCCGACTTGAGCTCCGTCGTTAACGAGATCTCGACGCCATCGTCGGTAACGGCACCGGCCATCAACAGCGCGGTGACGTACTGCGAGGATACGTCGCCCGGGAGCGAGACCTCCCCGCCAGTGAGCGTCCCACCGACGACAAGCGGTGCCTGACCGTTCGAGCGCGTTGATTTTGCGCGCACACCCAGTGTAGAGAGCGCATCGAGGAGTGGGCCCTGCGGCCGAGAGCGTAGTGAGGCATCACCGGTGAGCACCGTATCGCCGTCAGCGAGCGCAGCTGCTCCGGTCACGAGACGCATCGTCGTTCCTGAGTTGGCACAGTCGATGACGTCGTCTGGGACGGCCGGGCGCCCGTCAAACCCGACGACATCGACCGATTCGTGGCCCGTATCGATCGCGTCGAGAGAGGGACTGACCGTCCCGCCGAAGGCAGTTACCGCCCGGGCCGTCGCGCGTGTGTCTGCCGAGACGAGTGGCGAACCGACGGTGGCTCGATCGCTGTACCCGGCCGCCAATAGGGCGCGGTGGGTGTAGCTCTTCGACGGCGGTGCACGAGCCGTACCGGCTACCATCGACGGGGAAACGCGTACGTCCATACACAGTCTGCTCACCCCGAGAATAAGTTGCTACCGGAGGCGGTTGCGCAAAGTCACTCTCCTGAGAGGCAGGTCAACGATCATAGCTGTGAGAGACGTCACAACGTCGGCGGTTCGTCCCGACCGATGACGATTTCTTGTCCTTCGACATCCTCAAGTGCAGCAACACGACCGCCGATTTCAACGGGTCCGTCCTCGGTTTCGACGACAAGCGCTGCGACCTCTTCGGAGGATTCAAACTCGACGTCGAGTACCTGTCCGCTAACGGTGATTGTTTCGCCCGTTTCGATGTTGCGTCCGGCGACCGTCGCATAGAACGTCTCGTCACCGAACGTTCGAACGTCTTTGACCGCTCGGCGGATGGATGCGTATCGTCGCGGGAACGGTCGTGTCCCGTCATCGGTCGCGAGTGTCTCGGCGGTCGTCCACAGGACGGTTCCAAAGAAGCCAGAAACGAGAAAGCCCAGCGCAGATCGGTTGAATATCACGCCGTACCGCTCGCGGTCGTCACGCAACGCATCTTGGGTTGCGTACACGGAGTACTCCCCATCGCCCACAGCGAGGACGGGTGAAGTAATCCCTCGTCGCGCACGCGCGACCGTCGCTACCGTGAGGTAGTCGAACTCGTTGGGATCCGGTGCCTGAGAGGCAGGAGTGACGAGGAGCTCAACGCTGACGCCGGCGGCCACCTGCTGTGCGAGCGCTTCGTGAAATCGACGGAGAAGGTCGGGCGTTAGCGAGACGGCAAGCTCGTACTCGGCGCCGGTGATGACGTCTTCGAGGTAACGAAGGATCGTCGACCGAGATTTGACCAGCGAAACGGCCTCGGTTTCCCGGGTCGGCGCGGTGTACCGCGCGGCGAGTTCGTCAACCATCTCAGTGAATGAGGACCGAAGGCCGTCGAACGCGTCGTCCGGGTCCACCGCGACGACCTTCATCGGGCGAGATTCTCGGAGTTCGACGAGCCCGCGATCAGAGAGGCTCCGAACTGTGTCGTACACCCGCGGCTGTGGAATGTTCGTTCGATCGGCGATGTCACTTGCGGTCAACTCGCCGTGTTCTAACACTGCGAGGTACGCGTCGATCTCGTACTCGCCGAGGTTGAACCGGTCTCCGACACGATCGAGCGTCGTCCGGAGGTCGTCTGGCATACGTGATCTAACGAGCGCATTTGGTATAGCTTTTTACTATGAGTGAAGTTGCACGCAATTGTACACTTGGGTGTATTTGATTCGTGTTAAGCGGGGAGACAACGACCGCTAGGACAGCAGCCGGTGGAGCGACGACCGCTAGGACAGCAGCTGGTGGGACGGCGGCCTGGCGGACGACGATCAACAAGACCGTCAGCTGTGGCTCGGAAGAAACGCTTTTTCGCGTGGCCGTTGCCGTAGTCGTATGGTTCGATCGGCGGTGCCGTCACTCGTCGGCTGGGTTGAGGCGCTCGGGTCGATCCCTGGCGTGCGACTCCTTGTCGTCGCGCTCTCGATCGTGGTCGGAGCAGCCCTGTCTCGGGTCGTGGTCCGGCTCATTGGGCGACCCGTGGCGAGACAGTTCTCCCGCCAGAGTGTGGCACAGACGATCGTGCGCGGCGTCCGTCTTGGAACGGTCACGGCTGCGTTTCTCACCGGACTTTGGCTGGTGGGGTTCCGATTTACCGACCTCCTGATCGGGACGGCGGTTCTCTCGGCCATCATCGGGATCATCCTCGCACCGCTCGTGGGCAACTTCATCAATGGGTTGTTCATCCTCGCCGACCAGCCGTTCGAAATCGGCGACATGGTTGCGCTTGATGACGGTACGAAGGGGTTCGTCGACGACATCACGATTCGATACACCAAAATATTCACCCTCGATAATACGTTCCTCGTCGTGCCGAACGGCAACATTCGGGAGCGCGACGTTATAAACTACTCTGCCGAAGACGAGCGCACCCGTCGACGGATCGACGTCCTCGTCACCTACGAGAGCGATGTGACCGCTGCGCGCCGACTCATCGAGCGTGCTGCACGAGATTGTGAGGCCGTCATCGACGGTGGACCGGACATCCGGATCGGTGTTGCTCGGTACGTTGCAGGACCCGACTGTCGACTCCACGAGTTTGGAGACGATGGCATTTTGCTTTGCCTTCGTTACTGGGTCAAAAAGCCGTACAAGCTCGCTAAGGTCCAGTCGGAGGTGAACACGAACATCCGCGACCGACTCGCCAATGCTGACGTCGAGATGGCGTATCCACACCGGCACCTCGTTTTCGACGAGACGTCTGGTGTCGCCCGCGTTGACGCGAGTGGATCCGACACAGAAGCGTCGGACGAGAGAACAACAGACGATGGGACTGACACGGAGGCGACTACACTACCCACTACCGACTCGGACACGAGTGAGACGCCGAGGGTTGATTCGGGCGCAATCGACTCCAATGTCAACTCTGATGTCGACAGGGCTGTTGACACCGAAGAGTGATCGGCAACCGATCGTGAATCGCTGATAAAGATGTCAAGAGATAGATGCCAGTTTGCCAGTTTGCTGTCGGCCGGTGGTCTCGCCTCCCGTTCCAAGCGTTTGCAGTCAGTGACAGAACAATTTGATCGCCGACTCCTCACGAAGGAGACAGAAGGCAGAGCCATCGTTTTCTGGGATGGTCGTCGTCTCGGCTTGGGTGACGAACAGTCGGGCAAACGGTTCACCACAGGCTGGACACCGAGCCGCCCCACGGGAGCGCCAGAGACTCGTTGTTCCCGTGTCACGGAGGAGTTTCAGCGTGTGTCGATGCTCGTGGATGTCGAAGGCCATCATACGCTCGTGCAGCGATCGGTCTATATCAATCTCCGTGTTCGCGTATCAGTGCTGAGAGACGAAGCCGTCGTGTGCGGGAAAGCACCGGTGACGGACCGCTCACGCCGAGGGTGTAGCGTTGCCGAGGTGTGTCTCTGCTCGGTCGAGTGCATCTTGATTGTCGGTCGTGATGGCCGTGTGGATGGCTCGGGTCGCACGCACGAGTTCGTCGGCGGTGGCAGGGGCAACATCTCCCTGTAGTGCGATTATCTGCTTGGTTCGGTCGCGGAGTCGCTCACGGAGCCGATCAAGTTGTGTGCGCTGGGGACCCTCGCTTTTGTGGGGGCGAGATGCCAGTGCGGTGTCGGACTCGGTACGCCCGTGAGGAGAGTCGCTGGGCGCGTCCGTGCTGGCTGTCGACTCCATCAGATACGTGGTGAGCTCTTCTCGGTACGTCTCCACGGCGAGTGCGGTCGCCATCCCTCGTGCAGACTGCATCGATGACGGTACCTCGGCTGCGTGGGGCCGATCGCCGCTGTCGGTTCCGGCGAGTAAGGCGAGGAGGTATGTATGTTCACTGTCGGTGGGGTGACGGAGTCGATCGTAGACGTCGACCGCTTCGAGGAGTTCGCGCGCGGCGAGATACGGTGCGTCAAGTTCGGTGAGTTCACCAGCGTGAACAAATCCTCGCTTATGAACGTACGCTCGCAGGTCGCGTTTGAGCTCGGTAACCCCCTCACTCGGTAACGCAGTTGTCGCCTCACCGAAACGGTCCCGATGCTCGTGCAGATCAAGTGTGACGGGCGCGTCGGTGTGCGCCTCTCGGTCACCAGTCCCGACGCTGTGGAGACTACCGCACGTCGGGCACTCGATGCTTCCGGTCTCGAAGTACGACCAGCGACGCCCGCATTCGCGACACTCGCGTTCGCCCCGTATCCTCATTGGTCACCAAAGGCCGCTCACGGTGTAAAACGCTGCGGCTCGGGTGCTGGGCCGGGTTGTGTGTCGACTATCCAGTTGAGCAGTGAGTCAGTATTCGAGTTGAGCAGTGAGTCAGTATTCGAGTTGAGCAGTGAGTCAGTATTCGAGTTGAGTGGTGAGTCGGTGTTCAGGTAGGGTGGCGAGTCGGATTTCAAGCGTTCGGTGATGTTAGCGGACGTATGGTATTTTAGCAGAAACGAAGACCTGTCGCAGGGGGACGATCGTCGAACAGACGGTTCGACGCCTACGGATAGCTTTTTACTCTGTTCGCTAATTGGGGTAACCATGGGATTGGACGACGATGCGCGGGAGTATCACCGCGAGGACCCGCCGGGGAAGATCGAGATTTCGACGACGAAGCCGACGAACACACAGCGAGATCTCTCGCTGGCGTACTCGCCGGGGGTCGCAGCGCCGTGTCTAGATATCGCTGCGAATCCCGACCGAGTCTTCGAGTACACAGCGAAGGGGAACCTGGTTGCAGTTGTCTCGAACGGCTCCGCTGTGCTCGGGCTCGGCGACATTGGTGCGGCCGCCTCCAAGCCGGTGATGGAGGGAAAAGGGGTGTTATTCAAGCGATTTGCCGATATTGACGTCTTCGACGTGGAACTCGATATTGACGATGTTGAGCCGTTTTGTGACGCGGTGTCGGCCATGGAGCCGACATTCGGTGGAGTGAACCTTGAAGACATCAAAGCGCCCGAGTGTTTCGAAATCGAGACACGACTCCGTGAAGAAATGGACGTGCCGGTGTTCCACGACGACCAACACGGCACGGCGATCATCTCCGGTGCTGCACTCATCAACGCGGCGGATATTGTTGACAAAGAATTCGAAGACCTCCAAATCGTCTTTTCGGGTGCGGGTGCCTCGGCGATCGCCACCGCCCGATTTTACGTGTCGCTCGGTGCGAAACGCGAGAATATCACGATGTGTGACTCATCGGGCATCATCACGGAATCCCGCGCGGTCGCTGGTGACGTCAACGAGTACAAACAAGAGTTCGCAAGTACGGCCGACGACGGCGGCCTCGCTGACGCACTCGACGGAGCCGACGTCTTCGTCGGCCTCTCTGTCGGTGGGATTGTCTCTCAAGAAATGGTTCGCTCGATGGCGGACGACCCGATCCTGTTCGCGATGGCGAATCCAGACCCGGAGATCACGTACGAGGATTCGAAGGCCGCACGCGACGACACGGTGATTATGGCTACCGGACGGTCTGATTACCCCAACATGGTGAACAACGTGCTCGGCTTCCCGTTCTTGTTCCGGGGTGCACTCGACGTTCGCGCCACGGAGATCAACGAAGAAATGAAGCGGGCCGCCGCGAGGGCGCTAGCACAGCTGGCGCGAAAAGACGTGCCCGACGCGGTCGTCAAAGCGTACGGAGACGATCCGCTACAGTTCGGTCCGGAGTACGTCATCCCGAAGCCGCTGGATCCGCGGGTGTTGTTCGAAGTTGCGCCGGCCGTCGCGCAGGCGGCGATGGACTCTGGATCTGCTCGCACAGCCGTCAACGTTGAGCGCTATCGCGAGCGGCTTGAGGCGCGTCTCGGAAAGTCGCGCGAGATGATGCGGGTCGTGTTGAATAAGGCGAAGAACGACCCGAAGCGGATCGCCCTTGCCGAGGGGACAGACGAGAAGATGATCCGAGCTGCCTATCAGCTCACCGAACAGGGAATAGCCGAGCCCGTGTTGCTTGGTGGCAGCGATGAGATCGCTCGGACGGCTGCCGAGCTCGGTCTCTCGTTTCAGCCGGAGATCGTTGACCCTGCCGAGCGCGATGTTTCCGCATACGGTGATAGACTCTACGAGCTACGAAAGCGGAAGGGAATCACTCAGCGTGAGGCAACTGAACTCGTTCGCCGAGATACGAATTACCTCGGGAGCGTGATGGTGAAGACTGGCGATGCAGACGCAATGTTGACCGGACTCACTCATCACTATCCATCGGCACTTCGCCCGCCGCTTCGGGTGATCGGGTCGGCAGCCGACACCGACACCGTTGCCGGTGTGTATCTCTTGACGTTCAAGAACCGCGTCGTGTTCTGTGCAGACACGACAGTGAATCAGGACCCGGACAGCGAGACACTTGCAGAGATAACGCGTCACACGGCCGAGCTCGCCCGCCGGTTCAATGTTGAACCACGGGCGGCCGTGCTCTCGTACTCGAACTTCGGGAGCGTCGACAATGCGGGCACACGAAAGCCACGCAAGGCCGTCGATCTACTTCACGAGGACGGCGAGGTTGACTTCCCCGTTGATGGAGAGATGCAGGCTGATACGGCGGTTGTTGATGAGATTCTTGAGGGGACCTACGAGTTCTCCGAGCTTGACGAGGCCGCAAACGTGCTGGTGTTCCCCAACCTCGAGGCGGGCAACATTGGGTACAAGCTGCTTCAGCGGCTCGGTGGTGCTGAGGCCATCGGCCCGATGCTCGTCGGTATGGACGAGCCTGTTCACGTGCTTCAGCGCGGCGACGAGGTGAAAGATATCGTCAATCTTGCCAGCGTTGCCGTCGTTGATGCACAGGAGTAAGTGAGCGATTGTTTGAGCGGCGTCCCGAGATTCAGGAGCCATATTTTGAGCCGATAGATACCGGAATCCTGGGTACTATATGGGAACGAGAGGTATGATCATGGAGGAAGTGATTGAGCGGCTATCGGCTGGCTAGGATACTGGAAGGGATACTAAACCGAGTGTCGGGCTCCATCCCAACTTACCGAGTCAGGGGACTCGTCCTCACGACTAGTTCACACTGGTTTCGATTTAGTTTTTGTTGCTCTTGACTATTATTTAGTCGGGTCCTCGACCAGTGTGTGGTCAAACGTGGTGGGTCGTTCTGTAGGGCAGTTGAATTGAGAGAGACACACACCGTGTTTCCGGTGAAACGGTGTTGTGGAGGTGGGCTGGAGGTGGGCTGGTGGTGGGTAAGTGGAGTCTGTATCTCTTTGACGGACATACTGATACCAACCGTATTATATAGTTATACTGAGTATAAACCACTAAACTAATTGCTTAGATGGATTTCTTGCTGTTGCAGATTTTAGTGTTTCACCGGAAACACACCTAAACCGTCTGTAATCAGCACCAGTACATGTGACTAGTGCTAGGCTTGTGACTAGTGTCAATATATGGATGCAGGAACGCTGTGAGCGGCTTTTGAGGTTTTTCTAGGATTGCACTGATAGCGTGGCTATGTGCATGTTAGAACAGTGCTGAAGAACCGATTGATGGCGGATTCGACCAGTGGCATCGATTTTTTTCAGTGACACCTCGTTTCCGGTGACACCTCATCTCCAGTGATACGGGCTCATGATCACTCTCTGTTGCGCACGCGTAGTCGAATTTTTGTGCTTATGTGCAGTATATCACCAGCCTGCGCTCACGCGTCAGTGCAAGCGAAGTGAATGTGACTCTGCAACGCATGGGTACCACTTTCGGCCACACTCTCTACAGTTGATTCAGCACGAATACGCTGGCGTATGTGGTGCAACTACCACGACCGCGCGACACCGGACACCACTTGGGCCACGCCCTCCCCAACCGATTCGCGAGTCGCCGGCGGCGACTCGCTCATCCCTCGCACGCGCTCGCAAGCCCGCCTCCGACGAGCTCGCGAGGCGCGCGCCACCACACCACCTTTCTCGGGGTGTATGGATATTCACTTCCTCACTCCACATCACTTCCTCACTCCACATCACTTCCTCACTCCACATCACTTCCTCACTCCACTCCACCGTCTCACCCATTTCACCGGAAACCCGGTGTGTGTGTCTAGCACCGTCTATCGACACCGTGGTACCCGACCGATGACCCACAGACAACTCACCTACTGTATCTGCTTCCCTTGGCAGCCACCAGCTGGACCACCCCTCCGACAAAACAGAACGCATTTCACCGGAAACCCGGTGTCTCAGACATGAACACTGCGGACGACCTCTTCACTAGAGAGGACCCCATATTTGCCAACAAGGAACTCCTCGAGATCAGTCACCTACCGGGTGAAGGCCGCATCGTCGGGCGTGATGACGAGATCTCCGAACTCGCGACCGCGGTGAACCCGGCTATCTTCGGCCAGAGCCCGAGCAACGTCCTCCTGTATGGAAAAACTGGCACCGGCAAATCACTCTGTGCGAAGTACGTCTCTCGACGACTTGTCTCCACGGCCGGTGAAGAGGGTGTCACCGCCACCTTCGCTTACGTCGACTGTGCGCAGGATACCACGGAGACGCAGGCGGTCCAGACCATCGCCTCAGGTGTTAACGATCCCGACGCGACCGGTATCAACATCCCAGACAAGGGGCTTTCCACGTCGACGTACTACAAACGACTCTGGCGTATCCTTGACAAGCAGTACGACGTCGTACTGATAATCCTTGATGAGATCGACAAGCTCGATGATGATGCGATCTTGATGCAGCTGTCTCGCGCCGGCGAAGCCGGGAAGATCACCGAATGTAAGCTCGGTGTCGTCGGTATCAGCAACAAGATTCAGTACAAAGACCGAATGGATGAGCGAGTAAAATCCAGTCTTTGTGAGCGTGAGTTTGTTTTTCCCCCGTATGATGCGGACCAGCTCAGGGCGATCATGCAAGCCCGGTCAGACGCGTTTCACCAAGACGTGCTCGCCGCGTCGACAATCCCTCGTGCGGCCGCCGTCGCCGCGCGTGAACACGGTGACGCCCGGAAGGCGATAGACATTCTGCGATACGCAGGAGAGATCGCACAGGCAAACGGCGAACCAACCGTGCGCGAGGCCTTTGTCACCCAAGCACGCGAGCGCGCTGAAACCGACCGGTTCCGTGAGCTCATTCGAGGGTCGACGCCACATTCGCGATACGTTCTTCAAGCGCTCGCGTTGCTTTCGCTCTCTGCTGACCGCCAAGATGGATTCCGTACCAGTCGCGTGTACGAGGTGTACGAAAACATTTGTCGACAAGAGGGATCTGACACGCTCTCGTTACGACGCGTCAGAGACCTACTCAAAGAACACGCGTTTCTCGACATCATCGAACAGTCGAAACACAGCGGAGGCAGTGCAGAAGGAAGCTACACGAACCATCAGCTACTCGAAGATCCGACAGTGGTCAAAGAGGTACTCGTCGAAGACGCAGCGATCACGTAGTCTCTACGGTTGGTACTGGGCCTCACCCGAGGAGTCCAAGCCCCTCTATCCGTTCGACAATCTCCTCTACGGCACCTTCGGCGTCATCGGTTCGCTTCCCGCCGGTGATGACGATCTTCCCACTCCCGAACAAGAGAATCACGACCTCTGGCTCGTCCATTCGGTAGACCAGTCCTGGGAACTGCTCGGGTTCGTACTCGACGTCCTCTAAGCCGAGCCCTATCGCGAGTGCGTTGAGGTTGAGGTTGTGACCAAGGTCTGCACTCGAGACAATGTTCTGGACCGTTATTTCCGGATCGTCTTCGACTGGGATCTGGAGGCCGCGAAGCTTCTCGAAGATGATCCCCAGCGCCTCGTGGACGTCGTCAATGCTCTTTGCGCCCGTACAGACGATTTTTCCCGACCGGAAGATGAGTGCCGCCGCCTTCGGCTCTTGGGTTCGGTAGACTAGGCCAGGAAAGTTGTCGGGGTTGAAATCAGCACCGGGAAGATCCTCTGCCAGTGCTTCCAAATCCAACTCCTGTCCGATTCCCGTCGATGCAACCACGTTCTGAATCTCGATAGAGTCTGCGGGGTTCGTCATCGTTCGCTTTTATATGTGTCCCCCTACCTTATAAACGCCCGTGGTATAAACGGGGTCAATCGAACTACAGTTGTGCCTGACCACGCCGCTCAACTACCGTGCGTTGAGCCCGCCGCTTGAGACGTCACGAGTCAAACTTTGCTGTACCGCCGCGAGCGCACACATGACGATTATGCCTACCTCTTACTCCCTCTGTCTGGCCGAGTACTTCGCTTGTTGAGCCTATGACTCACTTTTTACCGGCCAATCAGGGTGTCATAGAACAGTTCACATACCAAAGAGCAGGGTGAACGCTGAGGTGGAATGAGTTCAGCGACCCTGCAGGATGATCCTTCGGTAGAATCGTTCTTCAATGTCGTGGAAACGG